>JALEGX010000025.1 GCA_022763485.1 Paracoccaceae bacterium | reverse complement strand
GTCTGACCTGGTTCCTGGCGGTTCCGATCGGTCTGATCGGCGGGGCGTTCCTGCTGGCCAATGTCGGTCTGATCGGCAGCCAGGATGTCAACGTTTCGGCCTTCTCGGAAGCTGGGGAAACCGCAAGCCTGCGCACCAATGTGTCGGCGGAATGCCAGGCGTCGATGATTGACCTGCATGGTCAGAGCGCATGGGACGCAGCGGTTGAGGAACAGAAAGCCATCGATGCGGCGGGCGGCGTGGCGGAAGCCACCAAGCTGACCGAGGACGAGCTGGTTGCGGCCAAGGCGGCCAAGATCGCGGCTGCGGCTCCGATCGGCACCGGTGTGACCGTGTTCATCGTTCTGCTGGGTCTGACCTTGTCGCTGGGCCGCGGGATTTCCCCGTCGTCCAACCCGGTTCCGCTGATGGTTGGCGCGTTGGGCGTGGTCCTGTTGGCGATCGGGGACATCCTGTTCGTGGCTCCGACAACCAGCGCAGGCGCAACTGTTCTGATCCTGGCGATCCCGTTCGCGATGGCGCTTTACGGCTGTAAGCAGGCCGCGATCCGGGCAACGCAGAATGAGCTGATCCGCGTGGTGTTCCCACCGCTGGTTCTGATCATCGCGGTGCTTGGATCGATCCTGGGCGGCATCACCAACCCGACGCCCGCTGCGGCGCTTGGGGCAGGTGGGGCCATCATGCTGGCGGCCTATCGCAAGCTTCAGGATCAGGGCCGCTCGGGCAATGTCATCATCTGGTCGACCTTCGCGATCATCATCTGCATCCTGATCGGTGTGAACTTTGACCTGCGCATCAACCAGCCCAGCGTCAGCGTGGAAAGCTGGATTGCCTTCCTGTTCGCCTATGGCACCTACCTCTATGCGCTCTTTGGCCTGCTGTATGGCTGCTGGGTGCTCTTTGCGGGTGGGGTCCTGACACCGGTTGTGCGGGAAACGGCAAAAGTGACGTCGATGGTGTTTACCATCCTGATCGGCTCGCAGCTGCTGAACCTCGTGGTGATCTCCTTCGGGGGCGAGCATTACATCCAGCAGTTCCTGAAGAGCTTCGACAATGAGTTCACGGTGTTCCTGATCGTGATGCTGGTGCTCTTCGTGCTGGGCTTCGTGCTCGACTTCCTGGAAATCATCTACATCGTGATCCCGATTGTTGGCCCGGTCATCTACGGCGGATCCTTCGATCCCAAATGGGTGACGATCATGGTGGCGGTGAACCTGCAGACGTCGTTCCTGACGCCCCCGTTCGGGTTTGCGCTCTTCTATCTCAGGGGCGTGGCGCCCAAAGAGGTCACGACCGGGCACATCTACCGCGGGATCATCCCCTTTGTGCTGATCCAGGTCGTGGGGCTGGGTATATTGTGGTTCTTCCCGACGATCGTGACGATCGTGCCGGACCTGATCCCCAAGTGATCCTGACCTGAGCATTGAAACTTAAGGCCCCCGGTTTCCTGGGGGCCTTTTCTTTTGGCTCAGGGGGTTATGAGGGGAAGGTGAAGCTATGCTATCGGGCGGGCACGCAACAGCCATCGCTGCGACCACTGTCCGCGACAGAGCCGGTTATACGACGTGATGGGGGAAGGGGCGCCCGCT
This sequence comes from Paracoccaceae bacterium, assembly GCA_022763485.1. Classification (GTDB taxonomy): domain Bacteria; phylum Pseudomonadota; class Alphaproteobacteria; order Rhodobacterales; family Rhodobacteraceae; genus Aliisedimentitalea. The sequence continues at coordinate 32,608 of JALEGX010000025.1, read as the reverse complement.
CGGATGGTCCGCATTACTTGCGGTAGCTGCGCTTGTCCGGGAGCGAGATATTGGCGACCTGTTCGGCAATCGGGTCGGTGGACAGGGGATGGGTTGCGGCCTCGAACGCGGCTGGGTTATCCATCGGCTGCCAGGCGCCCTGAGTGTAAACTTCCAGCCCCGAAAAGTTGGCCTTGTACCCCATCTTGGGGCTGCCCGGGACCCAGTAGCCCAGATAGACATAGGGCAGGCCCGCCTCCAGCGCGATCTGGACATGATCCAGGATCATGAAGGTGCCCAGCGACTGTGGCTGCAGGTCGGGGGCGTAGAACGAGTAGACCATGCTCAGCCCGTCTTCCAGCACGTCCGTCAGCGAGACGGCCGTCAGCTCGCCAGTGGTGATGTCAGTGTATTCGATCACCCGGCTGCGGATCGGGGTTTCCTCGATCATGGCGGCAAATTCGAAGACGTCCATATCCGCCATGCCACCGTCGGCGTGCCGCGTGTCCAGATAGCGGCGAAACAGCGAAAACTGTTCCTCGGTGGCCCAGGGGGAGCTGGCGCGGCGGCTCAGGTGGGCGTTGCGCTTCAGGGTGCGTTTCTGGCTGCGTGACAGGCGGAAATCCGCGACCCGGATGCGCGCGGACAGGCAGGCCGAACATTCGGCACAGGAGGGCCGGTAGAGCACGTTCTGGGAGCGGCGGAACCCTTGCTGAGACAGGGCATCATTCAGTTGTTCCGCGTTCTCGCCCTGCAAGGCGGTGAACAGCTTCCGCTCCATACGTCCTTCCAGATAGGGACAGGGCTGCGGGGCCGTTACATAGAACTGCGGTGCAAGTGGCAGGGAATGACGCATTTAGGGCCCATGGTTCGAGTCTGTCCGGGCGATGATAGCAACCGCAAAAAGACCCGCCAAGTGCATTGGCGGGTCTCTTTTGGTGATTTCCGGCGCGGAAGGATCAGGCGCGTCGGTTCAAGGCGACGGTGCCCAGGAAGGCATCCGTCAGACCCTGTCCGCGGGACCCGGTCAGCATCATGATGATCGAGATCACCTGAAGCAGCGGGAAGGCGATGGACAGCGAATACCCGGCGGTATGGGCCAGGGCGATGCCCAGATCAAACCGTTCGCCGTGGGCAGTGCGCATTTCCACACCGGCAAACTGCATCCCCCAGGTGGCCGACCCGTTGGCCAGCGTCACAACGCGGTAGATGAAGCCGATGGTCAGATAGAGCAGCGGCCAGATGAAGAGGCCCAGAAAGGCGGTCGCAAAGACCACGATCATGCTGAGGCCCAGGATGATGACACTGTCCACGACCCAGGCGACCAGACGCTTGGAGGGAACGGAGGCGTAGAATTGGGGATGGCGGTCGGGATCGGGCAGGGCGGTCATCGGTATAGGTCCAGAAGGGAAGGGACCCGTCCCCAGGGCACTGGGGACGGAAGGAAGCGTCAGCGGATCAAGCTTCGATATCATCCGACTTTGCTCCGGCGGCATGGGCGCGCTCATCCATGAACTGGTCGAATTCGGCCTTGTCCTTGGCTTCACGCAAGCGCTCCAGGAAGGCTTCGAAGTCTTTCTGCTCCTGCTCCAGGCGCTGCAGCGTGTCGGCCTTGTAGGAGTCAAAGGCGCTGTTGCCGGTGGTGGTCATGGCCGAGAAGCCGTGATTGGACCAGGTGCTGCGACGGTGCGAACATTTCTTGCTGAACATGCGTTTGCTCCAGATCATGTAGAACAGAAGGGCCAGGCCGACGGGCCAGAAGAAGACAAAGCCGAGAACCATGGCCGCAATCCAGGCACCTTTGCCCTTGCTGTCCAGCCAGGCCTCGCTTTTGGCAAACCAACCCGCATCGGTCGGGGTGGGGGCAGTTTCGGTCAGCGTGCTCATCGGTGTGTCTCCAGGTTTGAGTTAATGTGAATGCCTTTCACATCTCTGATATTGGGGTTGGAGGTCGCGCTTGCAAGGGATGATGTGAAAGTATTTTACATTTACTTGGCGCGGGGATCGCCTTATCCTTTTAAGTATTAGAAAAAATTTAGAAAAATTACTTGGATGGACAGGGTGTTCCTCAGTGTGGGGTGCCAGAGTGTCCAGAAAAGGTCACTATTTTCGGGGGATTCAGCCTGTTTTCCAACGCGTCACTGTCCAGGCCGTCCTAAAACAGCCTTCAACTGCGCTCGGACCATTGTCCAAACGGATGGCCAGAACTGAAACCGCCGGAACCGCCCTGAAACGTCGGCAGTTTAGGACCTACTTCAGAAGCGCAAGAGGGCGTATTCGCCCGTTGGCCATGTTCCTGTCGACGCCTTTGTCCCGAAGCCACCCCAGCTTGTGTTCGGACGGGACCCGCTCTAGGGTTTTTAGTGCAGGCGTGACACGGTGATATTCTCGCGGCCGTAGCACGATCTTCGGATCGGAGCGCTATGCGGGGTTTCCGGATCTTCCGGGTGCGAGGCCCCGCCGCCTGCATCATCCAGTCTTGGCACAAAGCAAGCGGCGGCGCGGCTGGTCGTCTGGTACGTCAGTCGACCGCGGTCTGGCCTTCGGGCTGTTGTTCCAGCGGGTCGTTGACGACAATGCTGACCTGATAGTCCAGAAAGGCGATGTCGCGCACGGGGCGGATGGCTTTGTAGACGTCGCTTTCAAACACCATGTCCACGGCGTGGCGATCGGGATATTCCACGACGATCATCGTCTGCGCCGGGCGCTTGCCGACCACGGCTTCGGAGACCTGAAAGCGGTTGACGATCTTTGCTTTGGCTTCGGCCAGCAGCGGCGTTGTCGCTTCCAGATATTTGGCCAGAGCAACGGGGTTTTCTTCATTTATGGTGACTAGAGCGATAACGTTTACGGTCATTCCCGGATCCAAAATTGGAGGCTTCACCCCAAGGGTGGTTTAGAACGGCGAAGATAACAGTCACTTTCAGGCTGTGAACCCGTAGCAGTCCAAATCGTCTGAAATTCAGTTCCGGGAAGGCCCGGTGATTGACCGGGCTTGCGCTGTCACACGTTGCACGGGAATGATGACGCTATATCGCGTCGTCGTGCCGGAGAGGATGCCAACGACAAGAGGCGGGTCCTGCTGCATGTCCAGAATCGGTGCGCCCGAGTCGCCGCGCATGGCGGGGCAGTCCAGCAGGGCGATGCCCGAACTGGCAACACCGTCCGGTCGCGTGCAGGGGCCGGTGGACAGGACATGTGGCCGAAGCCCGGCATAACCGGCAAGGATCAGGTGCTCGGACGCTGCCGCATCTTGCAGTGCTCCGACCGGCAGATATCCCGCAGGTGTTCCAACGGGGGCGTCCAGCGTCAGGATGGCCCAATCTTCGGGGGGTGTCAGATCCCAGAGTGAATCCACCGGCCGCGGCAACCTGTAGGAGGCGACAGCGGCATGGGTCACGGCCGTGCCCCGCTGGTACCCGGCGGCAAAGGTGATCTCGGGCGCGGGGATCCAGCTGCGCTGGGATCTGGAATACAGGCAATGCGCGGCGGTCAAAACCTCTGCCGGTGCGATCAATGTACCGGTGCAGTGGCTCTTGCTGTTGTGGCCGGCCCGGTTCACCCGACCGATGGCCGACCAGGGGCGGTTCGCGGCATCCCGGATCGATCTGTTGCGGATCTCAGTGCATGCGGCTTCCGTGCCGATGACGCAGGGGGGCTGCGCCTGTGCCACGCCAGAGAGGGTGAGAGCAAAGCCAGCGAGCGCCGCCAGTCGGAGCGCGCGCCAAAGCTCAGAGATCGGCATGAAACTCTTCGATCAGGTGTTTCACAACCGCCTGTCCGGGGTTTGCGCCCCGTGCCTCGGCGGCGCTGTGAACCCGCCGTTGCCGCGTGGCGCTGTTGCCCGAGCGGGCCAGATCGCGCAGGGTTTCCAGCTCGGCGGTGGTGCCCAGAGCGTCGGCATCTTCGGCCAGCAGGGCAAAGAGCTCATCCAGCAGCATGTCCTGCGACTTGATCGAGCGGTCCCCGAAGTCGATCAGCCCTTCCTCGGTGCCGTAACGCTGTGCACGCCAGCGGTTTTCTGAGATCAGGAAGCGGTCATACTCGCGCCAGCGCATGTTGGTGGCCCGCAGGCGCGACAGCATCCGCACCAGAGCCTGTACCAGCGCAGCCAGCGCCAGCGCGTGCTCCAGTCGCGGAGAGACGTCCATGATCCGTGTCTCCAGCGTGGGGAAGCGATGCGAGGGACGCAGGTCCCACCAGATCTTGGTGGTGTCTTCGATCACCCCCAGATCAATCAGCGCACCGGTGGTGCGTTCATATTCCGCCCAGCTTTTGAAATTGGGCGGCAGGCCGGTGCGGGGCAGGTTGTCAAACACGCTCAAACGGTAAGAGGCCAGCCCGGTGTCTTCGCCGTTCCAGAAGGGTGAGGAGGTGGACAGCGCCAGCAGATGCGGCAGGAAATAGCTGAGCTGGGGTAGCAGGTCGATGCGGGCGGACTGGTCTTCGACGCCCACATGGACGTGCATGCCGCAGATCAGCATCCGTCGCACCACATTGCCAAGGGCCAGTCGCAGATCGTCATAGCGTTCCATCTGCGTGTGGTGCTGTTCCTTCCAGTTGGCGAAAGGGTGGCAGGAGACCGCGATGGGCGACAGGTCAAAGGCCGCCGCCTGTCTGGAGATACAGGCCCGCAGCCGTTTGAGGTCCGCGCGGGCCTCATCAACCGTCTGGCAGACGCGGGTGCCGACCTCGATCTGGCAGCGCAGGTATTCCGGGCTGACCTGTCCTTCCAGCTCGGCCCGGCAGGCCTCCATCATGCCCTGCGGGGTTTCGGCCAGATCGAAGCTGTCCTTGTGGACAAGCAGGTATTCTTCCTCGATCCCGAGGGTGAGCGACGGCAGGGTGCTGGCCATGTGTCTTTTCCTCCGCTGGTCCGGCCAGTGTGCAATGCGCTCTGGCCGAGCTCAACGGGTGAATTGGCGCAGGCATGGGACCGCCTGCGCTGTTGGCTCAGTCCTTGGCCATCTGGGCACCGGGGGTGGAGTGGGAGATCTCCCATTCCTCGTCTGTCATCACCTCTGCGATGCCGTCAAAGAGCGGTGTGGACAGGTAGCGTTCGCCGGTATCGGGCAGCATGACCAGAATGTTGGCGCCCTCCGGGGCGGTTTCGGCAATTTTCACCGCGGCGGCAAAGGTTGCGCCAGCGGAGATCCCGGTAAAGATGCCTTCCTCGGCGGCCAGGCGGCGCGACCAGGTGATGCCATCAGGGCCGGGCACTTTCAGCAGCTCATCATAGAAGCCGTTATCAATGGCTTCCTGCAGCACGAAGGGGATGAAATCCGGGGTCCAACCCTGGATCGGGTGCGGTTCGAAATGCGGATGGCCTTCGGTGGGCTGGTTGGCCTCATTGCGGGTGTTGGTATAGCCCGAGGACACGATGGCAGCATTGGCGGGTTCGGCCAGGATGATCTTGGTCTCCGGGCGGTCGCGCCGCAATACCCGTGCCACGCCCGAAACGGTGCCGCCGGTGCCATAGCCGGTGACCCAGTAATCCAGCTTGGTATCGGCAAAATCGGCCAGGATTTCACGGGCGGTGGTGTTTTCGTGGATATTCGCATTGTCGGCGGTTTCGAACTGGCTGGCCAGGAACCATCCGTTTTCTTCGGCCAGTTCCTTGGCCTTGCTGTACATGCCGAACCCTTTCAGGGCCTTGGGTGTCAGCACCACCTTGGCCCCCAGGAAACGCATCAGGCGGCGGCGCTCGACCGAGAAGCTTTCCGCCATGGTCACGACCAGCGGGTAGCCTTTGGCCGCACAGACCATCGCAAGGCCGATGCCGGTGTTGCCCGAGGTGGCTTCGACCACGGTCTGACCGGGCCTCAGGCGGCCATCGCGTTCGGCGGCTTCGATGATGTTTAGCGCCAGCCGGTCCTTGACCGAGCCACCGGGATTGAACGCCTCGAATTTGACGAACATGTTGACGTTGGACGGCGCGATCCGGTTGATCCGGATGACCGGCGTATCACCGACCGCATCCAGAATGGTGTCATAGCGCTGGCCGCGGCCCTGGGTTTGTCTGATCGACATGATGTGCTCCCCGTTTCCTAGTGTTGAAAACAGGGATACCGCAAGCGGCCGGGGCGCGAAAGCACAGAGCGGCCACAGCCGCCGGGGGCAGGGTCAGAGCAGGCGGACCTGCGTGCCGACCTGGACCAGCTCAAACAGCTCTTCGACATGCTGATTGTAGAGCCCGATGCAGCCCGAGGAACTTTGTCGTCCGATTTTCCGGGTGTCATGGGTCCCATGCACCAGATAGGCGGGCCAGGTCAGATACATGGCGCGGGTGCCCAGCGGGTTGCCGGTCTGCCCGCCTTCCATGCGCACCGGCAGCGAAGGGTCACGTTCGCGCATGGACGCGGTCGGGGTCCAGCTGGGATTGACCCGCTTGCGCACAACCTTGGTGTAGCCGCGTTTGGTCAGCTCTTCGGTCATCGGAACCGACGACGGGTACAGGCGATAGGTTTCCCCATCGGCGCCCCAGTAGTGGACCGCACGGCTGGTGATATCCGCCAGCAGGCACCCCACGCCCAATTCGTCGAAATGATCCTGCCAGTGCTGCTGGGCAAAGGAGGAAATGTTGCGCCGCACCGGAACCTGTGTCCGGATTGCGTCCTCTTCCTGCGGGAAGGCATCGGTCGACTGCGCGCGCAGCAGGGTCGGCGTTGCCAGGCTGGCAGCGGCCCCCAACAGGGCGCTGCGGCGGGTGATCACTTTGCGAACCATGTCTCAACCTCGGGTTTTTCTGCTCTTTTACGCCGTGCGAAACCGAACGGCCAATGACAAATATGTCAGCTTGCACCGATTACGAGGCCCTCCAGCGCTGGAAGGTCCGACTTTCTTTTCAAGGGGAAAATCAGAGGCGAGGCGAAGGACGGCGGGGCGCTCAGCCCACCTTTTCAACCAGCGCCTGAATGGTGTTTTCCGGCTGTCCCAGCAGATGCAGCGCTTCGGCCTCATCGGTCTGCATCAGGGCAACCAGCCCATCAAAGCTTTCCCAGGCCTGCAGGACGGTGCGCACCATGTCACGGGTTTCAGCCGACGACACCAGGTAAACCACCAGCGTCTCGATCCCTTGCGTGGCAAACAGCTCGGCCTTGCGCGCCTGCAATTGCATCAGCTTGGTGTAGTCGCGTTCGAACCCCGTCACCTCGCGCAGGTCAACCAGTTGCTTCTGACCGGGGCGGCAGTCCGGATCGACGGTATAGGCCGCAAAGGCCCGTTCGGTATCCGCGACCAGCGCAAATCCCTGATAGCGAACATACACCAGCCCGCGGTTGGGGAAGATCCTGTAGGAAACAGACATCTGATATCGCTCTGATTGACAAGAAAAAGGGCCGGATGAACCGGCCCTTCAGATCAATCATGTTCGGTGCCATGCGTCAATGCGCTGGATCAATCCATCGGCTTGAAGTTGAACTCGCCGCCCTGACGGATGCCCGAGGGCCAGCGCGAGGTGATGGTCTTGGTCCGGGTGTAGAACTTGAACGCGTCCGGGCCGTGCTGGTTCAGGTCACCGAAGGCGGATTTCTTCCAGCCACCGAAGGTGTGGTAGGCCAGCGGAACCGGGATCGGAACGTTGATGCCGACCATGCCGATGTTGATCCGGTTGGCGAAGTCACGCGCGGTGTCACCGTCGCGGGTGAAGATCGCGGTGCCGTTGCCATACTCGTGATCCATCGCGTAGCCCAGAGCTTCCTCATAGGTCTTGGCGCGCACGGTGGACAGAACCGGGCCAAAGATCTCTTTCTTGTAGATATCCATGTCCGGGGTCACGTTGTCGAACAGATGCGGACCGACGAAGAAGCCGTCTTCATATCCCTGCAGGTTGAAGTCGCGGCCGTCGACGACCAGGGTCGCGCCCTGTTCCACACCGGTTTCGACCAGACGCAGGATGTTTTCCTTGGCGGCGCCGGTGACAACCGGGCCATAGTCCACGTCATTGCCTGCGGTGTAGGGGCCAACCTTCAGCGCTTCGACGCGCGGGACCAGCTTTTCGATCAGGCGGTCTGCGGTTTCTTCGCCAACCGGCACGGCGACCGAGATTGCCATGCAGCGTTCGCCTGCTGCACCATAGCCCGCACCCACCAGCGCGTCTGCGGCCTGATCCAGATCCGCGTCGGGCATGATGATCATGTGGTTCTTGGCGCCGCCGAAGCACTGAACGCGCTTACCCTGGGCGCAGCCGGTGCCATAGATGTATTCGGCGATCGGGGTGGAGCCCACGAAGCCAACCGACTGGATGGTGTCGTTGTACAGGATCGCGTCCACGGCTTCCTTGTCGCCGTTGACGACCTGGATGATGCCTTTGGGCAGGCCGGCTTCTTCCAGCAGTTCCGCCAGCATCAGCGGCACGGAGGGGTCACGCTCGGACGGCTTCAGGATGAAGGCGTTGCCGCAGGCGATCGCCGGTGCGAACATCCACATCGGGATCATCGCCGGGAAGTTGAACGGGGTGATGCCCGCGGTCACGCCCAGGGCCTGACGCATGGAGTACATGTCGATGCCGGGGCCGGCGCTGTCGGTGAATTCACCTTTCAGCATCTGCGGCGCGCCGATGCAGTATTCGACCACTTCCAGGCCACGCTGCACGTCACCTGCGGCGTCGGGCAGGGTCTTGCCGTGCTCGCGGCTCAGCGCTTCGGACAGCTTGTCCATGTCGCGGTTCAGCAGGTCGACGAACTTCATCAGGACACGGGCGCGGCGCTGCGGGTTGGTCGCGGCCCATGCGGGCTGTGCGGCTGCGGCGATGGCCACGGCCTGTTCCATTTCTTCCTTGCTCGCCAGCGGGCATTTCGCCTGCACTTCGCCGGTGGCCGGGTTGAAAACATCCGCGAAACGGCCGGACGTGCCTTTGACGTGCTCACCGTTGATGTAATGGGTCAGTTCCTGCATGGAATCCTCCTCGGGCAAAACTCGAGCGAAACATAGGCTTGCAAAAATCACCTGTGAAGATGGAAGATGGCAAAAAGGCTTTGCGTTTTCGCAAGGGCTGGGGCATCGTTGTTTCTGTGGATAAAATAGGGGCAGGCATGGAACCACAGTGGGATGACATGAAGGTGTTCTTGGCTGTGGCGCGCGAAGCGAGCCTGTCAGGGGCGGGGCGAATCCTGAAGATGGACCCGGCCACGGTGGGCCGCCGTATCGCCCGGTTCGAGGCCGCACTGGAAACGCCGCTTTTCGTGAAATCGCCACAGGGCTATGCGCTCAGCGCTGCGGGGGACCGGTTGCTGGTTCACGCGGAACAGGCCGAGCAGGCGATGCGCGCTGCCCGCGAATCCATGACTGGCCCCAGCGACACGCTGTCCGGGCAGATCCGGATCGGCGCCCCCGATGGCAGCGCCAACTACATCCTGCCGCAGGTCTGTGCGCAGATCAGTGCCGACAATCCGGATCTGGATATCCAGATCCTTGCGCTGCCGCGGGTGATCAACCTGTCGCGGCGCGAGGCCGACATGGCGATCACCGTGTCCGCGCCCACCGCCGGGCAACTGCTGGTGCAGAAGGTCTGCGACTATAAGCTGCACATGGTGGCCTCGCGCCAGTATCTGCGCTCCAACCCGGCGATTGAAACGCTGGAGGATCTCAAAGGGCACCGGATGGTCGGCTATATTCCCGACATGATCTTCGACCGGGAGCTCGACTATCTGAACGATCTTGGGGTGGAACGTGTGGCGCTGGCGTCAAACTCCGTCTCGGTCCAGATCAAGATGCTGGTGCAGGGCACGGCGCTTGGCATTGCGCATGATTTCACCCTGCCGTTTCACCGACAGCTGCGCAGGATCGTGACAGAGGATGTAAGCCTGACGCGCAGCTTCTATCTGGTGCGGCATCAGGGGGATCAGCGCAGCGAGCGTCTGAACCGCTTTGCCGAGGCGCTGACCCGGGGCGTCCGCGACGAGGTGGCGCGTTTGGAAGCGATGACTTGACTTGTCCCGATATTGCGGCAACCCTTGAATTAACGCAATAAAATTACGGAGGTACTCCGATGCTGATCCAGGCAATCCTCAAGTCCAAATCGAGCGCGGGCGTCGTTACAATCGCGCCGGATGCCTGCATAGCCGACGCTGCGGCGCTGCTGGCCGAAAAGCGCATCGGGACCGTGGTGGTGTCGTCGGATGGCGAAGCCGCCGAGGGCATCCTGTCCGAGCGTGACATCGTGCGGGAACTGGCCAAGAGCGGCGGTGGCTGTCTGGACCAGTCGGTCGACAACTACATGACCAAGAAGCTGGTGACCTGCACCTCCGAGACGCGGATCGAGGAAGTGTTGCAGCAGATGACCGACGGCCGGTTCCGCCACATGCCGGTGGTCGAAAATGACAAGCTGATCGGGATCGTTACCCTGGGTGACGTGGTCAAGGCACAGCTCGCGCGCGTCGCAATGGAGAAGGACGCGCTCGAAGGCATGATCATGGGACATTAGGTCATCCGTATTTTCCCCCCCTTGCACAGGCACACGCAAATATGTTTGCGTGTGCAGCAATTTGGACGAGGCTGAGGAGTGCGCGCCATGCGTGTGGGGCTGTATCCCGGAACATTCGACCCGATCACCATGGGTCATATCGATATCATTCGCCGTGCGGCTGCGCTGGTGGACAAACTGGTCATCGGGGTTGCGATCAACCGCGACAAGGGACCGCTTTTCACGCTGGAAGAGCGCGTTGCGATGATCGAGGCGGAATGCGCCGAATTGTCCAAGGAGACCGGGACGGAAATCATTGCACATCCGTTCGAGAACCTGCTGATCGACTGCGCCCATGATGTGGGCGCACAGATCATTGTTCGTGGTCTGCGCGCGGTGGCGGATTTCGAGTATGAATTCCAGATGGTCGGCATGAACCGGGCGCTCGACAGCTCGGTCGAGACCGTGTTCCTGATGGCCGACGCCCGTCGTCAGGCCATCGCCAGCAAGCTGGTCAAGGAAATTGCCAGACTGGGCGGCGACGTGTCAAAGTTCGTCCCGCCCATGGTTAACGACGCTCTGAAAGAGCGGCTGGCAAAGTAAAACCGATTCCCACCACCGGAATCGCGGTCACGCGCAGGTCTGATCGTCACGCGACGGGCCTGCGTTTTTTTCGTTTTAGACATTCTCTACGTCTCCATTCTCTCAACAGGCACGGCCTTTCAGACGCACACCAAATGACCCGGCGCATCGTTTTCTTCCTCCTTCTGATCATGTTCTGCGGCCCGACGTGGGCCGATCTGGCGTTCTTCAGACAGCCGGAAGGTGACTATTATCTGTATGAGCCCGCTAAACCGGCAGAACGCGTACTGGTTCTGGCGCATGGCACCCGCCCCAAATCGGACACGGCGCAGGAGTGGGCGCTGGAGAATCTGCAGCCCTGGCTGGATTTCGCCGATCAGCAGGGGCTGCGTCTGATTGCGCCTGTCTTTGATGATGCCCGGTTCGGCAATCGCAAGGGAGGGTATGGCGGCTATAGGGGATTGTTCGGCAAGCTTGTGCCGGCGGATCGGTTTGTGATCGACCTGGCCCACCGCCACGCGGTTTCGCACGACAAGCGTTTCCTGATGTATGGGCATTCAGCCGGAGGACAGTTTGCTGTCCGTTTCGTTGTGCGCCATCCGGATCTTGTGAACTTTGCCCTTGCCGGTGCACCGGGACGGTTCTCGTATCCGACCAAGGAGGCCCGATGGCCCTACGGCGCGGGGGAATTGAACCGCACGATTGAGTGGGCGGACGGACGTCGACAGCAGGTCCGCACCGCGGGCGACTTGCGTGCCTATGCCAAAGCGGCGGGGCGCCTTCACGTTCTGGTTGGATCGGAAGATCTGAAGCCTCAACCGGAGCGCCCGGCCCACAAGGGCAGAACACGTGTCGCCCTTGCCCAGTCTTGGACGGAGGCGATGAACCGTCACTCGAAGCGCTTTGGCCGGTCCGATACGGTGGCTTTGACCGTTCTGCCCGGTTTGGGCCATAGGTTTGGACCGCTTGCCGAGGCGGCGCAAAGCACTTTGCGTAAAAAGCTATCAGATTTGCGCTGAGCAAACCGGGGTTGAGTACCGGGGCCGGTTCAGCGCCAAAACGCTAGCCATTCGATCAGCTCTGCCAGTTTCTTGCTCAGAAACAGCAGGTGCTCTGTGCCAAACACCAAAATGTCCAGCAAAATCACGGCGATCAGAAGGCCGCCGAACCAGACTGCAATCCTGTCTGTCATGTGATCCGCCCCTGTTCAGCCTTGGGTTCAAAACGAAAAACGCCCGGTCAGATATGCCTGACCGGGCGTTCAATCTCAAGAGGGTGGGGCGATCAGCCCAGCTTGCCCATCGCCACGGCAACATCTGCCATGCGGACCGAGAAGCCCCATTCGTTGTCGTACCAGGCCAGAACGCGGACCAGGCGGTCGCCGACGATGCGGGTCTGCTCGGGCGCGAAGATCGAGCTTTCGTTGGTGTGGTTGAAGTCGGTCGACACCAGCGGCGCGGGCTCATAGCCCAGAACGCCCTGCATCGCGCCTTCGGAGGCCGCTTTGACAGCTGCGTTGACTTCCTCGACGGTCACGTCCTTGCCGGCACGGAAGGTCAGATCGACGGCCGAGACGTTCGGGGTCGGCACGCGGATGGCGGAGCCGTCCAGACGACCTTTCAGGTTCGGCAGAACTTCGCCCAGGGCTTTTGCAGCACCGGTGGAGGTCGGGATCATCGACATTGCCGCGGCACGGGCGCGGTACAGGTCCTTGTGACGACGGTCCAGGGTCGGCTGGTCGCCGGTGTAGGCGTGGATGGTGGTCATGATGCCGTGCTCGATGCCAACCGCTTCGTCCAGCGCCTTGGCCAGCGGGGCCAGGCAGTTGGTGGTGCAGGAGCCGTTCGACACCATCTTGTCGTCGGCGGTCAGCTCACCGTCATTGACGCCGAAGACGATGGTTTTGTCCACGTTCTTGCCGGGGGCCGACAGCAGCACTTTCTTGGCGCCGCGCTCCAGGTGGGCATTGGCTTTGGTGCCGTCGTTGAACTTGCCGGTGCATTCCAGAACAACGTCACAGCCGTCCCAGTCCAGTTCGCCCATGTCGTAGGTCGAGAACATCTGCATGTCGCCACGGCCCAGGTTCATGGTGCCTTCGCCGATGGTCACGTCGCCGGGGAAACGGCCATGCACGCTGTCGTATTTGATCAGGTGTGCTGCGGTCTCCAGCGGGCCGGTTGCGTTCACCTTGATCACCTCGATATCGTCACGGCCCGATGCGGCGATGTGCGAAAGGGTGCAACGGCCGATACGGCCAAATCCGTTGATACCGACTTTGATGGTCATGGCAGGTCTCCAGAGAACAACAATTTTGCCCGTCCTATAGACGGGACGCCCCGTAGCCAAAAGGGGGAAAAGCGTCACTATATGAGCCTGTTAGCGCAAAATGTGACCAGATGGCGCTAACGCTTGCGCTGCCTGAGGGATGAAGTAGGTTACGGGGCAAAGCTGCATGAGTGAAGAGGGCAGGGTATGAGTGGTTTGCTGGCATTGCTGGATGACGTCGCGGGCATCGCCAAAGTGGCGGCGGCTTCGATTGATGACGTGGCTGCGGCGGCAGGAAAAGCCGGGGCAAAAACGGCCGGTGTGATCATCGACGATGCGGCGGTGACCCCAAAATATGTCCAGGGCTTTGCCCCGGCGCGGGAACTGCCGATCATCTGGCGCATCGCGCGCGGGTCGCTGTTCAACAAGATCATCCTGCTGTTGCCGGTGGCCATGCTGTTGGCGAATTTTGCCCCGTGGCTGATCACGCCACTGCTGATGCTGGGCGGGTCGTACCTGTGTTTCGAAGGGGCCGAGAAGATCTTTCACGTGCTCTTTCCACACGCCAGCCACGCCATCGAAGAGGACATGAGCATCAAGGACCCCGGCCATCTGGAGGAACAGAAGGTCAAGGGCGCGATCAAGACCGATTTCATCCTGTCGGCGGAAATCATGACCATCGCCCTGTCGGCCATCGAGGCGCCGAATGTCTGGATGCAGGCGGCGACGCTGGCGGTTGTGGGGATCGGGGTGACGGTGGCGGTCTATGGCTCGGTCGCGCTGATCGTCAAAATGGATGACGTGGGCCTTTACCTGACCAACAACGCACCAACCCCCATTGGCCGGGGTCTGGGCCGCGGGCTGGTGCGGTTCATGCCGGTTCTGATGAAGATCCTGTCCATCGTCGGCACTGCTGCGATGCTCTGGGTCGGGGGCTCCATCGTCATCCACGGGCTGGAGGTTCTGGGCTTTGGCTGGCTGGGCCACCTGATCCACGACTGGGCCTATGCGCTGGGTCACGCTGTGCCCGCCGCCTATGAGGGCGCAGCCGAATGGATGGCCAAGGCCACGATGGACGGCATCTTTGGTGTGGCCCTGGGCCTGCTGCTGATCCCGCTGGCAACCAAGGTGATCGGCCCGGTCCTCAAGGCCTTTGGCGGTGGCAACACGCACTGACGGAATGGTCCAGCCGGTCTAGAGGCGCGCCTTCTGGCGTGATAGACCGGCGTGACGTCTGGTCAGAGATGCGACGCGCGCACGCCGCAGCTAGGCTTCGGTCAGAGGCGCGAAGGATTTTCCGATGACTGATATGAGCTTTTCCGCGGTTTTGCAGGCCATGAGCCATGAGGGCGCGGTCTTTTCCGCGCCGGTGCCACCGAACTGGACGCAGGGCAGAACTGCCTATGGCGGCTTCACGTCAACACTGTTGCTGGCGGCGGCGCGCCGCGCCTACCCGGATCTGCCGCCGTTGCGGTCGGTGCTGGTGAATTTCACCGGGCCGCTTGGGGCGCCGCCCGACATTCGGGTGGAATTGCTGCGCCAGGGACGCAACATCACCACGCTGCTGGTTCGGGCGGAAACCGACGGCAAGCCGGTGGCCGTTGGAACCTTCTCTTTCGGCGTGGCGCAGGACAGCCATGTGTCACAGGCGCTTGCGGCGCCCTCCGGCGAAGGGCCAGAGGCGTTTGAGCCCTTTTTTCCGCCGCAGATGACGCGCGTGCCTGCACGGTTCTTTGAGAATTTCGAGGTCAAGCTGATCGATGGGCACCGGCCGTTTGCGGGCGCCGACAGGGGCTATGTGCGGGTGTGGGCCCGCCACCGAGATCCAGGCATGTGGGCCTCGCCCGAAGGGCTGCTGAGCATTGCGGACATGTTGCCCCCGGCGGTCTTTGCCAAATGCTCCAAAATCGGTCCCAACTCTTCTGTCAACTGGATCTGCAATGTGCTGAGCGAGGACATGCAGACACAGGATGGCTGGTGGATGATCGAAAGCGACCTGAGCGCCGGGCATGACGGCTACAGCTCGCAGGTCATGCGCATGTGGAACAGCAAGGGGGAGCTGGTGGTCGACGGAATGCAGTCCGTGGTGATCTTTGTCTGACGCGCGGGTCAAACGCCAAGATTAATGTTCCTACTTTGTTCATGTTGTTCTACTCTGGCACCAAAAGGTTCCACAGGAGGACGGCATGAGCCAGCAGGACAGGTACAACGGTTTTAAAGCGCTGCATGACGGGGATCAGGCCTTTGTCATTCCCAACCCTTGGGATGCGGGCTCGGCCCGTTTGTTGGCCAGCCTGGGATATCAGGCGCTGGCCACCACCAGCGCTGGCTACGCGATTTCCCGTGGCAAACGCGATTCCGCGGCCTGCCTGAGCCGGGCAGAAATCCTGACCAACGCGCAGGAGATTGTCGAGGCGACCGACCTGCCGGTCTCGGCAGATCTGGAGGACGGGTTTGGGGCGACGCCCGCGCAATGCGCCGAAACCGTGCGGCTGGCGTGTCAGACCGGTCTTGTGGGCGGCTCCATTGAAGATGCCACAGGACAGGACGAGGATCCGATCTATGCCTTCGGCCCCGCGGTCGACCGGGTCCGCGCCGCGGCCGAGGCGTGCCGGGACCTGCCGTTCCTGCTGACCGCACGGGCTGAGAACTTCCTCTGGGGACGGCCCGATCTGGGCGATACGATCCGCCGTTTGCAGGCCTTTGGCGAAGCGGGTGCCGATGTGCTCTATGCGCCGGGGCTGCCGGACCTTGAGGCGATCCGGACGGTGTGCCAGTCGGTCGACAAGCCGGTCAACGTCGTCATGGGGCTGACTGGGCCACGCTACAGCGTTCAAGAGCTGACGGATGCAGGCGTGCGCCGGATCAGCATCGGCGGCTCCCTGGCGCGCTATGCCTATGGGGCGGCCATGCGGGCGGCAGAGCAGGTGCTGCACAGCGGAAGGTTCGACTATGCAGCAGATGCCATGCCCGGCGCGCAGATTTTCGCCCTGATGTCGGACGAAAAATGCGAGGAGCGCGGCTGAACCTTCAAACATGAAAACGGGCGCCCGATGGGACGCCCGTTTTTGTGTCTGTCATGTCATGCGGTGGTTCGGGATCAGCCCAGCAGCGCCTTGACCTTTGCAACTGTTGCGTCGGCGGTGATGCCGAATTTTTCGAACAGTTCACCCGCCGGAGCGGAGGCGCCGAAGGAGGACATGCCGACGAAATCGGCCTTCTTCTCCTGGCCACGCTCGCCCAGCAGCCAGCGGTCCCAGCCGCCCGCGCGCATGGCGGCTTCGATGCCGACGCGCACCGGACCTGCGGGCAGAACCTTGCGGCGATAGGCTTCGTCCTGCTGGGCGAACAGCTCCATGCAGGGCATGGACACAACGCGGGTGCCGATGCCTTCGGCTTCCAGCTTGGCCTTGGCTTCCATCGCCAGCGACACTTCGGAACCGGTGGCGATCAGGATGGCCTGACGCTTGTTCTCGGCCTCGGCCAGCACGTAGGCGCCTTTTTCCGACAGGTTGGCCATCTTGTGCTCGGTCCGCACGGTCGGCAGGTTCTGACGGGTCAGGGTCAGCACCGAAGGGGAGTCCTTGGCCGACAGGGCAATTTCCCAGGCCTCAGCCGCTTCGACCGCATCCGCAGGACGGAACACATAGGTGTTGGGCGTCGCGCGGCAGATCGCCAGATGTTCCACCGGCTGGTGCGTGGGGCCGTCTTCGCCCACACCGATCGAATCGTGGGTCATCACGAACACGGTGGGGATCTTCATCAGCGCGGCCAGACGCATGGACGGGCGCGCATAATCGGTGAAGCAGAAGAAGGTGCCGCCGTAGGGGCGGATCCCGCCATGCAGCGCCATGCCATTCATTGCTGCGGCCATACCGTGTTCACGGATGCCCCAGTAGATGTAGCGGCCCTTGCGGTTGTCGGTGTCAAAGACGCCCAGATCGCCGGTCTTGGTGTTGTTCGAACCGGTCAGGTCGGCCGAGCCGCCCACGGTTTCGGTCATCACCGGGTTGATCACCGCCAGCGCCATTTCCGACGCCTTGCGGGTGGCAACCTTGGGCTGCTCTTCGCTGACCTGCTTCTTCAGCGCGCGCACGACCGAGGACAGCTTCTTGGGAGCCTCCAGAGCATAGGCGCGGTTGAAGCGGTCCTGCTTCTGCTGCGAGATCTCGGCGAAACGGGCTTCCCAAGCTTCGCGATCAGCGGCGCCACGGCTGCCGATGGCTTCCCACTGGGCTTTGACATCGGCAGGGATTTCGAACGCGCCGTGGTCCCAGCCATAGGCCGCTTTGGCCGCTTGCAGCTGCTCGGCATCGGTCAGAGCGCCGTGACCCTTGGAGGTGTCCTGAGCGGCGTGACCCAGCGCGATGTGGGTTTTGCAGGCGATCATCGACGGCTTCTTGGACCTCTTCGCGGCGGTGATCGCCTCGTCGATGGCCTGCGGATCGTGACCGTCGATTTCAATCACTTGCCAGCCCGAGGCCTTGAAGCGCTGTACCTGGTTGGTGCGATCGCTCAGCTCAACGGTGCCGTCGATGGTGATGTTGTTGTTGTCCCACAGGACGATCAGCTTGCCCAGGCTGTGGCGCCCGGCCAGACCGATGGCTTCCTGGCTGATGCCTTCCATCAGACAGCCGTCGCCGGCGATCACATAGGTGTAGTGATCCACGACCTTGCGGCCGAACTGGGCGCGCTGGATTTCTTCGGCCATGGCGAAACCAACAGCATTGGCGATGCCCTGACCCAGCGGGCCGGTGGTGGTCTCGACCGCGTCGATCAGGAAGTTTTCCGGGTGACCGGCGGTCAATGCGCCCATCTGGCGGAAGTTCTTGATCTGGTCCAGCGTGACCTGAGCGTCGCCACACAGGTGCAGCAGCGAATAGATCAGCATCGAACCGTGGCCCGCGGACAGGATGAACCGGTCACGGTCCGGCCATTGCGGGTTGGCGGCGTCGAATTTCAGGTGCTTTTCGAACAGCACGGTGGCGACATCGGCCATACCCATCGGCATGCCGGAGTGGCCGGAGTTTGCAGCGGCAACCGCATCCAGCGTCAGAGCACGGATTGCAGCGGCTTTCGCCCAATGTTCGGGGTTGGCGGTGCGCAGAGCGTTCAGATCCACGGGCGGGTTCCTTCGTGAGTGGTCGGAGAATTGACGGTTGCATAACAGCCGATCCGCAAAGATCAAGCAAATCACCGTCATCAGGGCCTGTTGAGAGGGGATCTGAGGGGTCTGACGCTTGAAACCCCCATTTGGGCTGTTCTACGTTGGGGCACAAGACGGTGCGCCCCGGGACGGGGGCGTCTCGATTCGGCCCTGAAGTCTGCGATGTGTATGCTTGGGGAGGGATCAGAGGAAAAAACCGGGAACCGAGTGAAAAGGTAAGAGGGGCATGAGCCAAATCGAGGAACTGCAAAGCCGTATTCTTGCGGCGATGGACCGGATCGCTTCTGGAACCGAGATCCTGTCATCCAGGCCAGCCATCGAACCCTCGGAGTCCAGCGGCGCGGATACGGATCTGGCGCAACTGCTGGACGAAGAGAAACTTGCGAATGCACAATTGCAGGAGCGCCTGAAGGCGCTGAAAGCCCGCCATGCCGAGGAACTGGTCAAGGCACGATCCGAAGGCGCTGCCGGGGATTCCGCCGGGGATGCCGACCTTGCCGCCGAACTGGAACGCCAGCTGGCCGCCGCGAATGAGCGGGTGGCAGAGCTGGAAGGCACCATCGAGCAGCAGGCCGGAATGCTGACTGCTCAGGCCAAGGATGTTACTGTTCTGAAGACCGAAGTGTCACATCAGGCGGAATCGATGGAGCAGCTGGACGCCGAGCTGCAGCGCCTGCGCCGGGCCAATGATGAGCTGCGCAAGTCGAACGCGACCCTGCGCGAGGCCAATTCCGAAGGAATCGGGGACCCGGATCTGATCAACAAGGCCATGCTGGCCGAGCTTGAAGGCCTGCGCGCCACGCAGGCCGCAGATACGGCCGAAGTGGGGGCGGTTCTGACAAAGCTGGACAACCTGCTGTCGAATGCACGCAATCTGCCGGAAGGGGAGGAAGTTTGATGCCCGAGGTGACAATCCAGATTGGTGGACGTGGATTTGACGTTTCCTGCCGCGAAGGGGAAGAAAGCTATCTGCATGCGGCGGCAAAGATGCTGGATGACGAAGCCCAGGTGCTGTCCGACCAGATCGGGCGTATGCCCGAAGCCCGGATGCTGTTGATGGCTGGGCTGATGCTGGCGGACAAGACGGCGGCCGTTGAAGACAAGATCCGCGAAGTTGAGGCGAAGCTGTCTGAACGCGATGCCGAGCTGGCAGAGCTGCGGGCCGCCCCGGCACCGGAGCCCGAGCGCATCGAAGTGCCGGTTGTCCCCTCCGAGGTGACAGATACGCTGGCGGAACTGGCCGCGCGGGCGGAGTCGCTGGCAGACAGCGTGGAAGAGCAGATCTCTGCCGGGAGCTGACCTGCTGTCAGCTTGAGGAAATCACGATTGCCCCGGACTGGTGTTCGGGGCTTTTTCTTTTCGAATTAATCGCTTGTCAGGTGATCTTGAAGAAATCTCGCGATCTCGCGCAGGGAGGCGTCGGCCTCTGGCAGATCGGGATAGTATTCAAAGACATGCCACATGCCCTCCCAGATCCGCAGCTCGGATCGGGCGCCGTGATCCCGAAGCACCCGGTCCAGCCGCACGCAGCCTGACAGCAGCAGGTCACGGGTGCCGCTGGTGATGAAGACGGGCGGGAAGTCAGGACCGAAATCGCCATATATCGGTGAGATGTCAGGCGCGCGCCGATCCGTACCCGCAGGCAGGTAACACCCTTCGAAGAAGGCCATATCCGCCTTGCGCAGAAACGGGTCGCGATCAATTTCCAGACTATCGCCCGTCTGTTCCAGATCCACGGCCGGAGACAGAAGTGCCAGCGCACCGGGCATGGGGCCGTTTTCGGCGCTCAGCCTGAGGGCCGTGACCAGAGCCAGATTGCCCCCGGCGGATTCCCCCGCAATCACCGTGTCGGGGTGCCGGGCCAGAACCGCGCGCGCAACGGCGGTGCAGGCGTCAGCTGCGGCCGGAAAAGGCGCTTCGGGGGCCAGAGGGTAGGCCGGGGCGATCACCTGCGCGCGGGCATAATCCGCTAGCGCGGCCGAGATCGGCAGATCCAGTTGCGGGCTGCCCACGGTAAACCCGCCGCCAAAGAAATAGACGATGGTTCTGCCGTCATGGGGCGTGCTCGGGGTGATGATCTGGCAGGGGATCCCGGCAATCACACGGTCGCTCAGGGTGACGCGGTGCCGATCTATCGCAGCCTGGGCCAGCGCGGCGCCTTCCTGTTCCGCGTCTGCGCGGAATTGGGGCAGGCTGGCAAGATCGAAGGGGCGCGCGGGCTGCTGCTCGGCCGCTTCGGCCTGTCGGAGGCCCTCGGCGCTGCAGGCGCCGGGGGCGAAATGGTGTCTGTCCGCCACGGGCGGAGATCAGGCGTTGGCTTCGCGGATCTTGTCCGCCGCTTCCTTGTTGTAGGTCACGCCATTGGTGTCGAACATCTCATCCAGCTCACCGGACAGGGTCATCTCGGTGATGATGTCGCAGCCGCCGACGAATTCGCCTTTGACATAGAGCTGCGGGATGGTCGGCCAGTCGGAATAATCCTTGATGCCCTGGCGGATTTCTTCATCAGCCAGCACGTTCACATCGGTGTAGTCGACACCCATATAGTTCAGGACGCCTGCGACGCGGCTGGAGAAACCGCACTGCGGCATGTCCTTGGTGCCTTTCATGTACAGCACAACGTCATTGGCCTTGACGGTTTCGTCGATGCGGGATTTTGCGTCGGTCATTAGTCCATTTCCTCTTGGCGTTTGCGCCGTTCGCGATCGGTTTCGATATAGGGCAGAAGTTCCAGAAAAGTAAGTCCCACAATCAGGGTCACTCCAAGCACGGTGGGAACCCAATGTGTCGTTACATGGGCAAGGATGGTCTCCATCCGTTTGCGATCCCTTTGGGTGTGAGGCCCTTTTGCTTGCCCTTCAGTTACTTGGGTTTCTTGCGCGGCACGAAAAACTGCGCATATTCCTGTGGGTCCTTGGGAACCTTCCAGGTGCGCACGGACCCGCCCCCCATGCCCGACTGATAGTCGGAGCGCAGGGTGTGATAGTCCGGATCCGTGTCGTCATGCTCTGTCTGTCCGGCCCGTTGCATGACGATGGCCAGCACCGTGGCCAGAACCACGATGCCGCCAATCAGAACGGAGACAAACAGAGACATCGGATCAATCCGGGGCCTTGGTGGTCAGGCCAAGCGCGTGGATTTCCCCGTTGGGGCCGTCCATTTTTCCCTTCAGGGCTGCCATGACGGCACGCTGCTGCTGGACGCGGTTCTTGCCGCGAAAGCTCTCGTCGATGACTTCCGCCGAGAAATGGACGCCATCATCACCCATCACGGTGATTTTCGCATCGGGGAAACTCTCGCGGATCATCGCTTCGATGTCGGAGGCCAGGACTGCCATGAAATTCTCCTATTGGTCTTCCCGGCAAATCTAGGGCTGCTTGGCCTGCTGTGCAAGCGGATCGGGCTGTCATTCGTGACGCAGAAGGCCCAGAACGATCAGGTCCGAGACCACGCCATCGGGGCGTTTCCAGGTGGACCGGATCCGGCCTTCGCGCTGAAACCCGGCCTTTTCATAGCTGCGCAGGGCGCGCGGGTTGTCGGGCACAACGTCCAGCCAGATCCGGTCCCGGCCCAGAGCACCGAACCCATGCGTGATCAGGTCCCTGAGGAACGGCTGACCAAGGCCCTGATCGGTGCGATCCAGAGCCAGCCGGCGCAGCTCTGTCTTGTTGGCCGGGTTGTCCAACTCGCAAAAGAGCGCAAAGCCCGCCGGAGTGCCATCGACCTCCCAAATCCGCAGATCGGCATCGGAGGAGGCGAGGAACCCCGCTAGGTGTTCATCCGGTGCGTCCTCGATGAAGGCCATGTTTTCGGCCCGGCCCGCGATGGAATGGATGAAGGCGAAATCCGCGGTGCGGGCCGGACGCAGGGCGGTCCGCATCACACGCTCTCGGTCAGAGGCACAGACAGGTAGACCCCGAATTCCTGTCCGATGTCACAGCTGACACGGGCATGAACGCGGCCTTGGCGGTCCAGGAACCGCTGCTGGTCTTGAACGGGAAAAATCCCCTCATGCCAGATATTTGCGTGGATATAGAGACCTTTGGACCCATCGCACCAGAAGGCGATGACTTTGTCCGGGGTGATGTCATCGCCTGGCGGCGCCACCGGTACGACAAAGGGTTTATTGTCCAGCGGATAGAACATCTGCCCGCCATCGGGGTGATAGTTCATGTGCCACAGCAACACCTGGTCGCGCGGCACTGTGGCGGTTTCCGCAGAGGCGGTTTGCGGATCTGCGGACCAGCCCAGCACGTAGTTTCCGTTCACCGCCTCATTTGCGCCGTAGAGGACATCGCCTTTCCATTCTCCATGAAACACGCCTTCGACATAGCCGCCTTCGTCGCCGGTGCCCTCGTCAATCGGGCGCCAGCCCTGTTGCGGCCAGCGGGTGATCTCGATTTCGAAGGTGTCGGGGTCATCGACCAGACATCCGTAGCCCTTGACGCTGTCTTCGGTGGCGATGACCAGGGGAACCTTGTGATGGGGCAGCGAAGGCTTTTCCGAGGCGTCGAACATGTAGACGGGGGCGCTCATGTGGGCGTCTCCTTTGGTGATCTGCTTTTGTCAGGGCCGACCCTGCGGATCTTGGGCTCCGACCGCAAGTCATCTTTGTGGGGATTGAGCCCCAGAAAACCTTATGTCTGCGCTTCTGGAGACGGGGGGTGCGAGGCTCTGCCTCGCGCTCCGGAGTATTGGCCAACGAGAAGAAGGTGCGACCCGGGCTACATCCGGGAGGGGCAACGCCCCCTGACAAACGAAAAACGCGCCCGGGTCTGGGGCGCGCTTTCTTTTCAAACTGATTGGTTGCGGATCAGGCGATGGCAGCGGCGAAGCTGGATCGGAAGGTTTCCGCCAGTTCCGCCAGCGGGGCCTCGGATCCGCCGAATTTGACGCTGTCGCCGGTGAAGCGGCCGACCGAGACGATCGGCACGCCAGCCTGACCTGCGGCCATCATCAGCCCTTCGGCCTGATCGAAGTTGCAGGCCACCAGGTAGCGGGCCTGATCTTCGCCAAAGAGCGTCTGGGTGTCGGCCACGTCCAACTGGATGCCGACACCGGCGGCTTCGGCCATTTCGAACGCGGCGAGCGCCAGACCGCCATCGCTCAGGTCGGTGCAGGCCTTGATCAGATCCCGGTTGGCGCGGATGAAGTCACCGTTGCGCTTTTCAGCGTCCAGATCCACGGCCGGTGCGTCGCCGTCGGTGCGGTTGAACACCTCGTGCAGCAGCGCCGACTGGCCCAGATGGCCGATGGTTTCACCGATGACCAGCGCGATATGGCCGTCGCGGGCTTCGCCCAGGATCGGCTCTTCGTCGGCGGCGATCAGACCCACGGCGCCGATGGTCGGGGTCGGCAGGATCGCCTGACCGTCGGTTTCATTGTAGAGCGACACGTTGCCCGAGACGATCGGCATGTCCAGCGCCGAGACGGCGGCGCCGATGCCCTGGATCGCGCCCACGAACTGGCCCATGATTTCCGGCTTTTCGGGGTTGCCGAAGTTCATGTTGTCGGTGGTGGCCAAAGGCTTGGCGCCTACGGCGGTCAGGTTGCGGTAGGCTTCGGCCACCGCCTGTTTGCCGCCCTCGACCGGGTTGGCCTTGACATAGCGCGGGGTGACGTCGCTGGTGAAGGCCAGTTTCTTGTCGGTGCCATGCACGCGGATCACACCGGAGCCCAGACCGGGGCCGCGGGCGGTGTCGGCCATGACCATGGAGTCATATTGCTCATAGACCCACTGCTTGCCCGCGTAGTTGGGCGAAGAGATCAGCGCCTTGAGGCCGTCGATCGGGTCGATGGTGGGCACGTCAGCGTCGGTCAGCTGTTCCGGCGCCGGGGTGGGTTCCCAAGGGCGGTCATATTCAGGGGCGGTCGAGCTGAGCTTGGACAGCACCAGGTCGGCCTTGACCTCACCATTGTGCAGGATCAGGAAACGATCTTCGGGGATTGTTTCGCCTACGATGGCAAAATCCAGGTCCCATTTTTCGAAGACGGCGCGGGCTTCGGCTTCCAGCTCGGGCTTCAGCACCATCAGCATGCGTTCCTGAGACTCCGACAGCATCATTTCATAGGCTGTCATGTTGTCTTCGCGCTGCGGCACGTTTTCCAGCGTCAGCTTGATGCCCAGCTGGCCCTTGTCGCCCATTTCCACGGCCGAGCAGGTCAGGCCGGCTGCGCCCATGTCCTGGATGGAAATCACGGCGCCGGTGGCCATCAGCTCCAGCGTTGCCTCCATCAGGCGCTTTTCGGTGAAGGGGTCACCGACCTGAACGGTGGGGCGCTTCTCTTCGATGGTGTCATCAAACTCGGCCGAAGCCATGGTCGCGCCACCCACACCGTCACGACCGGTTTTGGCGCCCAGGTAAACGACGGGCATGCCGACACCGGATGCGGCAGAGTAGAAGATCTTGTCCGCGTCTGCCAGACCTGCGGCGAATGCGTTCACCAGGCAGTTGCCGTTGTATGCGGGGTCGAAGCGGACCTCGCCTCCCACGGTGGGAACACCGAAGCAGTTGCCGTAGCCGCCGACACCCTCGACCACGCCGTTGACCAACTGGCGGGTCTTGGGGTGGGAGGTTTCGCCAAATGACAGCGAGTTCATCGCCGCCACGGGGCGGGCCCCCATGGTAAAGACATCGCGCAGGATGCCGCCCACGCCGGTTGCCGCGCCTTGGTACGGTTCGATGTAGGAGGGATGGTTGTGGCTTTCCATCTTGAAGATGACCGCCTGACCATCGCCGATATCAACGACGCCCGCGTTTTCGCCGGGTCCACAGATGACCTGGGGACCGGTGGTGGGCAGGGTGCGCAGCCATTTCTTGGAGGATTTGTAGGAACAATGCTCGTTCCACATGGCCGAGAAGATACCGAGTTCGGTGAACGTCGGTTCGCGCCCGATGATTTCCAGGATCAGATCGTATTCCTCGGGCTTGAGCCCGTGGTTGGCAATCAGTTCAGGCGTGATGGCTGGTTCCTGCATATCTCTCAGTTCCCCGGGTGGCATGAATTGCGCGCCTTTTAGGGCAAGGGCGCGTCCGGGGGAAGCATAAAGAGTGAAGAGGGCCAAATGGCGCAGTAAGCCATGCCTGTTGTACAGATGCCGATTTCTTGTGCAGGCAAAAAAAAGGCCGAGCACTAAGCTCGGCCGAAGTCCAACAGGGAGGTTGAAGGGGCATCGCAATGTGCATCGCCGCCTTCGAGTGTAGATTTAGGGGGCGCTTCCTGTTCATTCCAGGAAAACAATGCTGCATATGCAGCAAATCCGCTATGCGCAGATTGCATAGCTTGCCTGAAAACTATGCGAATATCGGCAAAGCCATTGGAATTATGCCATTTTTTGAGGCGTGTCAGGAACGGCGGTGGCAGTTTGGCTGTGTCTGGAGGGTCACTCAGGCCGATCACGGCCCCCCTGATTTGGCGCGCGCTGAAGAAGCAGGCGCGCCAATCGCGGTTTGGCTCAGATCTTGCCCATTTCCTTGAGGTGGCGTCTGTGGGCGATGATTTCGTCCTGCACGAAGTCACGGAAGGCTGAAATTCTGCGCGAATGGCGCAATTCTTCGGGATAGGCGAGATAGACCGGGACATCGGCGGACTCGATGTCGGGCATCACCCGCACCAGATCGGGGAAGTCTTCGGTGACGTAATCCGGCAGAACGCCGATCCCGAGATTGTGCAGAACCCCCTGCAGCACCCCGAAATAGTTGTTCACCGTCAGCAGGGACTGCGGATTGTGGGTCATCAGGTGCTGCACCAGCACCGCAGAGGCGCCAACCTGTGCCGCTGTCGGGTTCTGACAGATCAGGCGATGATTGGTCATATCCTCAATGCCCATGGGTTCCCCGTGGGCATCGATGTACTGACGCGAGGCATAGAGCTGCATCCGGACGGTCATCAGCCGTTTGCGGATCAGGTCGGCCTGGCTGGGCTCTTTCATGCGGATGGCAACATCCGCTTCCCGCATCGGCAGGTCCAGAACGCGTTCCTCAAGCATCAGGTCGACCTTGAGGTCGGGATACTTCTCATAGAGGTGGGGCAGGCGCGGCGCCAGCCACAGCGTGCCGAAGCCAAAGGTGGTGGTGACGCGCAGTTGGCCGAACACCTCTTCTTCGCTGTCGCGGATGCGGGCAGACGCGGCATCAAGACGCTTGGACATGGCCGAGGTCGCGTCGAACAGCAGTTCCCCCTGTTCAGTGAGAATCAGTCCGCGCGCATGTCGGTGGAAAAGCGTCGCATTCAGGCTCTCTTCGAGGGCGCGAATTTGACGGCTGACCGCCGATTGCGACAGATTCAGCTTGTCGCCTGCATGCGTAAGGCTGCCTGCGTCCGCCACTGCGTGAAAGATTCTTAGCTTGTCCCAGTCCATATCCGTTACTTTCGATCCCTGCGCGCTACCCTATATGAAATGTATCGCAAGTACACATTTCAAAGACCCTGCCGTAACGGGAATATGAATTTCCGTCTATGCAGGTCAGCATTTGTGACCTAATATTCATGCTAAGCTGATCGTATCCAGGCAGAGTTGGGAGGCTCCGTATGACGACCCAGAAGATCTCGCTCAACGACAAGTTCGATTTGGACAAATCACCTGTCCTGTTGAACGGCACACAAGCGCTGGTGCGCCTGATGTTGATGCAGAAACAGCGGGACAGAATGGCGGGTCTGAACACCGCAGGTCTGGTCACTGGCTACAGGGGATCGCCTCTGGGGGCTGTGGATCAGCAGATGAACCGTGCGTCACGGCAACTGGCTGAGAATGATGTGACCTTTCAGTTTGGTTTGAACGAGGACCTCGCTGCCACTGCGCTATGGGGAAGTCAACAGGCCGAGCTGCGCGGTGAGGGAAAATATGACGGAGTTTTCGGGCTTTGGTATGGCAAGGGGCCCGGCGTGGACCGGTCGGGCGATGCCATCCGCCACGCGAACATGGCGGGCACATCGACCCACGGCGGCGTGCTGCTGGCGATGGGGGATGACCACACCGGCGAAAGCTCGACTGTGCTGCACCAGTCCGAATGGTCGCTGCTGGATTGCTACCTGCCGATCGTCAGCCCCGCGGGCGTTCAGGAGATTCTGGATTACGGCATCTACGGCTACGCGCTAAGCCGCTTCTCTGGCCTGTGGGTCGGCCTGAAGACCATGAAGGACACCATTGAGGTGACATCGGTGGTGGACGGCCGGCCGGACCGGATGCAGTTGCAGGAGCCGGAGTTCGAAAAACCTGCGGACGGGCTGAACATCCGTCTGGATGACGACCGGTTCCGCCAGGAAAACCGGATCATCGACTACAAGCGCTTCGCGGCCGAGGCCTTCAGCCATGCCAACAAGATGGACAAGCGCGTTTGGGGCAAACCGGGGGCCAAGATCGGCCTGGTGGCGGCGGGCAAGAACTGGCTGGATCTGGTTCACGCGCTGAAACTGCTGAACATTGATGAAACCATGGCCGAGCGGCTGGGGATCACCACCTACAAGGTGGGCCAGACCTGGCCGATGGACATGGTCGGCTTCAACGACTGGGCCGAGGGTCTGGATCTGATCGTCGTGGTCGAAGAGAAACGCAAGCTGATCGAGATCCAGATCAAGGAGGCCATCTTTGACGACCGCCGCGGCCGCCGGGTCTATGGCTGGTACAAGGGCGGGGCCGGTTCGCTGCATCGCGAAGAGCTGTTCCCGACCCGCTATGCGCTGGATCCGATCATGATCGCCGAGAAGCTGGGCGGTATCCTGATCGAAGAAGGCCGCGATACCGAGGCGATCAAGGCCGGTCTGGCGCAGCTGGATGAGGCGCGCCGCGCCGACAACGCCGAAGAGATCGCCACCCGTCTGCCGTATTTCTGTTCCGGCTGTCCGCATAACACCGGCACCAAGCTGCCCGAGGGCGCGCGCGCCTATGCCGGGATCGGCTGTCACTTTATGGTGCAGTGGATGGACCGCGACACGCTGGGCTTTACCCATATGGGTGGTGAGGGGGCCAACTGGGTGGGCGAAGCGCCGTTTTCCACCCGCAAGCATGTGTTCCAGAACCTGGGCGACGGCACCTACAACCACTCGGGCGTTCAGGCGATCCGCGCCGCTTTGGCGACCAACACCAACATCACCTACAAGATCCTGTTCAATGACGCGGTCGCAATGACCGGTGGGCAGGAGAACGAAGGCGACCTGACCGCAGATCGCATCGCGCATGAGCTGAAGGCGATGGGGGTCAAGACGATCGCCGTTGTCTATGACGAAAAGGAAGACGTGGATCCGGCCCGCTTCCCGCCAGGTATGCGGATGCATGAACGTGCGGAGCTGCTGAAGGTCGAAAAGGAATTCGAAACGGTCGAAGGCGTGTCCGCGATCATCTTCATCCAGACCTGTGCCGCCGAAAAACGCCGCCGGCGCAAGCGCGGAACCTTCCCCGATCCCGATCAGCGGGTGTTCATCAACACCGATGTCTGCGAAGGCTGCGGGGACTGCGGGGTGCAGTCGAACTGTGTCTCCATCGTCCCGGAAGAGACTGAACTGGGCCGCAAACGCGCCATCGACCAGTCCAGCTGTAACAAGGATTTCTCCTGTGTGAACGGCTTCTGCCCGTCCTTCGTGACGGTTGAGGGTGCGAAAATCCGAAAGGAAGCCACGGCTGAGCTGGACCTGCCGGATCTGCCGGATCCGGAGCTGCCGGCCATCGATGGCACCCACAACGTGGTAATCACCGGTGTGGGTGGCACCGGCGTGGTGACCATCGGTGCCATTCTGGCCCAGGCCGCACAGCTGGACGGCAAGGGCGCTGGCATGATGGAAATGGCGGGCCTGGCACAAAAGGGCGGGGCGGTGCACATCCATTGCCGCATCGCGAACGTGCCCGAAGACATTAGCGCCATTCGCGTGGCTACCGGTGAGGCGCACGCGCTGATCGGGGGCGATCTGGTGGTCAGCGCCGGGGCCAAGACCCTTGGCTTGACCGCGGCGGCACGAACCGGGGCTGTGGTGAACAGCCATGAAATCATTACCGGTGACTTCACTCGCAACACCGAATTCTCGATCCCCAGCGACCGGCTTGAACTGGCGTTGCAGGCCCGGTTGGGCGAGCGGGCGGACCTGTTTGATGCCAGCGAACTGGCGCGGGTTACAATGGGCGATTCCATCTTCTCCAACATGATGGTCTTTGGCGGGGCCTGGCAGCGGGGATTGCTGCCGGTCTCACTGGAGGCGATCCGTACGGCGATTGAGCTGAACGGTACGGCGGTGGAGCGCAACCTGCGCGCCTTTGACATCGGACGCTGGGCGGTTCTCTACCCGGCCGAAGTGCAGACGATGACCCACGGTTCCGTTGTCGAAAAGCCAAAGAAGCTGGATGAAAAGATCGCCTATCGTCGCGAACGTCTGGTGGCGTACCAGGGCAAGCGCTTGGCCAAGCGCTATATGAAACTGGTGGACGGGGTCGAAGACCCGGCGCTCAAGGAAGCGGTGGCAAAAAGCTACTACAAGCTGCTGGCCTACAAGGATGAATACGAAGTCGCGCGCCTGCTGCTGGGCACCCGTGACAAGGCCAAGGAACAGTTCGACGGCGATTTCCAGCTGTCCTATCACCTGGCCCCGCCGATCCTGGGGGGTGAGGATGCCAATGGCCGTCCCAAGAAACGCAAGTTCGGCGCACGGGTCGAAACGCTGCTGCGGCTTCTGGTCAAGTTCAAAGGGCTGCGTGGCACCCCGTTCGACATCTTCGGCTATACAGCCGAGCGCAAGATGGAGCGCGCGCTGATCCGCCAGTATGAGGCCGACATGAAGACGGTTCTGGCCTCGGTGACGGACGCAACGCGCGACGCGGTGCTGGCGCTGGCCGCTCTGCCGATGGACATTCGCGGCTTCGGACCGGTCAAACAGGCCAATGAGGCCAAGGCTGCGAAACGTCGCGAGGAACTGCTGGCCGTGATCCGGTCTGGTGGCAACGAGATGAAACGAGCGGCGGAATAACGCCGCCGCTCGTCCAAATCGTCACAGATATGTCACCACTTCTATGCAGAATCGTGATTTGCCCCTAAGTAAACGGCAATTCACGGAGACCTGGAACATGCCTTCCCGCCGACATATCGCACGCGATATCTCTTATGCTCATTCCGCCCAGACCAAGCCTGGGCGGGCCATGATCCGGCTGATGGAAAACAGCACCGGACGCCTGCGCCTGATCAAACGCGCGGACGGGTATGAGCGGGACGTAGCAAACGGGCGGAGCTTCTGGTCGGTGATGGCAGACCGCTATGGCCTGTCGCTGGAGGTCACCGGCGGGTCGCTGAGCAATATCCCCAAGGACAAGCCTCTGATCCTGATCGCCAACCACCCCTATGGGATCCTGGACGGCCTGATGATGGGGCACATCCTGGCCGAAACCCGGGGGGATTTCCGCATCCTGGCGCACCGGGTGTTTCGCAAGGCCGAAGACCTGAACCGGGTGATCCTGCCGATTTCCTTTGACGAATCCAAGGAAGCGGTGCGCCTCAATCTGCAGACGCGCAAGACGGCCCTGGAGTATCTGGGGCAGGGCGGCGCCATCGGGATCTTTCCGGGTGGGACCGTTTCAACTGCGGTCAAACCTTTCGCGCACCCCATGGATCCCGGCTGGCGGGGGTTCACGGCGCGGATGATCGGCAAGTCCGATGCCGTTGTCGTGCCGGTTTTCTTCGAAGGCCACACCAGCCGTCTGTTCCAGATTGCCAGCCATCTGCACAACACATTGCGCATGGGGTTGCTGATCAAGGAGTTCCGGACCCGGGTCGATACGCCGGTCAAGGTAGTGATCGGTGAGCCCATCGGGCGTGACATCTTGGACCCGATGGCCAAAGACTCCAAGGCAATGATGGATTTTCTGCGCAAAGCCACGTATGAGCTATCTCCGAAACCACTCAAATCACTGGATTACGGGTTTGAGTTCGAGGAGAAGCATCGCGCCTGAACAGGTGCCTGAGAGGAACAAGTGGCTGTAGGCATTTTCGATTCCGGCCTGGGCGGTCTGACCGTCCTGAGCGCAGCACAAAAGCGGCTGCCTGACGTGGATTTCCTGTATTTCGGGGACAACGCGCACGCGCCCTATGGCGTGCGTGATGCCGATGACGTGTATGACCTGACCGTTTCGGCCGTTCACAAGATGTGGGACCTGGGCTGCGATCTGGTGATTCTGGCTTGCAACACGGCCTCTGCTGCGGCGCTGCGGCGCATTCAGGAGGGCGGTCTGCCCAAGGGTAAACGGGTTCTGGGCGTCTTTGTGCCGCTGATCGAAGCGCTGACCGAACGG
The DNA here is from genome assembly GCA_022763485.1 of Paracoccaceae bacterium. GTDB lineage: Bacteria > Pseudomonadota > Alphaproteobacteria > Rhodobacterales > Rhodobacteraceae > Aliisedimentitalea. Next base: position 946 of record JALEGX010000025.1, on the reverse strand, counting down.
CAGTGGGGTGACAACTCGCCCCCGCGCGAAGTGGGGGTGCAGCACGTGGCGCTTTTTGCGACACCAGCCACCGTTTCCAGCCGGGCCTTCCAGCGGGAGCTGGCGTTCCGGGCCATTGGCGTCGATGTCGAAGCGCAGAGCTGTGGTGGTGTCGTGGATGCCATCGAAGACGGTGATCTGATCCTTGCCGAAGCACTGGTCCGCAGCCATGTGGACGCGCTGAAGCGCAAGATGCCGGAACCCGAAGCGGCGATTCTGGGCTGCACGCATTACCCGCTGATGGAGCAGACTTTCCAGGACGCGCTGGGTCAGGATGTGAAAGTGTTCAGCCAGGGTACGCTCGTTGCCGATTCCCTTGCCGATTACCTTGAACGCCACCCGGACATGCTGGGCAGTGGCGATGGGGGATATGTCACCACGGGTGATCCCGCACGGGTCAGCGACCGCGCGACCCAGTTTCTCCGACGACAGATCACATTCCGGTCGGCCTGACTTAGGTCAAGGTCCGCCCCTCTCTGTTTCCCTATTCCAAGCCGTGGTCACACGCGGCAAGACTTGTGACATATGAAGGATGAGGTCTGACATGACCCACAAAATCGCTATCTTGGGCGCCTCCGGGTATACCGGGGCAGAGCTGGTCCGGCTGATCGCCGAGCACCCGAACATGGAAATTGCTGCTTTGTCTGCGGACCGGAAGGCCGGGCAGAGCATGGATCAGGTGTTCCCGCATCTGCGCCACATGCAGCTTCCGACCCTGTGCAAGATCGACGAAATCGATTTTTCGGAAATCGACCTGTGTTTCTGTGCCCTGCCGCATAAAACCAGCCAAGAGGTGATCTCGGCGTTGCCGGAAACGCTGAAGATCGTCGACCTGTCGGCGGACTTCCGGCTGCGGGACCCGGAGGCCTATGAAAAGTGGTATGGCAACCCGCACAGCGCCTTGGCG
>JALEGX010000024.1 GCA_022763485.1 Paracoccaceae bacterium | reverse complement strand
GTTCACGACCATAGGTCAGCTCCCCCACGGTGCGGCAGGTGTGGGTGATGATGACCTCGTCGTAATCCTCGTAGGTCTGCGGTTCGCGCAGCAGCGAGGCGAAGGGCGCAAAGCCGGTGCCGGTGGCAAAGAACCAGATGCGTTTGCCCGGGATCAGCGCGTCATGCACCAGGGTGCCGACGGGCTTGGGACGCAGGATAACCTCGTCGCCTGGTTGGATGTGCTGCAGCTTCGAGGTCAGCGGGCCGTCTTCGACCTTGATCGAATAGAACTCCATTTCCTCGTCCCAGCTGGGCGAGGCGATGGAATAGGCGCGCAGCAGCGGTTTCTGCTTGCCGGTCTTGGGATCCGGGTCGCCCATCAGGCCGATCATCACGAACTCACCCGAGCGGAAGCGCAGCGACGCGGGGCGCGTGCAGCGGAAGCGGAACAGGCGGTCGGTGTAATGCTGCACCTCGGTCACGGTCTGTGCGTCGGGCAGGGTGGGGGTCGCCTTTGCGGGCTGGGCGGTTGCGGCTTCGGTCACGGCGGTCATCTCGTTCATCGGTTGCACTGTCGGTTCAATAACCGACACCTCTGATTAATCTTTGATATAGGTCAGGAAAAGGCCCGATTTGATCAACCCCGGTTCCCTGCTGACGCAAGGAAACCGGGGCCGTTCCGTGAGTGAACCTGTTCCGGGGGGATCGGATTACTTCGCGGCGCGGGCGCGCATCCGGGCCTGATAGTTGTGGTCCCGCCAGTTTGCACGGGCCAGCCACTGATCTTCGGGTTGGCGCGCGGCCAGGTCTTCGCTGATCTCGACCTCATCAAAACCCTGGCGGCGGGCCATGGCATATTGGTCGGCCAGAACGTGCCCAAAGGCGCGCAGGCGGCCCTGGTAGCCGTCCAGACGCAGCTGACGCGCCAGGGTGAAGCCCCGGCCGTCGGCGAAGCTGGGGAAGTGCACGCGCACCAGTTCGATGCCATCCAGCGACACGGTGGACAGATCCGCGTCCGGTTGCAGTTCAAGAACGGTTTCGCCTTCGAAACCAGCAGTCCAGGTGTCGGGGCCAAAGCCCGCATCCGTCACGATTACAGTCATTGCTTTGCTCCTGTTCGGACAAATTTGCCATCCACGATATGGATGCCGCATTCTTCCTTGTCTTCATTGCGCCAGCGACCGGCGCGCGGGTCTTCGCCTTCCTTCACCGGCGAGGTGCAGGGCGCACAGCCGATCGAAGGATAGCCCTTGGCCACCAGCGGGTGACGCGGCAGGCGGTTTTCTTCCATGTAGGCCCGGACGTCTTCGGGGGCCCAATGCGCCAGCGGGTTGATCTTCATCCGGCCGGTGTCATCCTCGACCTCGAAGAAGTCCAGGGCGGCACGGCTGCCGGACTGGAACCGCTTGCGACCGGTGATCCATCCGTCGAATCCGTCCAGCGCCCGCTGCAGCGGCACGGTCTTGCGCAGATCGCAGCAGGCATCGGTGCTGCGCAGGCGCAGGGCGCCATAGGGGTCCGCCTCCGCAATCTCCTGTTCGGAGGCGCGGATGATATGGACGTTGCGCAGGCCCAGGCGTTCGCTCACCTCAACCTGATAGACCAGCGTCTCGGTGAACAGCATCTGGGTGTCGACGAACAGAACCGGCGTGAACGGGTCGATGACCGCCGCCATATGCAGCAGCACCACCGATTCCGCGCCGAAGCTGGACACCAGTGCAATGGACCCCGCATCGCGCAAGGCACCTTCCATCACCGCCGTCGCCGAGTGATGGCGATAGCGGTTGTTCAGGCGGTCCACCTTGGCCTGAAGGGCTGCCGCGTCTTCCCGACGCGGCACCTTCGGTGCATTGGGGGTTTCAGTCAGAACCATTGCGATCAGGCCACTTTCTTGACCGCATCGGGATAGAGGGCCGCCTTGAACGGTTCCATGCCCACGCGGCGATAGGTCTGCAGGAAGGTCTCGTCCTGATCTTCGCGAATAGCCAGGTAGGCTTCGACGATCCGTTCCACGGCGGGCACGATTTCGTCATAGGCAAAGCCCGGACCGGTGCGGGTGCCGATGGCCGCATCCCAAGTGGCGTCGCCGCCCAGGGTGATCTGGTAGTTTTCCACCCCGGCGCGATCCAGACCCAGAATGCCGATGTGACCGACGTGGTGGTGGCCACAGGCGTTGATGCAGCCCGAGATCTTGATCTGCAGGTGACCAATGTCGTGCTCCAGCTTCATCTCGTCAAAGCGGGTCGCGATCTGCTGGGCCACCGGGATCGACCGGGCGGTTGCCAGGGCGCAGTAATCCATGCCGGGGCAGGCGATGATGTCGCTGATCAGACCGACGTTGGCGGTGGCTAGACCGTGCTCTTTCAGCTTGGCATGGATTGCGGGCAGGTCCGACTTGTGGACATGCGGCAGGATCACGTTCTGCTCGTGGCTGATGCGCAGCTCGTCATAGCCGAACTGTTCGGCCAGATCGGCCATCACGCGCATCTGCTCGGCGCTGGCGTCGCCCGGGGTCTGGCCGTGTGCCTTGATCGAGATGGTGACGATGGCGTGGTCGGCATCCTTGTGGGCGCTCAGGTTGGTATCCGCCCAGGAGCGGAACACCGGATCGGCGTCATAGGCCCAGCTGTAGGCATCGGTCGACGCGCTGCGGAAGGTCGGCGCGGCGAAATGCTCGGTGATCTCATCGAACAGCTGCAGGTCGGCGCCGCCGAAGGTCGGGCGGACCTTGGCGAAACGGGCATCGACCAGCTCGCGGATGGTGTCCAGACCCATCTCATGCACGGTGATCTTGATGCGGGCCTTGTACTTGTTGTCGCGGCGACCGATCTGGTTCCAGACCGAAACGACGGATTCGATATAGGGCAGCAGATCCGCACGCGGCAGGAAGTCGTTCAGCACCTTGCCGATCATCGGGGTCCGGCCCAGGCCGCCACCGATCAGGATCTGATAGCCGACTTCACCGGCGTCATTGCGCACGGTGCGCACGGCCAGATCGTGGGCCTTCAGAACCGCGCGGTCCTTTTCGCCTGCGCTGACGGCAATCTTGAACTTGCGGCCCATGAACTGGAATTCCGGGTGGTCGGTGGACCACTGGCGGATCAGCTCGGCAATCGGGCGCGGATCTTCGACTTCATCGGCGGCAGCGCCTGCGAAGTGGTCCGCAGTCACGTTGCGGATGGTGTTGCCCGAGGTCTGGATCGCGTGCAGGTTCACTTCGGCCAGCGCGTCCAGCATGTCCGGCACGTCGCGCAGCTTGGGCCAGTTGTACTGGATGTTCTGGCGGGTGGTGAAGTGGCCATAGCCCTTGTCCCACTTCTCGGCCAGCAGCGCCAGCTGGCGCATCTGGGCGGAATTCAGGGTGCCATAGGGAATGGCAACGCGCAGCATGTAGGCGTGCAGCTGCAGGTACAGGCCGTTCATCAGGCGCAGCGGCTTGAATTCGTCCTCGGTCAGCGAGCCGTCGATGCGGCGCTCCACCTGGGCACGGAACTGGGCGTTGCGTTCGGCCAGAAAGGCGTCGTCGAATTCGTTGTACTTATACATTTGCTTGCGCCTCTTGCTTGCCGTGGAAGTAGTTCGAAGGGCCGGTGCGGCGGAATTCTTCGCGGAAGTGGGTGGGTTCGGGACCTTCGGCACCGGCCTTAGCATCTGCCAGGTAGGCGCCGACGATCTTGATGTTCTGCTTTTCAGCGTCCAGCAGACGCAGCTGAGCATGGGCTTCGTCGGTGATCAGCTCGGCTTCGCGCAGGTCGCGGGTCCAGCTGTCTTCGGCGGTAAAGTAGATCACGTCGCCTTCCAGAAGGTCGTTGGCGGTGATGACTTTGGGGGTGAAGGCACGGGCCATATCAAGCAAGCTCCATTTTCATCTCGGTCAGGGCAGTCCCGCTTTTGCGCGGGGCCAACCCCAGAAAGGTCAGCGCCGGACCGTCAAAGGCGGCCTCGGCAAGGTCCGTGGGCAGCTGCCCAAGGGTTGTTTCAAGCACCCGCTGGTTGGCGCGGGAGGCGTTTTCGATCACGGTCACGGGCATTGTGGGGGCCGCGCCATGCATCAGCAGACGGCCCTGCACGAAACGCGCGGATTTCTTGCCCATGTAGGCAGCCGCCACTTCGCCCGGACGCGCCAGCGCGGCCCAGTCGTGATCGGCAAAGCCTTTCATGTCGTGCCCGGTCATGAAGCGCACGGCCGTGTTGCGGCCGCGCTGGGTCAGGCTTTGACCAATACCGGCCACGGCGGCAGAGGCCGCAGTGATGCCCGGCACGATGCGATAGGCAATCTCGGCCCGTTCGCAGGCGGTCATTTCCTCATCCAAACGGCCGAAGATGGTCGGGTCGCCGGATTTCAGGCGCACAACTTTCTGTCCGGCCAGCGCAAGCGCCACCAGGCGGGCGTTGATCTCATCCTGGCTGATCTGCGGACCGAAACCTTCCTTGCCGACATTTTCCAGACGGGTCTGGGGACCGGCCAGCTCCAGGATCTCGGCGCTGACCAGGCGGTCATACAGAATGACGTCCGCCTGTTGCAGGCTGCGCAGCGCTTTCAGGGTCAGCAGTTCCGGATCACCGGGGCCGGATCCGACAAAGGTGACCTGTCCCGCACACAGACAGGACGACCCATCCCCGGAGGGCAGGTAAGTCGGACTATCTGTTCTTTGCGTGGTCATGGTCGGGCCTGTACCGTGTTCGTTTGACTTGGGTGTAGATATAGGAAATATTCCCACCAAATCGCTATATGCTAACGGAAATAAGGACATTCGTTCCTTCGGGGGCGAGCGCCGGATAGGTTGGTCCTGAAATGTGGGGAAATCGAGAATGACGGTGCGGATTGATGGCACGGATCGGAAAATTCTGGCTGAGCTTCAGAGGGATGCGAGCCAGTCACTGGACGAAATTGCCAAGCGGGTGGGCTCTTCAAAGACCCCTGTTTGGAACCGAATCCGCAAGTTGAAGGATGCCGGGATCATCGGTCAGCAGACCGTTCTGCTGGATGCCGAAGCACTGGGATTCGAGGCGACATTCTTTGTCCTGATCCGTACATCGGAGCATGAAGCGGACTGGCAGGCGAAATTTCTGAAAGCTCTGCGGGACCGGCCCGAGGTGCAGGAGGCGCACCGGCTGGCGGGGGATATCGACTATATCCTGAAAGTGCGGGTGCAGAACGCGCGGGCCTATGACAAGTTTTATCAGGCGCTGATTTCCGAGGTGCGCGTCCACAACGTGACCGCGCTTTTGTCGATGGAAGAAATCAAATCCACCACAATGCTGCCGTTGAAGGAATAACGTCCCGTTTCAAACGATGGTCGAAACCTGGGTGTCAGCCGGTTTCGACCATCAGTTGGGTCAGCCCGTGGAAGTGATAGGTGTTCGAATAGACCGGGTGCTGGCTCAGCCGCAGGGTCGGACACCGCTCAAACAGGATCGGCAGGGCGATCTGCATCTCCATCCGCGCCAGGGGGGCGCCGACACAGAAATGGACCCCACCGCCGAAGGCAACATTGGTTTTTGCGGGGCGGGTGGGCCGGAAGGTGTCCGGATCTGGACAGACCGCAGGATCGCGATTGGCCGCCCCCAGCAGCAGTGCAACCTGATCCCCGCGCTGCAATCTGTGGCCAAAAACCTCTACCTCTTCGTAGGCGTAGCGGGTGAAGAGATGCAGCGGAGGGTCGAAGCGCAGGATCTCTTCCACCGTGTTTTCAATTGCCTCGGGCGTCAGCCAGGCGGGGTCGGCGCCATGCTCCAGCAGGCATTTCACGCCATTGCCAAGCGCATGAACCGTCGCCTCATGGCCTGCGTTCAAGAGCAGGATGCAGGTGCCGATCAGCTCATCCTCGGTCAGCGTTTCTCCATCTTCCTCGGCGGTCAGGAGCCGTGTGATCAGATCATCGCCCGGTGTGCGGCGTCGCTCGTCCAGAAATCCGCGCAGATAGTCGGTGAACGCCCCGGCGGCCTTTGCCGCTTTGTGTTCCGTTTCAACCGTGCGGCCCGCCTGATACATCGCAACCATGTCGTGGGACCAGTCCAGAAGCTGTGCGGACATTTCCGCCGGAACCCCAAGAAGGCGGCAGATCACAAGGATGGGCACCTGGGTGCAATAGGCGGGCAGCAGGTCAAATTCACCTGTCGGGAACTGGTCGATCAGCTCATGACACAGGGTTTCGATGAAGGGGCGCTGCACCTCGATCCCGCGAGAGGTGAAGGCATGCAGCACCAGTTTGCGCAGCCGCGTGTGCCGGGGCGGTTCCATGTCCAGCAGCGAATTCGCCTCGGTCAGCAGGAAGGGGGCCAGATGGGCGGGGCCTTCGGTGCGCAGCTCGGCCGGGATCTCACGGCCCAACCGGCGATCCCGCAACAGCATATGCACGGCGGCATGTTTGAAGGCGGCAGGCATTCCGTAGTCCTCCCAGAACTGCAAACCGCCCTGCTGACGGGTTGCGGCGTAAAACGGGTAGGGGTCCTGAACAAAGGCGGGATCCAGCGGGGATTGGGACACGGTTTTCATAATCTGGACATTTGCGCGGCTGCTCTGGTCAATGCAAGCAACGCTTTGATACGTTGCACCGGATGATGGGATTGATTGCACAGAAAATTCGCTGGGCGATACCGGGGTTCCTGGTCGCCGTGGCGGTGGCTGCCGGCGCGGTCTGGCATCTGGGATTTCGTCAGGCACTGGATCAGCTGGCCCTGCAGGCCGAGGCGGATCTGGCGCTGGCCAGCGACCGGTTGAGCACGCAATTGCAGATCTATCAGGAATTGGCGGTGCTGATGGCCGAGCATCCGGTGTTCCGGGATCTGGACCCGCAACCGGCGAACAACCCGGAGGCGCGTCAGCTACTGCTGGAGGTGGCGGACAAGACCGGCGCGCTGGACGTGGCCTTTGTGGACCCGCAGGGGCGGGTTCTGGCCGCGGCGCAGATGGTGTCAGGCGCGGACCTGTCGCAGGCGCCGGCGTTTCGGCGGGCCATGCAGGGGGCGTTGGGCTCTGATCACGGGGTGATCGCATCGCTGGGGCGGCGCGCGTATTTCTATGCCGCACCCGCCTTTGCCGCCACTGGCGCGGTGCGTGGCGCGTTGATCGTCACCGCCGATGTGGAAGATATCGAACAGACATGGCGGGGTTCCTTGCCCGCGGTATATTTCACCGATGCCTCGGGAGAGGTGTTCATTTCCAACCGATCTGAGCTTCTGTTCTGGCGGCGGGTACCGAACGGGACCGGGCTGCGCCCCTCGGATGGGGCCGAAGCGCCGGTCTGGAAGCGCGATGTCGGGCGGCACAGGATCTGGAATCTGGATTGGGGACCCTATGTGCCGGAACAGGCGTTGCACCTGTCCGTCGGACTGCCGGTGATCGGCATGCAGGGGGAGATCCTGGTGGATGTCGCACCGGCCCAGCGTATTGCTCTGTGGCAGGCAGCGGCGGTGGCGGCGGTGTTTCTGGCCTTTGGCGCCTTGCTTTACATGACCACCGAGCGGCGGCGGGCTCTGGCCCAGGCCAATGCGGTGCTGGAGACGCGGGTCGCGGCCCGGACGCGGGACCTGTCGCTGGCCAACACCCAGCTGCGGCGCGAAGTGGTTGAACGTCAGGACGCCGAAGCCGCGCTGAAGCGGGCGCAGGCCGATCTGGTGCAGGCCGGCAAGCTGTCGGCGCTTGGCCAGATGTCGGCGGGTATCAGTCACGAGCTGAACCAGCCGCTTATGGCGATCCGGCAATATGCCGACAATGGCGTGGCCTTCATGGAGCGCGGCAAGGTGGAAAAGGCCGGTGAAAACCTGGGCCGTATTGCCGATCTGGCGTCGCGGATGGCGCGGATCATCAAGAACCTGCGGTCCTTTGCCCGCAATGAGAGCGAACCGATGGGCCGGGTCGACATCGGACAGGTGCTGAACACCGCCGTTGAGCTGACCGGCGCGCGTCTGCGGACCGAGAATGTGGTGCTGGAGTGGGACCCACCCGATACCCAGGTGCTGGCCTGGGGGGGCGAGGTGCGCCTGGGGCAGGTCTTTGTCAACCTGATCAACAACGCGGTTGATGCGATGGAAAACATGGACGACAAGAAGATCAGCATCCGGATCGACGCCGCAGAGCGGGTGCGGGTGCATGTCACCGACAGCGGGCCGGGGATCGAGGATCCGGAACGGATTTTCGAACCCTTCTATTCGACCAAGGCGGTCGGCTCTTCGGAAGGGATGGGATTGGGCCTGTCCATTTCCTATGGGCTTGTGCAGAGCTTTGGCGGCAATATCCGCGGCGCAAATGCCGCGACGGGTGGGGCGATCTTCACCGTGGAGCTTGAATTCTGGTCGGAGGAAAAGGCCGCATGACCCGCAAGGTACTTTTGGTCGATGACGATGCCGCCGTGCGCGAGGCATTGGGGCAGACTCTGGAGCTGGCCGATCTGGACGTCACCACCTGCGGATCATTCGTGGCGGCCAAGGATCATATCACGGCCGGATTTGGCGGGGTGATCGTGTCGGACATCCGCATGCCCGGACGGGACGGGTTCCACCTGCTTGGCTATGCGCGCGAGCAGGATCCGGAGCTGCCGGTCATCCTGCTGACCGGGGAGGGAGACATCCCCATGGCGGTGAAGGCGATGGGACAGGGGGCCTTCGACTTTCTGGAGAAACCCTGTGCCGGTGCTGATCTGCTGGCGGTGCTGGAACGGGCGTTGAAGACGCGGGCGCTGGTGCTGGAGAACCGCAGGCTGAAACAGCAGCTGGAAAGCGGCGATCCGGCCGCGCGCCTGTTGTTCGGAGTGTCCCCCCAGGCCGAAGCCCTGCGTGCGCGGGTCAGATCCGTTGCCCCCACGGGGGCAGAGGTGCTGGTCACCGGGGCACCGGGCAGCGGCATTTCCAAGGTGGCGGAGGTGGTCCACCTGATGTCACCGGTCGGGCAGGGTCCGTTCCTGAAACGGCCTTCGGCGTCGCTGGGGCCGCAGGATTTCGACCAGCTGTGTCAGGATGCAGCCGGCGGTTCACTGTTTCTGGATGAGGTTTCGGCGCTGTCCGAACCGGTGCAATTTGCGGTGCTGGAGCGGCTGGAGCAGGGGCCTGATGCGCGGGTGATCGCCGGGACCACGGCGGATCTGAATGAGCTGGTGGAGCGCGGTGCCTTCAATGCCGAGCTGTTCTATCGCCTGGATGTGATGCGCATCCGTATTCCGTCGCTGGCAGAGCGGCGTGAGGATATTCCCGTGATCTTCCGCCACTACGTGGCCCAGGCGGCGGAACAGGCCGGGATAGAGGTGCCGGACGTCGGCTCGGACCATCTTGCGACGCTCATGGCGCAGGACTGGCCGGGCAATGCGCGCTCGCTGATGTCGGCGGCGATGCGCTTCGTGCTGGGGATGCCCGAAGAGATCGGCCAGGCGGCAGAGCTGGGGCTGGCCGAACAGATGGCGCAGGTGGAACGCTCCCTGCTGATTGCGGCATTGGGGCGTCAGAACGGCCGTGCTGCGGCCGCCGCGCAGGCCCTGCGGGTGCCGCGCAAGACCTTCTATGACAAACTGGCCCGCTACGGAATCCGCCCCGAAGACTATCGCCGCTGAGCACAGCCCGGAGGGGCTCCCGCCCGCTCGGCGCGCATCAAAGATGCGCTGAAGCGGTTGGGCCGGGCAGCCCGCCCGGGCGGGGAGCCGCGCGTGATTCCCCCCGGTTTGTCGTTTCACGATTGTTGTGCGGAAATCCGCACAAGCTGCGGGAGGGTGTGTGCGGATTTCCGCACAGCCTGATACGCCGCCGGACCCAGAGCGCCCGAGGCATCCTGTTAAGCGGTTGATATGAAGTTCAAAATTTCGGCATTTCTGCTTTGTTCCGATCAACGCTTGAGCGGTTTGTGCCCATGAATCATCCTGATGACGGACCCCTTGAAATCTGAATTTGAATACCAAGGGGTGGGGATTTGAAACTTCGGGAGGAAAACATGAAGTTCCTGACTACTGCTGCCACCGCGCTGGCCCTGTCCGTAACCGCTGGAACCGCGATGGCGGCCTGCGACGACGGTGAGATTGTCGTCAAGTTTGCGCACGTCACCAATACCGACAAGCACCCCAAGGGGATCGCGGCCTCGCTGCTGGAAAGCCGTGTCAACGAAGAAATGAATGGCACCATGTGCATGGAGGTCTATCCGAACTCCACGCTGTACAACGACAACAAGGTGCTGGAAGCGATGCTGCAGGGCGACGTGCAGCTGGCGGCCCCGTCGCTGTCGAAGTTCGAGAAATTCACCAAGCAGTTCCGCCTGTTCGATCTGCCCTTCATGTTCAAGAACATCGAAGCCGTGGATGCCTTCCAGGGGTCGGCCGAAGGTCAGGCGATGCTGGACAGCATGCAGCGCCGTGGTCTGCAGGGGCTGGCCTTCTGGCACAATGGCATGAAGCAGATGTCGGCCAACAAGCCGCTGGTTTCGCCGTCGGATGCCAATGGCCTGAAATTCCGCGTGCAGTCCTCGGACGTGCTGGTGGCGCAGATGGAAGCCATCGGTGGCAGCCCGCAGAAAATGGCCTTCTCGGAAGTCTATGGTGCGCTGCAGCAGGGTGTTGTGGACGGTCAGGAAAACACCTGGTCCAACATTTACGGCAAGAAGTTCTTTGAAGTTCAGGACGGTGTGACCGAAACCAACCACGGCATCATCGACTATCTGGTCGTGACCTCGGTGGACTGGCTGGACAGCCTGGATGCTGGCGTGCGCGATCAGTTTCTGACCATCCTGAGCGAAGTGACCCAGGCCCGGAACGCCGAAGCCTTTGCGGTGAACGAAGCGGCGAAACAGTCGATCGTGGATGCCGGTGGCACCATTCGTCAGCTGACCGCCGAACAGCGTCAGGAGTGGGTCGATACCATGCGCCCGGTCTGGGACAAATTCGCAGGCGACGTAGGCCAGGACAAGATCGACGCCGCACAGGCGATCAACGCAGGCCTCTGAGCCATTCCGGCGCGCGCCCCATGCGGGGCGCGCCCATCCGGATGGGGCGCGTCCGATCTGAACGCGTCAGTCCGATGATTTTCCAAGACAAGTGGGGACAGAAAGATGTCGGGGTCTAGCACCGGCCCGACCGGTTTTATCAATCAACTGGAGGAAACGGTGATCGCCGGGCTGCTGGGCCTGATGACCATCATCACCTTCGCAAACGTGATCGCGCGTTTCGTATTCAATTCCAACATCCTGTGGGCACTTGAACTGACCGTGTTCCTGTTTGCCTGGCTGGTCCTTCTGGGCGCGTCCTATGCGGTGAAGGTTCACGCGCATCTGGGGGTCGACGCGGTTCTGAACATGATGCCCGCCGGCCCGCGCAAGGTGGTGGCCCTGTTCGCGGTCAGCTGCTGTCTGGCGTTCTCCCTGCTGCTGCTGAAAGGGGCCTGGGACTACTGGGCGGTGTTTGCCGAACTGCCGCCGACCTCGGGGCGCTGGTTCCCCACCGGCTTCGTGGACAAGTTCCGCGGCCAGGGCTGGTACGAAGTACAGGACGTGCCGATGGTTGGCATCCTGGCCTTCCTGGAGGACTGGATCAACTTCGGCGAAAGCTACGAGAAGATGCCCAAGGTGGTGCCTTATCTCGTGCTGCCGCTGTCAATGCTGCTGCTGGTGGTCCGCTTTGCCCAGGTGGCCTTGCAGATCCTGCGCGGCGAAACCGACCGGCTGGTCGCCAGCCACGAGGTCGAAGATGAACTTGAGGCGGTAAAGGCCCGGAATGAGGGTGAAAACTGATGGATGTCGTTCTTCTCTTCTCGATGGTGATCGGCCTGCTGCTGATCGGTGTGCCGATCGCGGTCTCCCTGGGCCTCAGCTCCACGATCTTCCTGCTGATCTATTCCGACAGCTCTCTGGCGTCGGTTGCGGGGACGCTGTTCGAAGCCTTTGAAGGCCACTTCACCCTGCTGGCCATTCCGTTCTTCATCCTGGCGTCGTCCTTCATGACGACGGGTGGTGTGGCACGGCGGATCATCCGCTTCTCCATCGCCTGTGTCGGGCATCTGCCGGGGGGGCTGGCAATTGCGGGCGTGTTTGCCTGCATGCTGTTCGCCGCGCTTTCAGGCTCGTCGCCTGCAACCGTTGTGGCCATCGGCTCCATCGTGATCGCAGGCATGCGTCAGGTTGGGTATTCCAAGGATTTCGCCGCTGGCGTGATCTGTAACGCCGGGACGCTGGGCATCCTGATCCCGCCCTCCATCGTGATGGTGGTCTACGCCGCAGCGGTCGAAGTGTCGGTGGGCCGGATGTTCCTGGCCGGGGTGATCCCGGGCCTGATGGCTGGTCTGATGCTGATGGTCACCATCTACGTCATGGCGAAAGTCAAGAACCTGCCCAAGGGCGACTGGCTGGGCTGGGGCGAGATCTTTGCCTCTGCACGCGAAGCCGGTTGGGGCCTGTTCCTGATCGTCATTATCCTGGGCGGTATCTATGGCGGTATCTTTACCCCGACCGAAGCCGCAGCGGTGGCCGCAGTCTATGCCTTCTTCATCGCTTGCTTTGTCTACAAGGACATGGGGCCGCTGTCGAACGGTGAGAATGCGCCGAAGACCCCGCTGCTCAAGAAGCCGCTGGCTTTGGTCACAGCGTTCTTCCACCGTGACACCAAGAACACGCTGTTTGAAGCGGGTAAGCTGACTGTGACGCTGCTCTTCGTGATCGCCAACGCGCTGATCCTGAAGCATGTGCTGACCGATGAGCAGGTGCCGCAGCATATCGCCAAAGCGATGCTTTCGGCGGGCTTTGGTCCGGTTATGTTCCTGATTGTGGTAAACGTGATCCTGCTGATCGGGGGCCAGTTCATGGAACCCTCCGGCCTGCTGGTCATCGTGGCACCGCTGGTGTTCCCGATCGCCATCGAGCTGGGCATCGACCCGATCCACCTGGGCATCATCATGGTGGTGAACATGGAAATCGGGATGATCACGCCTCCGGTTGGTCTGAACCTCTTCGTGACCTCGGGCGTGGCCGGCATGCCGATGATGAGCGTGGTGCGGGCTGCGCTGCCCTTCCTGGCCGTGCTGTTCGTGTTCCTGATCCTGATCACCTATGTGCCGTGGCTGTCCACCGTCCTGCCCAACGCGGTGATGGGGCCAGAGATCATAACCAAATAGGGTTGAGCGCAGAAACAAGAGCAGAAACAGGAAACGCCCCGGATGTCCGGGGCGTTTTTCTTTATGGGATTTGCGATTTTGGGTTGTAATAAATTTTATTCGCCAAGGTTGATATTGATCTTTCCGTTATCGCCGGTGAAAAATTATTGTTTTTGCCTTGAATTAATTTGCGTGCACTCCCAGATCACATTTTGTTGAAAGGAGGTGATAATCATAGCGACAAAGAAACCTGGTCAAAGCACCGGTAAAGATGGCGGAATATTTCAAGAAGTTGGTCCACGTGGCGGCATGAAAGACAACTTTGCAACGGTTCCCGACAACAAACAGCTTCCTCCGACGACAAAGTCTGGAAACGCATGGAAGCCAGTAAAGCGAACACCAGACAGTAAACGGTGATTCAAAAATATTTAAAAGGGTGTCAGGGCCTTGTTGGCCCTGACTTAAGTTTTGAATTTGGGATTTACGCTTTTTCCAGCGCCGACACGATGGGCGAGAAATCGGCCGCCTTCAGGCTGGCGCCGCCCACCAGGGCTCCGTCCACATTGGTCACGGCAAAGATCTCGGCCGCGTTGGATGCCTTGACCGAGCCGCCATAGAGCAGGCGCACGCCCGCGGCGGTGTCTTCGCCCAGGTGCTGCGCCAGTTCGGTGCGCATGAAGTCATGCACCTCGGCAATCTGTTCGATGGTGGGCACCTTGCCGGTGCCGATGGCCCAGACGGGCTCATAGGCCACGACCAGCGTTTCCGCCTTGGACGATTGCGGAACGGACCCGGCCAGCTGCGCGCGAATGAGGTCCAGGGTCTCCCCGGCTTCGCGCTGTTCCAGGCTTTCGCCGACACAGACGATGGCGATCAGACCCGCGGCGATGGCGGCCTCTGCCTTGGCCTGCACCTGCGCATCGCTTTCGCCGTGATCGGTCCGGCGTTCGGAATGGCCGACGATCACCGAAGTTGCACCGGCATCGCGCAGCATGTCAGCGCTGATGTCGCCGGTATGTGCGCCCGAGGTCTTGGCGTGGCAATCCTGGCCACCCACGGCCACCGCCGAGGCGGCCACGGTATCAGCGGCACGGTGCAGCAGGGTGGACGGCGGACAGATCAGAATGTCACATCCGGGGGCCGGGTGGGCCTGGGCCAGGGTGGCCAGCTCTTCCAGCGCCGCTGAGGTTCCGTTCATTTTCCAGTTACCGGCTGCAAGCTTGCGACGCATTGAATACCCTCGTGTCTTGAATTGCCCCCTCTGGTATCACCGGTGATCCAGCGACACAATCACGCGACTTTCCTTGTTTCAATTTGGCGCAACTCTCCCTATGTGAGCACTCGATACGCAGACAGGAGGCGGTCCGGCATGATCCCTGAGCTTGATTTGGCGCGGTTGCGGTCGCGAGATGCAGAGGAAATGCGTCGCCTGGCCCATTCGATGCGGGACATCGGCTTCCTTGTGGTATCGAACACCGGGCTGGATGCGGCCCGTGTGCAGGCAGTGCTGGAGGGCTACCGCCAGTTTTTTGCGCTGCCACAGTCCGAAAAACAGGCCATCAACATGGCGCGGACCGGATCGAACCGCGGCTGGGGGGCGTCAGGCTCCGAGCAGGTCGATCCCGAGGCAAACCCTGACTACAAACAGGTGTTTGATTGCGGGCATGAGCTGCCCGAGGACCACCCGATGCGGGTGCGCGGTCTGTCAGTCTATGCGCCCAACCAGTGGCCCGACAGCTTGCCCGAATTTCGTGCTTTGGTGCAGGGCTACTACCAGCAGGCCGGTGTCGTGGCGATGGATCTGCTGCGGGCCATGGCCCATGCGCTTGGCCGCGACGCGCACAGCTTTGATGACGCATTTGATCCGCCGATGGCATTGCTGCGTGGGAACTATTATCCCAGCCGTCCGGATTGGGCTGGCGACAAGGATTTCGGCATCGCGGCGCATACAGACTATGGCTGCCTGACGCTGCTGGCGACGGATGGTACGCCAGGGCTGGAGGTGCAGATGCCGGATGGGGCGTGGCGGGCGGTTTCGTCTGGTCCGGGGCGGTTCGTGGTGAACTTTGGCGAGATGTTCGAAATGTGGAGCGGCGGCCAGATCAAGGCCACACCGCACCGCGTGGTGGGCGGACCGCAGGAGCGCCTGTCCATTCCGCTGTTCTTCAACCCATCCTACGACACCAATGTCGCAGCCCCCGATAGCGGTCAGGTGATCCTGGCCGGGGATCACCTGTCAAAACGGTTCAACGAGACCTATCTGCACCTGGCAGAGGCCGCAGAACAGCGCGCCAGCTGAGCTGACGCGCCTGATGCGTGTTGTGATGGGCTGTCTTCCGGGCGGAGCAGTGCTCAGACGCTGGGCATTTCCTTGAAGGAAATGGATTCGCCACAGCCGCAGGCGTCCGTGACATTGGGGTTGTTGAACTTGAAGCTGGCCTCAAGCAGGGACACCTCATAGTCGATTTCAGTGCCGAACAGGAACATCTGCGCCATGGGTGCGATCATCACGCAGGCCCCATCCTCGGTCACGACCTCATCATTGGGATCGGCCTGATCGACGTATTCCATGGTGTATTCCATCCCCGCACAGCCGCCTTTCTTGACGCCGATGCGAAGGCCCGCATGGTTGCCCTGATCCATCAGCTTGCGGATCTGCGCGATGGCACGCGGGGTCATGGTGATGGGCGATTTGCCGGGAATGCCGAACATGGATGTATCTCCTTCGATCTCAATCTTGGGGGATGGGGTAGGCGGCTCAAGACCCTGTAACACGAAAAGATTTCTACAGGATGCCTGTTTGATGCGGATCCGGGGGGCGGGGAACAAAAAGGGCCGTTCAAACGGCCCCTTTCAGATCCCTGTCCTGACTTGGACTTACATGAAGCCCAGTTCCAGCCGCGCCTCATCGGACATCATTTCCATGCCCCAGGGCGGTTCCCAGGTCAGATCGACCTCAACATGCTGAACGCCTGCAACCGGTTCGATCGCATCGACGATCCAGCCGGGCATGTCACCTGCCACGGGACAACCGGGCGCGGTCAGGGTCATGATCACCTTGACCTCACTCTCAGCGTTGATGTCGATGGTGTAGATCAGCCCGAGATCGTAGATGTTGACCGGAATTTCCGGGTCGAACACTGTCCGGCACGCCTCGACCACCTGATCGTAGAGCGGGTGGTCCACGGTCGAAGGAGCAATCAGCGGGGTGCCTTCGATCGGTTCAGGGGATTGAGTCATTTTGGCCTCGGATTCCGGTTTTCTGACCGTTTATATAGGAAACTGCTGCGCGGGCGTCCAGAGGGCGCAGGTGACCTCAGTCATTAATGTCGTGGTCAAAGGTTTTCACCTTGCTCTTTGGCAGGGCAAAGAGCTTGCGCAGAACCAGCCAGGCCACCAGCGACAACGCCGCGCCGATCAACAGCAGGATCGGAAAGCCCAGCGTCATGCCGGTGTTCAGCAGGATCAGCCCGACGGCAAGTGCCCCGGCGGCAAAGCCCAGGAAGACATAGCCCGGCACAAGCACCTCCAGAATGGCCAGCAGCAGCGCGGCCGACACCCAGACCCACCAGAGCGACCAGAGCGGTTGTTCCATCACTTGGTTCCTTTCAGCAGGTTGAAGGCGTTGCCGAAGGCCTCCAGCGCGTTCGCGGGCACCAGGATGGTCTGTTTGCCTTCGCCGTCCCCCAGCTTGTTCAGCGCTTCGACCTGTTTCAGGGCAACCTGATACTGCGCGGCCTCGATCCCGTTTTCACGAATGGCCTTGGCCACGACCTCGGTGGCATAGGCTTCGGCCTCGGCCTGAATGCGGCGCGCTTTTGCGGTCTGTTCGGCGGCATAAAGCTCGGCGTCGGCGTTCAGCTCAACCGCACGCTTGGCGCCTTCGGCCTCTGTCACCTGGGCGCGGCGGGCGCGTTCGGCGTTCAGCTGCTGCAACATGGCCTGACGGGTGGCGGCGTCCAGATTGACGTCCAGAATCTCTGCGCGCGTCACCTGAATGCCCCAGTTGTCGACTGCGTCTTCGACCGAGGACTGGATGGTGGCAATCAGCTGTGCCCGGTTGGACTGGACCTCATCCAGATCCATTTTGCCGATTTCCGCCCGCACGATACCGGCCACGGTGGTGGTGATGGCGGCGTTCACGTCCCGGATCCGGTAGACGGTCTTTTCCGGCTCCGTGATGCGGTAGAACACCGATGTGTCCACCTGCACCAGCACGTTGTCACGGGTGATCGCGTCCTGGCTGGCGGTGGGCAGCTGGCGCTCCAGGATTGAAATCTTGTGCGCGGCCCGGTCCAGCAGGGGCACGATGAAGTTGATGCCCGGACCAAGCACCGAATGCAGACGCCCAAAGCGTTCCACGACATATTTTTCCGACTGGGGCACAATCTTGACCCCGGCCAGCACCAGAACAATGATCAGGACCGCTGCAAGCAGGTAGATGATATTCTGCGACAGCAGCGAGAAAATGAGGTCTTCCGACACGTAAAGCTCCAAAATAATTGGGTTTCCTGAACGTGATGTGGCGTGAGTTTCGGTGAATTTCAAGCTCTAGGTGTCCCGACGCGAGGGCGATGACGCAGCAGGCTTGCAATGGGCGGGGCTTTGCGGCACACCCGCGCGGTCCGATGTCCGCGATATGGAGTACCACAATGACAGAGCGTTTTGCGTTCGAACTGAAAGCCGTTGACGGTGAGGCCCGCACCGGCGTGATCCATACGCAGCGGGGTGAGATTCGGACCCCGGCCTTCATGCCCGTGGGCACGGCCGCGACGGTCAAGGCGATGATGCCTGAAAGCGTGCGTTCGACCGGCGCGGACATCCTGTTGGGCAACACCTATCACCTGATGTTGCGGCCCACGGCTGAGCGGATCGACCGTTTGGGCGGGCTGCACAAATTCATGAATTGGGAGCGTCCCATTCTGACCGACAGCGGCGGGTTTCAGGTCATGTCGCTGGCCGGGCTGCGCAAACTGACGGAAAAGGGCGTCACCTTCAAATCGCATATCGATGGCTCCAAGCATGAGCTGACCCCGGAACGCTCGATGGAAATCCAGCGCCTGCTGGGCAGTGACATCGTCATGTGTTTTGATGAATGCCCCGCCTTGCCGGCCGACCGGGACCGCATTGCCGAAAGCATGCGCCTGTCGATGCGGTGGGCGCAACGGTCGCGCGATGCCTTTGGTGACCGTCCGGGGCATGCGCTCTTCGGGATCATGCAGGGCGGGTTGGAGCAGGATCTGCGCGAAGAAAGCGCCGAAGCGCTGAAAGAGATCGGCTTTGAGGGCTATGCTGTTGGCGGTCTGGCCGTTGGCGAAGGGCAGGAGGCAATGTTCGACTGTCTGGATTACGCACCGGGGTTCCTGCCCAAGGACAAGCCCCGCTATTTGATGGGCGTGGGCAAACCCGATGACATCGTGGGCGCGGTCAAGCGCGGCATCGACATGATGGACTGTGTGCTGCCCTCGCGGTCGGGCCGGACCGGGCAGGCCTTCACCCGTCATGGGGTGGTCAATATCAAGAACGCCCGCCACATGGACGACCCGCGTCCGCTGGATGAAAACTGCAGCTGTCCCGCCTGCCGCAACTACTCGCGCGCCTACCTGAACCACGTGTTCCGGTCGAACGAGATGATTTCCGGGATGCTGCTGACCTGGCACAACCTGCAATATTTCCAGGACATCATGGCCGGAATGCGTGATGCCATCGCGGCGGGAACCTTTGCGCAATGGGAAGCGGAGTTCCACGCAGGCCGCGCGCAGGGTGATATCGAACCCTTGTGAGCGGCCTTGAGCGGTGGCGCGCGAAGCGCCACCATTCTGTATCTAAGCGGGCCTTTGGCCGGCAGGATCAGGGTCTGGCGAATTCGCGCAGATAGACAATATTGCCATTGCCATCCGATGTGGTGATTTCGACAAGATGCTTGTTCTTGTACTCACCCTTGGTGATGTACTCGATCTCATAGGCGCCGCTGCTTCCCTTGAACCGGTCAAGCGGCCCGGTGGCGCAGGTGGCGGTGAATTTCTGCAGCAGAAAACCGCGTTTCTTGCGGGGTTTTCCCTTTAATGTGAAGTCGCTGATCGGACGGCCCTTGCAGTAGACGCCCATCATCTTGGTGATCTGCGGGACGGTGTAGCCATCCACCACCATTCGGCCCTTGACCAGCGGATCGCCACGCTTGATCGAGAAGCTTACGTATTTCAGCTCGGCCAGAGCCGGTGTTGCCAGCAGGGCGGCCGTGGCCAGCCCGTAGAGAATTCCTTTGAACATCAATATCTCACGTCAAGGTTTCGGTACGTTTTGATGAGCGATACATTCGGGAAGCTCAAGCGAAAATGTGACCGTTTGGCCTGCGTCCCGCAAGGTGTTCTGCCCGGATCCGTGGCGCGCTTTGGCGCGGATGCGCGCCATACGGTTTAATGCGGGTATTCAAAAGGACAGGCTGGACTGCAATTCCGGTGTTCTGACCTTGCACCCGGCGAGGTGAGGGGTCATTCTCGGGGCAGAGAACAAGGGGGCGGTTGAAATGCCGGGTTTTCGGACCCACCTTAACCCCCCGAGACGGAGACAGACGAGCGTTGCCTGTGACAGGGACCGGA
Source organism: Paracoccaceae bacterium (assembly GCA_022763485.1). GTDB lineage: Bacteria > Pseudomonadota > Alphaproteobacteria > Rhodobacterales > Rhodobacteraceae > Aliisedimentitalea. Next base: position 7,683 of record JALEGX010000024.1, on the reverse strand, counting down.
TGCTGTCTTGCCAATGATAAGGAAAGAGCATGCAAGAGCCTCTCAATTCTTCCTATCCCGTGCTGCCGCTGCGCGACATCGTGGTGTTCCCACACATGATCGTGCCGCTGTTTGTCGGACGTGACAAATCGGTGCGCGCTCTGGAAGAAGTCATGTCCGATGACAAGCAGATCCTGCTGTCGTCGCAGATCGATCCTGCGGTTGATGACCCGGGATCCGACGGAATTTATCGTATCGGCGTTCTGGCCAATGTGCTGCAGCTGCTGAAGCTGCCCGATGGCACGGTCAAGGTGCTGGTCGAAGGGCAGGCGCGGGTACAGATCACCGATTTCCTGGAAAACGACTCGTTCTTCGAGGCGCGCGCCGAACTGCTGTCTGAAATGCCGGGCGATGTGGCAACCACCGAAGCGCTGCTGCGCACGGTTGCCGATGAGTTCGAGCGTTACGCCAAAGTGCGCAAGAACATCCCCGAAGAAGCGCTGTCTGCCGTTGGCGAAACCAGCGAACCCGCGCGTCTGGCCGATCTGGTGGCCGGTCACCTGGGGATCGAGGTGGAACAGAAGCAGGACCTGCTGGAAACGCTCAGCATCTCTGAGCGGCTGGAGAAGGTCTATGGTCTGATGCAGGGCGAAATGTCCGTTCTGCAGGTTGAGAAGAAGATCAAGACCCGCGTCAAGTCGCAGATGGAGAAGACCCAGCGCGAATACTACCTGAATGAGCAGATGAAGGCCATTCAGAAGGAGCTGGGCGACGGCGAAGACGGTGCCAATGAGGTGGCCGAGCTTGAAGAAAAGATCGCCGAGACGAAGCTGTCCAAGGAAGCCAAGGAAAAGGCCGAAGCGGAACTCAAGAAGCTCAAGAACATGAGCCCGATGAGCGCCGAGGCGACGGTTGTGCGCAACTATCTGGACTGGATCCTGTCGATCCCGTGGGGCACCAAATCCCGCGTGAAAAAGGACCTGGGCCGGGCGCAGGAGATCCTGGATGCGGATCACTATGGTCTTGAGAAGGTCAAGGAACGCATTGTCGAATATCTGGCGGTGCAGCAGCGTTCGAAGAAGCTGAAGGGCCCGATCCTGTGCCTTGTCGGCCCTCCGGGCGTGGGCAAGACCTCGCTGGGCAAATCGGTTGCCAAGGCCACCGGGCGTGAGTTCATCCGCATCAGCTTGGGTGGCGTGCGCGACGAGTCCGAGATCCGCGGTCACCGCCGGACCTATATCGGCTCGATGCCCGGCAAGATCATTCAGGCGCTGAAAAAGGCGAAAACCACCAATCCGCTTATCCTGCTCGATGAAATCGACAAGATGGGCCAGGATTTCCGGGGCGACCCGGCGTCGGCGATGCTGGAAGTGCTGGATCCGGAACAGAACAACACCTTCATGGATCACTATCTGGAGGTCGAATACGACCTGTCGAACGTGATGTTCCTGACCACCTCGAACAGCTACAACATGCCCGGGCCGCTTCTGGACCGGATGGAGATCATTCCGCTGTCGGGCTACACCGAGGATGAAAAGCGCGAGATTGCCAAGCAGCACCTGATCAGCAAGCAGGTCAAGAACCATGGTCTGAAGGCCAAGGAATTTGAGCTGACCGATGAGGCGCTGACCGAGATCATCCGCACCTACACCCGCGAAGCGGGCGTGCGGAACCTGGAGCGCGAAATCGCCAAAGTGGCGCGGAAATCGCTGACCAAGATCGTCAAGAAAGAGACCGACGCGGTCACCGTGACCGAAGACAACCTGGACGATTTCCTGGGCGTGAAGAAGTTCCGCTATGGCCTGGCCGAGAAAGAGGATCAGGTCGGTGTGGTCACCGGTCTGGCCTATACGTCGGTCGGTGGGGAACTTCTGAGCATCGAGGCGCTGCGCCTGCCGGGCAAGGGTCGGATGAAGACCACCGGCAAGCTGGGCGACGTGATGAAGGAGTCGATCGAGGCCGCATCATCCTACGTGCGTTCGATCAGCCCGCAGCTGGGTGTGAAACCGCCCAAGTTCGACAAGCTGGACATTCACGTGCACGTGCCTGACGGGGCCACGCCCAAGGATGGCCCGTCTGCGGGTCTGGCCATGGTGACGGCAATCGTCTCGGTGCTGACCGGCATTCCGGTGCGCAAGGACATCGCCATGACTGGCGAGGTCACGCTGCGCGGCAATGCAAGCGCCATTGGCGGGCTGAAAGAGAAGCTGCTGGCGGCACTGCGCGGGGGCATCAAGACGGTGCTGATCCCGGAAGAGAACGAAAAGGACCTGCCGGAGATCCCGGATAACGTGAAAGAGGGGCTGGAAATCATTCCTGTCAGCCACGTGTCCGAGGTTCTGAAGCACGCTTTGGTGAGCCAGCCCGAACCCATCGAATGGGATGAGCTGGCCGAGGAAGAAGCGGCCGCAGCCAGTGCCTCGATCAGCGGGTCCGGCGAAGGGGCCAGCGCCACCGCGCATTGACCACTGGTGTGAAGATCACGAAAAGGGCGTCCGTTTCGGGCGCCCTTTTTGCTTGGCGACAGAGGGGCTTGGGATGGCGTTCCAGCACCACCAATCCCCAAGATTTAGGGCAGGGGGCTAGAAATTGCGGCCTGTTCGGGTTAATCTGGCGTTAACAAAAAGGCGGTAGAGCAGGACCATGACAGCAACAACCACGAAAAAACGCACGGCCCCCGCGCGTAAGACCAGCACCAAGAAAACCACCACTGCCGCGAAGGCGACCAAGACGTCGGCGCCGCAGCCGGACGCGCCGAAAGTGGTTCCCATCGCGCCGGAGCCGACGGTTGTGGAAACCTCGCAACCGGTGGTGTCCGAGCCCGACCTGCGCAAGCGCGAACTGATCGACCTGGTTGTCGAACGCTCGGGCATCAAGAAGAAGGACGCCAAACCGGTTGTCGAGGCGATGCTGGAAGTTCTGGGGCAAACGCTTGCCGAGGGGCGGGAGCTGAACCTGCAACCGCTGGGCAAACTGCGTATCAACCGGGTGCAGGAACGCGGAAATGGCCGCGTCATGGTCTGCAAATTGAGACAATCGGTCAATGGAACCGAAAAACAGGACGAAGACCCCCTTGCAGACGGCGAGGAGTGAAGATAAAAGCCTGTCTCACGGGTGATTAGCTCAGTGGTAGAGCGCTTCGTTCACATCGAAGATGTCAGGAGTTCAAATCTCTTATCACCCACCATTCCCCTTCTTCTAAAGTGCGAAACCATTGGCCCTTTGGGCTTGGCACGTATGATCCCGCCGCATCCTTTTAGTGCCGGGATCTGGGGTGGGGTGCGGTTTGTCGATGAGGTCACGTCGTCAGGCACGGGGGGACGCGGTGCTCTCTCTTGGCTTTGCCGGCAGCCAGAGACGTTGGCGATCCGTTGGGAAAACAGATTGTACAATTCTGCCAGAGGTGTGCGGCCTGATTTCTGACCTTTTTTTGCGCTTTGAAATACCCTTTGGAAAACACCCGTATTTCTTGTGAGATGAATTCAAATCCGCGTTGCCTATTAGAACTGCCGACGCTCAATGAAAAAAAGTGAAATTGGTGCCAACCTAATTCTTTGATGGCTGGCTTCGCGCCTTGGCGTGCTTCGAATGTGTCTACGTAACTGTGTGTTATGGGTTTTCAGCCAATTTGGTCGCTGCTTTTCAGATCCTGCGGGCGCGCGCGCTTATGAACTAGCCTGATCAAGACGGGTCTCTATGGAATGCAACCAGAGACTTGTCTTGTATCAATGTTGTGGACAGATTGACGAAATAACATTGCGCAAAAGGGCCCAGGATTTGGGGACTTGTTTGCTTATCGGACATTTTTGATAGGGAATATGGATATGGTTTTGCATGAAGGCACCTCGGGCGACGACACAATTGATGGGCGGGTCATCGGTCTGACCGGGGGCGGTACGATCCTGGGGCTTGAAGGGGATGACGTGCTTGAAGGCGGCGGGGCCGGAGACACTTTGGAAGGTGGGGACGGAAATGACAGCCTGTATGGCCGTGACGGCAATGATTCCTTGTTGGGAGGCGACGGAAATGACGGGCTGAATGGTGGAGATGGCAATGACACCTTGGATTGGGGGGACGGCTACGGCAACCGCATGATTGGAGGTTCGGGGAGCGATGTCTTCATTGTTTCCGGCGGCGGTGGAATCATCCATGGCGATCTCGCTCCGATGCCAGGAACGGACGTCGTGGTTTTTAACAAGGAGTCCCGTGAAGTCGGTCAAGGAAATTTGAATGTAGTTAATGACCTCGAATTCGTTCAATTGACCGGGGGGATTGTGGATTACAGATCTGTTCGTATCTACCACGACGTCGAGTTTTTTCGGTTTCAGGACAACGTCGTCTGGACCCTTGAGCAGCTTCGTGAAGCCGCAAATGACCGGACTGATGTCTATGGTACGGATGTGGGAAGTGCGGGGCAGTTAAATGTTGGCGAAAGCCTGGCCAGCGCAGTCGAAACCGCCGGCGACAGGGATTGGTTTGCAATCATTTTGCAGGAAGGCGTGAAATACAAGATTGATCTGGAGGGCCGGGCCACCGACGGCGGGCTGATTAACGACCCCTATTTGTGGGGTATCTACGACACGCATGGCGTGCTGCTTCCAGCGAGTGCAGACGATGATTCCGGCGAAGGTCAGAACAGTCAACTTGGCTATGTGGCGACCTATAGTGGGGTTCACTATATCTCTGCTGGAGCTTATCAAACCGATACGGGCACGTATGAGTTGTCTGTTCAACAGATCGCTGACGACTTCTTGGAGGACAAGGAGACCACGGGGCAGCTGACCGTTGGCGGCTCCGTGACCGGTGAGTTGGAGGTAGTGCATGATCGCGATTGGTTCGCGGTGACGCTGCAAGCGGGGACCGTCTATCGGTTTGACCTGGAGGGTGAGGCCACGGGCAAGGGAACGCTTGCAGATCCAACCATATACGGGGTGAGTAACGCCGTCGGAGGCAGGTTGCCTTTTAGTGCAGACAATAACTCCGGGGAGGGGGCGAACAGCTTGACCTGGTTCACTGCCGCTTATTCTGGGGTTCACTACATTGCGGCAGGAGGGCATTTAGCCAATACGGGCACCTACACATTGTCGGCCGAAGAAGTGGCTGACGACTATCTGGACGACGCGGGAACCACGGGTACGCTGGCGGTCGATACGCCCACCGTTGGTGATGTGGAAAGGCCCGAAGACCGCGATTGGTTCGCGGTCCACCTGGAGGCCGGTACCGTATATGTTTTCACACTTGAAGGCGCGGAAGAGGAGCGGGGAACACATGAGGATCCGCGTTTCTACGGGGTGTTCGATACAGCTGGCGAGGTCTATGCGTACACAAACAATGCGCAGTACAACCGGTACCATGTGAACCACATATCGATGGTGGCACAGGAAACGGGTGTTCACCATGTGTCCGTTGGTGGATATCGGGAAACAACCGGTACCTATTCTCTGTCAGTGCAATCGTTCGAAGACGACTATTCTGCGGACGAAACGACCACTGGACGTCTTCAGATTGGTGAGACCTTAACAGGTGTCAGTAGTTTCGAGGGAGATCGCGACTGGTTTGGTGTCGAGCTGCAAAAAGGGCGGACTTATCTGGTGGAAACCCAGGGCGGGGCGCTTGGCGATGGAACATTTGCTCAAGCCTATATTTCGGGGGTTAGAGACGACTCTCTTAATTTGCTGCCCTACAATCGTGCGGTTTCGGTGCGCGATCTCGATGAGGGGCGCGCCGCTACGCGAATTCATCCAACCGAGAATGGACGCTATTTCATTGATGTCGGCAGCACCAGCCGCACGGAGCCTTACACGCTCACAATTCGCGAAGATGATGGTGATGATTTCTATGCCAATACGGATACTGTCGGCCGGATCGAAGTTGGTGGTGAGGCGATTGGCGAAGTCAACAGCCCTTACGACATCGACTGGTTTGCAGCGGAGTTGGAGGCGGGGGTGACCTATACCTTCAGAGTCGAAGGGGATAGCACTGAAAAGGGGACGCTCTATCGGCCAGCTATCGGCGGTATCCGAAATGCGGAGGGGGAATACCTTAGGCTGACACAAATTGGCTCACATGGATATTGGCGTATCGCAAATTCGGGAGTCACGGCTCAGGAGGATGGAACCCACTATTTTGCAGCGGGTTCATATGACGAAGGCCAAGGGACTTATACGGTCTCGTTGACGGAAATCGAAGATGACTATCTCGCAGGACCAGGCACCACGGGACGTTTGAGTGTGGGGGGCGACCCCATCACTGCGAATATCGACGGTACGAACGATGTGGATTGGTTTGGCGTCGACTTGGTGGCTGGTGTGTCTTATCGCGTTGAAATGCGGCCTGATTATTCGGCCGGGTCCGATGACCGGTTGCGAGCCGCCAGCTTGGAGGGCCTGCGGAATGCTGACGGGGTAGCGCCGTTTGAAATCACTACATTCTATACAGGTGGTGGGAAAACGATCAGCGAGTTCTCCGTTACCGTGTCCGGAACGTACTATGTTCTTGCCTCGGGTGCTAGCTACTCAACTGGGCTCTATACTTTGTCCATTTCTGCTTTGCCGAACATCGTCGGGACCGACGGCAAGGATTGGTTCAACTGGGACAATGACAATGTGGCCGGGGTTCGCAGCATCCAGGGTGGAGTGGGTACCGATATGGTCTCTTTCGCGGAGCTGGATGCAGGGGTCTATGTAAATTTGTTGAGCGGTGTCGCGCTCAGCTCCCGTTCAACCAACGGGCTGGACCTGGTGCTCGACAGTATCGAGAATGTCACCGGATCTCGGCATGCTGATATCATGCTGGGGGGCGAGGAAACGGAATGGCTGCGCGGACTGGGGGGCAATGACACGCTCTATGCCAAGGGATCGACGGTAGATCGCTATGATGGCGGCGGCGGCTGGGATACGCTCAGCTATGCCTTCAATGATGCGGGGGTGTCGGTGTCGCTTCTGCGGGGGACCGGATTCTCTGGTGCTGCGCGCGGGGATCGAATCCGTGAGATCGAAAACCTTACTGGCAGCTTCTATGATGACATCCTGTGGGGGGATCATGGGATGAATCGTCTGGAGGGCGGCGCCGGGGACGACATCCTGATCGGAAACGGCGGGGATGACAGTATTTTCGGGGGCTTCGGGTCTGACACGGTGATTTATGCTGGAAACCGCTCAGATTACCGGATCGAGCAGGACCGACACACCACAATCGTCACCGATCTGACCGGTATTTCAGGAGTCGATCACCTCAAAGATATCGAAGTCTTGCGCTTTGCGGATGGCGATATGCTGATCTGATCGCTCAGCAGGCTGCATCTGCCAAATATACATCGGAACAGGTGGGAGCTGGTGCAAGCCGGCTCTCCCGTGCTTGTGATGGGGCACTTGCTTCAATTTGGCAGATCGAATTTCTGTGAGAGAGACCAGTCTGGAGCGGGCGATGAGATTCGAACTCACGACCCTAACCTTGGCAAGGTTATGCTCTACCCCTGAGCTACGCCCGCGTCCGCTGGTAGGGGCGTGATACCCAAAGGCGGAATTGCCTGCAAGAGGAAAAATGCACGAAAACATGGGGATAGGGGCGTTTAATCTGGGCATTCCCCGGAAACGCAAAAAGCCACCCGAAGGTGGCTTTGCAGTCCAAACTGGAGCGGGCGATGAGATTCGAACTCACGACCCTAACCTTGGCAAGGTTATGCTCTACCCCTGAGCTACGCCC
>JALEGX010000023.1 GCA_022763485.1 Paracoccaceae bacterium | reverse complement strand
CGAAGCGTTAACAACTTCCGACAATCGAAATGACACACGCACAGGAGGTCGACATGGTTGCAATGGGTGGTGGCGCAGGCGGAGGCGGAGCTGGCGGTGGCGGCGCAGGTGGCGGCGGAGCAGGCGGAGGCGGCGCGGGTGGCGGCGGCGCAGGCGGTGGCGGTGCCGGTGGCGGCGGCGCAGGCGGTGGCGGTGCCGGTGGCGGCGGTGCAGGACACGCAGGCGGGCGGTCGTCCCCGGCGTTGAACATGGCGCTGACCATGGCACGAGAGGCGATGGTGGGCTTCTGGGACGGGAGCGCGGATACCCAAAATCCGCTGGCCAGTTTCCCTGCGGATGCCGACCGGCTGGATCGGCTGGACCCGCAACGCCGTATCGATATTCTGACTGCGGACCTGATGTCCTATTTCCGGATCACCGGCGTTGCGGCGCAAAAGACCGGCCCAACAAGCTTTACCCCGGGCAAGGCCACGCTGGAATTTTGCGGAACGCCGGTTTTCACCACAATCGGACCGGGTCTTGACGTGCTGAAGGCACAGATGGCCTGGCTGAGGAATTACGCCGATCTGCGGGTGGATCGGATCCCCGAAATCAATCTGCAGCTTGGGGATGTGCCTTCGTTCTTCGGGGCAGTCGTGCGGCTGGATGCGTCCTCGCGCAAGCACAGCCTTGAATTCACCTCTGCTGCGCTGAAGGTGGCCTATGCGTTGGAAATGCAGGTGAAATTCCTGACCTGGACGCCCCGGCCAGTGGATCTGTCGCATAAGGTCCAGCCGATGATCCAGACGCCGGATCATTCCAGCTTCCCCAGTGGACATGCCACGGAATCCTTTACGGTCGCGACGCTGCTGTCGCGTCTGGAAAATCCTGCGGTGCCGGTACAGCAAGCCCTTGCCGGGCAAGCCATGCCGTACCGCGTGGCGCAGCGCGTGGCCGCCAACCGCACCATTGCCGGGGTACACTACCCGATCGACAGTGAGGCGGGTGCCACATTGGGCTGTGTGATTGCCAGCGGTATCCTGGCCGCGCTCAATGGGGCAACCACAACGCTCAAGGCCGATTACACCGTGCCCGCCGCAGCGGATGCGGGGGACTTCATCCTGCAGGATTTCGACACCGCGCACTGGAGCGAGGTTGCAATCCAGCCCAGAGCCGGCGGTGCGGTGCTTGACGCCTATCGCACGCGCTTGCAGCAGGAGTGGCAGAGATGACCGGTGCGGCGTGGGATCCGGGATGGCAGGGGTTTTCCGGTACCCCTTACATCGACTGGGAGAACACGGTCTGTCACGGTATGCGGCAGACCCCCGAAGGCGTTGTCGATCTGCGCGCCTCCGGGGCCAAGCTGGTTGAGTTGAAACAGAGGATGCTGGATCCCCGTCGGAGCATGAGTGAGCTGGACCGGTTCAACATGGAGCTGGCCACCGAGATGCTTGAGCGGGTGTTTGACACGGCGCCAACGATCCCGAATTTCCCCACGGAGGCGATCACCGGCGGGCGGAATGCGGACGGGAGTGCGGATCTTTCCCTGCATACGGCCCATATCCTTGAACATGGCACGCTTCCCGATGCTCTGCGGTCAGCGGTGCTGCCTGACGCGCTCAAGCTGGACAATGACACGCCGATCATCGGGTTGCTGGATCTGGGCATTCCGCTGGGGCATCGGCGAACCTGCACGGCTGCGGGCAAGACCCGGATCCTGGCCTCCTGGCAGCAATCAGCCGCGCGCGAGGACCTGAACGCGGCGGGTCAGCAACTGTATCTTCCCTTTGGTCGCGAAGTGCTGGCCCCCGAGATCGACGACTTGATCGCAACGCACACAAGGGCGGATGGCAGCCTGGACGAAGAGGCGTTCAACCGGGCCTGCGGCACCGAGGACTACGCGCGGCGGCATGGCCATCGTGAACTGGGCGGCCGCAGCAGTCATGGCGCGCCGGTGCTGGATCTGGCAGCCGGGGCCGATCCCGACGTAGATCCCGAAATTGCGGCCAGCCGGATCATCGCGGTCAACTTTCCCCAGCGGCCGATTCTGGGGCATTGGGCGCAATATCTGGACTTCTTCGCCCTGTTGGGGATCCTGCGTATCGTGACGCTGGCGGATGCCATCTGGATCCGGAACAATTCCGGTGCGGCGCTCTCCCCTCCGGCCAGCGGCGCGGCCGCGACTGGCGGATATCCGATCGCCATCAACCTGTCTTTCGGGAAGCAGGCCGGTCCGCGGGACGGCTCTGATCTGGTGTCCGAATTCCTGAGCCGGTTGAATGAAAAGCGCAGAACCTATGGGTTGCGGCCCGTGTTTCTGGTGCTGCCCGCAGGCAATGAGAATCTGGAGCGGGGGAACGTTCAGGATGACCTTCGACCGGGGGCGATTCAGCAGATCGATCTGCGGCTTCAGCCCGATGATCGCTCGCCCAACTTTGTTGAGATCTGGTGCGACGGTCTGAAAGCCGCTGACATGAAGAGCGGGACACCGGTCGAGCTGGAACTGGACCCGCCCGGGCCGCTGCCCAAAAGCGGGTTTTCCACCGCAGCAGGGGAACACTCCAGAACGTTGCGGACCGGGAACATGGTTCTGTCGCGCCTCTACGTGAAGCAGCAAAGCGGGCCGGGGGGCGGGCAGGTCCGCGTGTGTTTTGTTGTGGCAATCGGGCCAACGCAGGTGCTGGATGCGCGCAGTGATCTGGGGTGTCCGGTGCCCGCCGGGATCTGGCGATTGCGGGTGCGAAACAAGGCCAGACGGTCGATCAAGGTGACGATGAGCATTCAGACCGATCAATCCGGTGCGCCCGGGTCCAGTTTCAACAAGCGCAGCTATTTCGACGACGAAGACGGCCAATCCTATAACCAGATGGGAGGGGTCGTTGACAGCTACGCCTATGATCCGCAGGGGCAGGCGCTGGTGAATACCGATCAGTCCAACCTGTTGCGCCGTCACGGGACGTTGAATGCCGTGGGGCCGCAGGATCATATCTTGCTCATTGCCGGGCACCGTGAAAGCGACGGCCGGATGGAACCCTATTCGGCAACCGGGGGCGAACTGCCCTGGTCGCAGGACGGGAAAATCGCCAAACCTGCGGTGTCGATGCCCTCTCGGGAGACGGCCACCCACTTCGGCAAGCTGGCCACCGGATCCCGCGATGGCTCTTGTGTTGCGATGCAGGGCACCAGCTTTGCCGCGGCCCTGGCAACGCGACGGCTGATCCGGATTCTGGCGGCAAATGGTCAGAAAACGGGCGCGCAACAGGTCCGGCAACTGCTGAAGGCAGAGGCGGAGGCCGATGAAAGGGCCCAGTCCTACTCAGGCAAGGTTTCGGATCTGAAGGCCGGATGGGGCCGGATGAAAGCCAACCCCGGATCGGGTGAGCTTGGCCGGTTTCGACGGCTGTCGTGACGGCTCTTGGCTTTGGTGTTTCTTGGGGGGGCGTTTCGCCCCCCTTTTTCATTGGCGGGTGCCGGAAAACAATCCTGAATTTGCGCATTTTTCACGCAAAATTAGCGCTGCGTGAATTTCGAAAAAGGCCAGATTACCAGATACTTAATTCATCACGCAGACGAAGGGCAGCCAAGCCTGGCTGGTGGGGGAGGAATACGGATTAACGCAAGCGCGGGAGGCGGCCCAGCTTTGGGCGGTGCCCTCGACGCATCGATTTCACCGGTGCCGCTGCACCGATTGGTTTGCCGTCATGGCCAACACGCTTTGGGTGTCGGCGACCGCAGTCAATCTCCGGATCGGGGCGGGCGCGATGTGTCATTGCGCTGGGCGCAGGTCCTAAAGGCGAGTGAGTTTCATGACCAAGAAAGTACTTTGGACAGCCACCAATATTCCGGCACTGAATGTGGAAGGCTACAAACGCAATTGCACGCTGGACAATGGCGTGCCCCAGGTGGAGCGGGAACCGGACGGAACCTATACGATCCTGTGTCTGGTGGATGAATTCTCGGTCGCGTCTGCGGATGCGCTACAGCCCGCGCTGCCGGCGCCCGCGGCCGCAGAGCCCATGCCCAGCCTTGCCCCTCCGGTCAGCCCGCACAAGCGCGACACCGAACTGGATCACCTGCACCCCGACGTGCGAAAGCGGGTCGTGAAGATCCAGAAGCAACTGGATGACGAGGGCATCCCGATGAAGCTGTTCGAAGGGTTTCGTGCGCCCGAACGGCAGGCGTTCCTCTACGCCAAGGGCCGCACCGCGCCGGGTGGGCGGGTGACCAATGCGCAGCCCTGGGAGTCCTATCACCAGTTCGGGCTGGCGGCTGATTTCGTCCGGTTCGAAAACGGCAGTTGGAACTGGAATGATCAGACCCCCGGCGAAAACGCGCAATGGGACCGGTATCATGAAATCGCCCGACAGCACGGGATGGAACCGCTCAGCTGGGAACGTCCCCATGTCCAGAGCATCGGCATCTCGCTGACCCGTCTTCGCAACGGGGATTATCCCGAAGGCGGCGATGCCAGCTGGATCGACAACCTGTCCGAGGCAATCGAACGCTGGCCCGGCCCGGTGAAACCGCCGCTGCCGGATCGCGACGATCGCCCGGCCATGCCGGTGTCGGCGCTGCCCGGACCCGGGTCTTCGGCAGACCATCAGCGGGAATGGCGCAACATGTTCGGTGGGGACCATTGGGCCTATGACACCATGGGGGTCTACACCCGCGATCATGCGGGGTCTCTGAAGCTGTGGCGCACACCGGGCGCGCCGATCACCGTGCAGGAGGTGCTGTCACGGCACGGGGCGGCAGTGCGCGCAGCCTCCGAGCGTTACGACGTGCCGCAGGAATTGATCGTGATGACCATCGCCACGGAAACCGCCCGCTACCGCAACATGGGGTTCACCGGGCCGGACACTTTCCGTTGGGAGCAGGGCTATACCGTCGGGGCCACGGGCGATCCGGCTTTGGATGGCAAGGAGAAGGGCGACTACAGCGCCGGTCCGATGCAAGTCCTGTCTGACACGGCACGGTGGATGAACAATGTCTATACGCTGGGCTACGACAACGACATGACGTTCAAATTCTTTAAGAACAAGCCAAGCAAGGCGCCCGCAGCGCTGGGCCTCTATGACTCGGAGATCTGTATCGACGTGGGCACAGCGTACATCCGGCACAACATGCCCCGCACCGGCACCGATCCCCTGCTGGTCGCGGCCGCGTACAACGCGGGTGGGCTGTATCCCTCCAGCCAGAACCGTTGGCGCATCCGCAGCCACGGCAACCATCTGGATCGCGCGGCAGAATGGTATGGCGATGCCTGTTTCGTGCTCAATGGGTAACATCATGCGCAACGTATTTCGCAAGCGTATGCGGCGGCGGCAGGCGCGCATGACCGACACAGAGCTGATCCTGCCGGAGGAGTACCGGGCGCAGAGCCCGACACTCAAACCCGGCCCTGACGTTACCTCCGGTGTTGCCACGGGCAAAGAGGAAGACCCAGAGGATTACCCGTTGTTCGGGTGTTTTCAGTGGCGCTGCTGACGGTTTCTCTTCCGACTTCTCCCTGTGGCGACCAACTGGCGGACCGGTTCTGAACCGGTCCGCATTTTTTCATGCGTGGCGTCAGGACAGCTGTTCCAGCGCGGTGCCGGCGGCTTCGATGGTCCGGTCGATGTCGGCCTGAGTATGCGCGGTACAGCTCAGGTTGTGCAGGATCCTGTTGCCGGTGAAGAACACGCCCTGTTCCCGCATCAGGCTGGAAAAACGGCCGTATTTGGCCAGATCCACATGCTGGCAGAAATCGCGATAGCCGCTGATCTGCTCCAGATCGGTGAACACCGGGTGGAACATGGAGCCCACGTTCTGCACCCGCATGTTCTGACCGCAATCGCGGGCCACCTGGTTCAGGCGCTGGGTGACCTCCTCACCGATCTGGTTCAGCCGGGTCCATCCGGCGTTGTTGTCGCGGCGCATCTCCTCGAGCATGGTCTTTGCGGCATAGAGGCCAAGCCGGGGGGCGTTGTGACTGCCATAATGCAGAACCTTGCCGTATTCGATGCTTTCCATGATGTGATCGGGACCCGCGATGGCGGCAACGGGGAAGCCCTGTCCAAGGGCCTTGCCATAGGTCACGATATCGGGCTGCAGCCCATAGAGTTCCGCCGCGCCGCCCGGCGCCACCCGAAAACCGGTGACCGTTTCATCCAGATAGAACAGCACGTCATGGGCGCGGCACATCTCCTGCACCTGTTGCAGGTATCCGGGTTTCGGCGGGATCACCCCCATGTTGGACATCGCGCCTTCCATGACGACACAGGCTATTTCATGGCCGTGGGTCTTGAGCATCCGTTCCAGTGCATCCGCGTCGTTCCAGACGCAGACCAGCGTGTCCTCCCACGAACCGGGCGTCAGGCCGGAGCTGTCGGGAATGCGCACCGGGTCGTTGGGATGGCCCAGCGTGGTGACCGGCTGCGGGTTCGAGCTGACCAGAAGCCCGTCATACCAGCCGTGATAATGGCCTTCGAACTTCAGCACCTTGCGCTTGCCGGTGATGCCGCGTGCCATGCGCACCCCGGTCATGCAGGCCTCTGTTCCGGTGTTGGCAAAGCGCACCTTGTCCACATGGGGCAGCATGTCGACCATCAGCTCGGCGGTTTCGACCTCAACCTCCAGCGCGGTTGCAAAATGGGTGCCGCCTGCGACTTTTTCCTGAACGATTTCAACGATCTTCGGATGGGCGTGGCCCAGCGGAAGACAGCCGAAAGACAGCTGCCAATCGATATATTCATTGCCATCCACATCCCACAGCCGCGCGCCTTTGCCTTCGCGGATATAGGCCGGGTAGGGGGCATAGTTCATCGGGCCCCGGCTGGCGGAGCTGCAGCCCTCCACCAGCACCTTCATCGCGCGGTCGAAATATTGTTTGGAAATTTCGCTATTCATGTCAGTCCTCATGTCAAATTCAGAGCGCAGCCAGTAGGGCCTTGGCCTGTGCGGCCGCCGTCTGCGTAGTCAGTGTTTCGGTTGGATGCCCCAGCAAGATCCGCAGGCTTTCGGCCGTTTGCTCAGCGAAGTGGATCGTCCCGTCCACATCCACCCCGGCAATCCCGTCCCATTCCAGCGAAGCCTCATTCGCGGCGATGGCCTGCGCTTTGGTCCAGTGCGGGGGCAGGTTCAGGCTGATCCCTTCGCGGCTGGCCAGCACCGGATAGCCACCGATCAGCGAGCCCAGACCGGGCAGATGCGTCGCGGTAGGTGTATCTGCGGTCAACGCCCGAAGCGCCTGAACCCCGGCTGAGGCGGTGACACGGTTGAAGTGCAGATCATAAGGGAAGGGAAAGCTCTGCCGCAGGGCCTGCACGGCCAGATGTGTCACGTCCTGTCCGTCCACCGTCACCTGCAACAGGTGCGGGGGCAGCTCGTCATGCGCACTGGCGTTCAGCACGTAGTATTCAAAGGCGTGCTGCGCCACCAGACGCACCTCAACCTGACCGGGGGCGCAGCCCATCTGGGTCGCGACATGGCGCTGGATCTTGGGGATCGGCTCCTGCACGTTTCCGATGCCGCAATCGGGGCCGAACCCGGTGCGGTTCAGAACGGCATTGATCACGTCCGGGTAGGAGGCGCCGATCCAAAAGGCTTTGTGATTGGCCTCGGACAGCCGGTTTCGCAGGTCGACCATCAACGCCAGATGCAGCGATGTGCAGGCGGCAAAGGGCAATTGTACCTCCATCGCGTCCAGCCTCCACCAGGGCAGAAGGCTGGGCGCGGAAAACAGGTAATCCGGCGCGATGTCAGAAAACTGGCGGGCAAAACCGGTGGCGTTCAGATCCAGTTCCACCGCGCGAATGTCGGGGAAATGCCCCTCAAGCCCGGCGCCAATCATCGCGTTGCCCGCCCGTTCTTGGGCTTTGGTGAGGTCCCTGCTGGCCACGAAGATCGTGCCGAACAGGTCCGCGCGGCTGACCGCTTCCAGCAGATTGGTCCCCAGTTCACCCAAGGAGAGGATCATCAGACTTGGTTTCGACATGTCGGTTTCTTGGCTCTGGTTGCTGAGGGTTTCATATATGAAACTCTTATTCATCCACTTTGGCAACCCCTTTGCACCGAAGATGAATTTCCGGCAGTGTTCGGGGACGCAAGCAAACCGCAGGGCAGCCAATGGCCGACACTACGACTGACACCTGGTCCATCGGGGCCACCATCCGGCGCAAGCGGCAGGAGCGTGAAATGTCCCTGGCCCAGCTGGCAGAGGTTGCGCAGGTTTCGAAGTCCAACCTGTCCAAGATCGAAAACAACGTTATTTCCCCGACCTTCGACATGATCGAGAAGATCGCGGCAGGCTTGGAGAGCACGGCGGCGACCCTGCTGTCACGCCCGGCGTCGCCCGGTGAAATGCTGTCCTTCACCGATCGGGGGGAGGGCGTCAGATCGGGGCAGGGCAACTATGAGTTCGAGTTCCTCTTTGCCGATCTGGAGCAGCGCAGGATGATGCCGATGATCACCACTGTACGTCCCCGCGACAGCGAGGTCCTGTCGCCCCCGTCGTTCCATGGGGGCGAGGAGTTCTTTACCGTTCTGGAAGGGACGATCGACTTTCACAGCGGCACAGACGCGGTACGATCCATGTCCGCCGGGGATTCGGTGTATTTCAGCAGCGACGTCAAACATCTGGTGGTCAATACGGGCCAGACGGAGGCGCGTCTGCTCTGGGTTTGGATCGCCTGAGCATCAGGCCCCCGGCGTTCGCTTCGCGCTTATTCCAAGAAGATCAAATAACCACTTTCGGTCAGAGGGTTACGGGTTACTCTCTCTACGCTGAAACTCTGCCTGCCTGCGGCGCACTGGTCGGGGGGGCAACGTATCACGCTTTGAATTTCGGCTTTGGGTAAGCCGATGCCGCTATCGCTAGGGTTGAGTTTTTTCTTGAAAGCCTGCGGACGCCCGCTAGCTCGACAGATTAAGTGGTATCTGGGGTGAGGGAGCGGAATGATCGGCGATTTGGGCTCTGAAATCGGGTGCCGCAAAGCCGCGACCGGTTCCCCTCCACGACCAAATTTCCAGCGGGCGTTGACTATCTGTGCCGCGGCCGCGTCGCTAGCATTCCCAACCGCCGCCGCTGCGCAAGAGCGGGACCCGATGCTTCTATACGACCAGGGGGGGCTCAAGGTGCGCGGGCATCTGCAAATTGGTCTGAATGCGGTCGCGGAAAGAAATCTGTTCTGGGATCTCGCCGCGGTCACGGCACCGGCCAGTGGGTTTGATCCCGACACGGAGTGGCTGGAAGGTTACATCAAACCCGGACTGAGCTTTGAGCGAACGCTCGAGTCCGGTGCAGTGTTCTATGGAAAATTTTCCGCTGTCGCGTCCTACACATGGGGCACGGATGCCTTTGACACCGGCAATACCGGGGCCGTCACGCTTGAAGAGGCTTATCTTGCCATCCGTGGCGATCTGGGCGGCGGCCTGTCATATGATGTATCGCTGGGCGCGCGCGAACTGACGCTGGGCACCGGCATGTTGATCGCCAATGGTGCCACCAGCGGGTTTGAGCGTGGCGCGTTGAAGTTTGGCCCCCGCAAGGCGTGGGAGCGGGCGGCAATCGGGCGTCTGTCCTTTGGTGACGTCACCGGCACCGCGTTCTATCTGGACCCCAATGAACTGCCGTCGACGGATGGAAGCAACGAACTGGCCGGGGTCGATCTGCGGTTCGATGATCCCGCGGGGGGCTATCTGGGGGCGACCTTTGTCAATGTCCTCAGGTCGGGGTCGTCCTATCCTCAGGCCGCGCCGGGTGGGCTTGGCGCCCCGACGGTGACGCCCGGCGCACGCGAGGGGACGAAGACGCTTGGCCTTTATGCCAAGACCAATCCGTTCAGCGGTGCCTTGGAAAACTGGAGCTTCACCGGTGACTTTGCCTACCAATGGAATGACAGGGTCGACCTGAACGCCTGGGCAGGGCGCGTGACGGCCGGTTACACATTTGCCAATCTGCGATGGTCGCCCAACGTGACTCTGGGATACCAGAGCTTTTCGGGTGACGATCCGGGCACAACAAAGCTCGAACGGTTTGACCCGCTCTATTATCAAGGCAGCCCAAGCGCTTGGGCGACGGGATCGAAATCGGCCTCGACCTTCATCAATTCCAATGTGAACGCCCTGACGCTCGCGCTCAGGGTTCAGCCGACACAGCAAGACATATGGACCCTGCGCTATGCGCATATTCGCGCCAATGAGCTGAACAGCCCGGTCCAGTTCGGGCAGGCAACCCGCGTCGATGTAAACGGAAACGTAGTGTCAGGCGTCACGGACTCACATCTCGCCGATGATCTGTTCCTTGAGTTCAGCCGCATCATCAATCGCAACACGTTCCTTTCGGCAGGCGTGTCCGTGTCCTTTCCCGGGGCGGGCATCAACACTGTCGTGGGCAGGAGCGCGGATCCCTGGACAGGAGGCTTCGTGAATGTCGTCGTCAACTTTTAATCTGGCTGCCCTAGCAACGGGTCTGGCGCTTGGCCTTGCAACTGCAAACGGGGCTGTGGCCCAGTCAGCGCCACAGTCTGCGCCCCTGTCGGCACAGGAGTCCGATCCCAAGGTAATGGGCTGGATGCAGGGGTTCCCACCGCCCGCAGACAAGTTGATCACACAGCCCGACAGCAACTATTTCAGTTTTCCCAAACTGCGCTGGTCGGTCTGCCATCTGAGGGAATTCCTGCCCACCGAAGAGATCAGCCGGGGCCTTGGGGCGCCCATTCCTCTTGAGTACCCGTCGCCGGCAGAGTTTGCCGAACTGCGCGCGCAAATCGATGCCGTCACCTTCACGCCGCAGAACAGCGCCGAAGAGATGACATGGGCGCAATCGCTCTACGCGAATTACACCGACGGCATGCTGATCCTGCACAAGGGCGAGGTCGTCTATGAACGCTATTTCGGCTGCCTTGAAGAAGATGGCAAACACGCGATCATGTCGATGACGAAGTCGATAACCGGGCTTCTGGGAGAAATCCTTGTAGCCGAAGGTGTTCTTGATGACACGCTTCTGGTCCGGGACGTGATCCCGGAAATCGGGGATAGCGCTTTTGCCACGGCCAGCGTGCGTGAGGTCATGGATATGACCACGGGGGTGCAATACTCTGAAAACTATTCCGATCCGAATGCTGACATCTGGGTCTATTCCCGTGCCGCCAGCCCGCTGCCCAAGCCCGCCGATTACCGGGGGCCAGATGGCTATTGGGAATATCTGCAGCAGGTGAAGCCCGAAGGAAACCACGGTGACGCGTTCCACTACAAGACCATCAACTCTGACATGCTGGGCTGGATGATCAGCCGCACAACGGGCAAAGCCGTGACCGAACTGGCGTCCGAGCGCCTTTGGAGCCGGATGGGAGCCGAGCAGGGCGCCTATCAGACCGTCGATGGCAAGGGTGTTCCTTTTGCCGGAGGCGGTGTGACCGCTGGGCTGCGCGATCTGGGCCGTCTGGGCCAACTGATGCTGAACCGCGGAAAGATCAACGGCGTGCGTCTTTTCCCGGCCGAAGTGGTTGAAAAGATCAGTGCTGGCGGGGACCGGTCGAAATTTGGTGATGGCTTCCCGACCTTCGGCCCCGGCAGCTATACCAGCCAGTGGTGGGTGCTGCACAACGCGCATGGTGCCTATGCCGCGCGCGGGGTGCATGGCCAGACGATCTATGTCGATCCGACCGCCGAGATGGTGCTGGTGCGGCTGGCCTCTTTCCCGAAGGCGCAAAACGGGTTCATCGATCCAACGTCATTGCCTGCCTACCAAGCGGTGGCCGAGTTCCTGATGTCGCGCGACTGACGACCGCAAAGAGGCCGGTTTAACAACGACACCACGCATCAGGGCACGGCTGGGCAGTGGACGCAACCTATCTCAAGGCTCACCGCACAGCGACCACTGATGCGAGGTTTGATTGGCCAAACGGCTGTTTGAACAGCATCAAACCGCCTTGCCAGTGGTTGATCTGACGGCAATGCGCCACGTTGACGGGATGGAGCAGGGTGCTGACATCGCGGTCAAACGTCGGCGTTTGGCGCTTTTTTGCACGGCGCGGTCGGCGGGATTTATAGTGCCCGGCAAGTACCACCATAGTTCCTGTGCCATGCCTTCCTTGGAACGGATGTAGCGCCAAGTTGTTTCCTTTCGGATGGGCAGCTCTGTCTCTTCGAAGAGCATCCGATTCCCGATCTGCTCGGGCGCCCTGCCTTGCTTGATGTGTGCGGTCACGGTTTTGCAGAGATCAGGATGACGGGTCTGTTTGTGTTCTACAGATCGACGTTTCTGTGCCGGAGAAGCCCCGCAAAAACGCACCAAATCCCGAATAATCATGTTCTTATTCCAAGATTTCAACACGCTGGACTGCGGGCCTTCCGACAGAAAATTGCCAGTTGAATCAAATGCTCACGCGCAAACTTGAAGTCCTGAAGCTGCGGGCGCAAACCTCGCTATCATCAGAAACATCAGAAATCATATAGATAAATATGAAAATTCATATAGATTTGAAGGGCGATTCGGGGTCCACGGGTCCTTACCAAACGCCGTGACCACAT
>JALEGX010000022.1 GCA_022763485.1 Paracoccaceae bacterium | reverse complement strand
GGCCGTTGCGGCCCCCAAGATCATTCTCGACCCCTGGGCCTGATCCAAAGCGCCCACCAAACGGAGAGCAACCATGTATGACAAAATCCTGGTTCCCATGGCCCTGGATCACGGGGTGTCCGGCACCACTCTGAAAGCCGCGACCACCCTGTGCAATCCGGGTGGCCACATCACCGCGCTGCATGTCTATGAGGCGCCACAGGGCTCTGTCGGGGCCTATCTGGACGAAGATGCCGTGCGCGAAGGGCTGGAGCGGGCCCGCCAGCAGCTGACGAAGAAGACCGCCGATTATGGCGATGTCACGTCAGAGATCGTCAAGGGCCGTTCCTATCGCGCCATTGTCGAATATGCCGAGCAGCACGGCGTGGACTGCATCGTCGTCGGTTCGCACAAACCCGGTCTCAGCGACTTTTTCCTGGGCACGACAGCCGCCCGCGTGGTTCGCCACGCCCCCTGTGCGGTCCATGTCTGCCGCTCCACCTGATTTAGCAACACGACACCCGCAACGAGGGCAAACGACCATGAACATAGACAAAAGGATCGCTGACGATCTGGCCGCCAACGGCATTTCATTCGTCACGACCGTTCCCTGCAAACAGCTGGCTGGTGTGATCGAGGAGATCGACCAGCGCGACGACATGTTCCACATTCCGTCGAACAAGGAAGACGAGGGGATGGGGCTGTGCGCGGGCGCCTGGATGGGGGGGAAACGCCCGGCGATCATCATGCAGAACACCGCTATCGGCGTCACGATCAATACGCTGGCGACGCTGATCCAATACTACCGGATGCCGCTGCCCATGCTGATTTCCTATCGCGGAGAGCTGCGCGAGCCGGTGGCCTGTCAGGTCGAAATGGCGGTGCACACCAAGGCGCTGCTGGCCCAGCTGAATATCCCGACCTACCACTTCCACTGGCAGAAGGACGTCGAGGAGCTGGACAACATCCTGAAATACACCTTCATGTGCAACAAACCCGTTGCCATCCTGACCGACGCCAATTTCTGGGGAGGCTATGGCGACCAATGATCCGTTCCGAAATTCTGAAAGAGATCGCCCCGATCCTGCGTGATCAGCTGGTGGTCTGCAACATCGGCATTCCCAGCCAGGAACTGCACGCCATCGACGACCAGCCCAGCAATTTCTACATGCTGGGGACCATGGGGTTGGCGTCCTCCATCGGCTTGGGCCTGGCGCTGGCGCAACCCAAACCGGTGATCGTGATCGATGGCGACGGGTCGATCCTGACCAACCTCGGCACATTGCCGACCATCGGCAACAACGCACCGTCAAACTATATCCTGATGATCATCGATAATGGCTCCTACGGCTCCACCGGGGATCAGCCGACCTATACCAGCCAGCGGACCGACCTGACGGGCATGGCCCGCGCGGCAGGATGTGCCCGCGTGGTCGAGGTGCAGGACGTGGACACCGGTCCGGCGCTGGAAGAGGCGCTGGCCAGCGGTGAGGCGACGGTGATGGTTGTCAAATGTGACAGCGGCAACGCCAAGATGCCGGTCATCACCATGGATCCGGTGGTGATCTGCGACCGCTTCATGAAGGCCGTCGCCAGCTGATGGGCGCAAGCGCCATCCA
Source organism: Paracoccaceae bacterium (assembly GCA_022763485.1). Taxonomy (GTDB): domain Bacteria; phylum Pseudomonadota; class Alphaproteobacteria; order Rhodobacterales; family Rhodobacteraceae; genus Aliisedimentitalea. The sequence continues at coordinate 57,028 of JALEGX010000022.1, read as the reverse complement.
TTCTGCCGAAGACGCCCGCAGGCTGGCCCGTCGCCGCCTGCCTTGGATGGTGTTTGATTACATTGACGGGGCCGCAGGGGCGGAAACGGGGGCGGCGCGCAATCGCGCGGCGCTGGATGCCATCACCCTGCGGCCGCGGATCCTGCGCGATGTCAGCCAACGGTCGCTGGCGGTGCAGCTTTTTGGTGCAGAGGCGGACCGCCCGTTCGGCATTGCGCCGATGGGCATGTGCAATCTGGCCGCACCAGGCGCTGATCTGATGCTGGCGCGGCTGGCGGCGCGCTACCGGGTGCCGCATGGTGTCTCAACCGTTGCCTCCACCCCGTTGGAGACGATCCTGGAGGTGTCGGAAGGTCACGCCTGGTTCCAGCTCTATTTCAGCGGCGACGGGGCCGGGACCTTCAAGCTGGCCGAGCGGGCCCGCGATGCGGGGTATCAGACACTTGTGCTGACCGTGGATGTGCCCGAAGTGGGCCGCCGCCCGCGTGAGCTGCGGCACGGGTTCAAGATGCCCTTCCGGCTTGGCCCGCGCCAGTTCGTCGATTTTGCCCTTCACCCGAGCTGGTCGCTGAACACGCTGTTCAAGGGCAAGCCGGTGATGGCGAATTTCGAGATGGAGGGCTACGCGTTCGACCGCACCGAAAGCCGGGCGCGTGCAACCTGGGACACACTGGCCCGGCTGCGCGATCTCTGGCCCGGGAAGCTTGTGGTGAAAGGGGTTCTGGATGCTGAGGACGCCGTAGCACTGGCCGGGGCAGGTGTTGATGCCATTCAGGTGTCCAGCCACGGCGCACGTCAGCTTGAGGCGGCGCCCGCTCCGGTCGAAATGCTGTCGCAGATCCGGGCCGCTCTGGGGCCGGAGGTTCCCCTGTTCTACGACAGCGGGATCCGCTCGGGCGAAGATGTGCTGAAGGCGATGTCCCGGGGGGCTGACTTCGTCTTTCTTGGGCGGATATTGCAGTTCGCAATCGCCGCTGCGGGTGAAGCTGGGTTGGAACGCCTGTGGGACGCGCTCAGCCAGGAACTGAGCATCGCAATGGCGCAGACCGGGCAGACCAGCCTGACAGCAGACAAGATGCGAGCGTAAATGGCCGAAGCGCTTGTGGCGGCTCAAACGCCGCTCAGGGCCTCTCCCTCTACGGTGATGCGGTGCATCAGGCGCCGAAACCCGTGATAGTCATTGATTGCCTTGTGCCATGTCGCCCGGTTGTCCCACATGGTAATGTCGCCGGCCTGCCAGCGAACACGGCACTGGAATTCGGGTTGTTTGCAGTGCTCGTACAGCATCCGCAGGACTGCCTCAGATTCCTCTGCCGTCAGCCCCTCGATATGCGTGGTGAAGACCGGGTTCACGAAGAGGCCGCGCCGCCCGCTCAGCGGATGCGTGAGAACCACCGGATGGCGGGCGTCCTGCGTTGCGGCAGCGGCATTTCCCAAGCGGCCGGTCTTGGCGGCCTCGCTGGTGAGCGTTTCGGCCCCAAACACATGCCTGGAGGAATGAACGGCGGACAATCCGCCAAGAAACGCCTGCATCGGTGAGGACAGGGCGTCGTAGGCTGCGGCCATCGACACGAACAGGGTATCGCCCCCATAGGGCGGTATCTCGATCGCGTGCAGAATCGACCCCATCGCCGGGATCTGGTCATAGGAATGATCGGTGTGCCAGCCTTCGCCCACTGCCTGTTTCTGATCCTTTTCCTTGAGCACGGTTGCGATTTCCGGATGGCCGTCGACCGGTTTGAAAAAGCGGTTCACGTTGATGGGGCCGAACCGGCGGGCAAAGTCCAGATGGTCCTCAGGGGCGATGTCCTGGCCTCTGATCACGATCACGGAAAACTCGGAAAAGGCGGCCTGAATGTCACCAAACTGGTTCGGATCGCAGATGTTGGCCCCGATGATTTCTGCCCCCAAACCGCCTGTGAGTGGTCTGATCTCCATTGTCGCGCTCCTTACCCTTTGGCGGTAGCCTAGAGCATTGCTTAAGGTCGGAAAAACTTATTAATTTGTCCAAAAAGGATGATTTTTCTGATGTTCCAGTTTTCCCTGCGCCAGCTCAGTCTGTTCGCCGAGACGGCCAAATGCGGCGGTATCGCGCAGGCGGCGCGGAACCTGAATGTATCGCCCGCTGCGGTTGCCTCGGCGATCGACAAGCTGGAGGACACCACCGGTCTGGTCCTGTTCGACCGGTTTCCGGCCAGAGGGTTGCGTCTGACACCCACCGGGGCAGAGCTATCTTGAGATGTTGCGGGCCGCAGGGCTGGACCCCGAAGTGCCCTTGAGCTCGCAATCAAGGGAATTGGCCCAGGCCTATGTCGGAAAAGGCCTCGGGGTCACGATCGAGGGGCACAACATTGCTGCCCGACCTCTAAAGCAGAGCATCGGCACGGTCAGCGTGGTCATTGCCCTACCTCGCGGTGGACGGGCGACCAAATTTGCCAGCTCCTTCTTACAGGCCTGTCGGGCGCAGATCTGATCACTGCGGGGGTAGGCCGGGGGCCTGACGGACAATGCTATTCCAGTTTGCCCGAGAGGGCCGCAATCCCCGCATCGGTGCAGATGTCGTCAAGCTCTTTGCCGGTCCGGTCTTTGGTCGGTTTCGTCCATCGCCCTGGACAGCGGTGATCACCGAACGCTTATGCGCTTTGCGAGAGGTGGCAGGGGCGCCCGCCATGCAGATGGGATAGAGGGCAGCGAAACAGCAGGAGACGCGCAGCCGCCCTGAGAGGGCGGCGCATCAGATGTGATATTGAGGCGGCATTCAGAGCTTTCCTGCCGGGTTTGGCGGCGGTGGTCCCCATCGAACTGCCCGGCGGTTTACCCGGCGGATACACTGTCGCTTGTGCCGGGAAACCGGAGGGTGGCGGTCAAGCCCTGACCGTTCGGACCATCCGCCAGCGACAGGTCTGCGTCGTGAAGTTCGGCTATGGCCTGAACAAGCGACAGACCCAGGCCCATGCCTTCGCCCTGACGATCCGCCTTCAGCTGGTAAAGCGGCTGCAGCACCCGTTCACGTTCGGCAAAGGGAATGCCCGGTCCTTCGTCGCTAACCGACAGCACTGTCTGGTGACAGCGCAAGGTGATCGTCTGGCCGGGTGCCCCATACCGCAGGGCATTCTGGATCAGATTGGCCACAAGCTGCATCAGCAGATCCGGATCCCCGTGAACCGGCTTCGGGGCCACCTGTTCGAGCACCAGCCTTTGACCGGCGTCCTCAACCACCGGGGTGAAGGTCTCCAGCACCCTGTCCAGCAGTTCACCCAGCGGGACCGTGTTGAAATCTGCCCGACCCGCGCCGCTTTCGATGCGTGACAACCGCAGCAGGGCCTCAAAGGTTCTGGTGATCTGATCAATCTGGTCCAGTGCGTCGGCAAGGTCTTCCTCTGTGACGGCGCGGTCCTGCTCGGTCAGCCTGATCAAAGAGGTCTCGATCTCTGCCCGAAGTCGTGCCAACGGCGTACGCAGGTCATGCGCAATATTCGACGACTGCACACGCATGTCCGTCATCGCCTGTTCCAGCCTGTCGGTGGTCGAATTGATGCGTCCGGCCAGAAGACTGAGGTCATCGTGGCCCGGCAGCTCGATACGCTTGTCCAATTGGCCGCGCGCAACATCTGCAAGGCCATCGGTGATGATGTTCAGCCGTTTTTGCGTCTTCTGCGCCATCCACACCGCGGCCAGTCCGGCGGCAAGCAGGCTGGCCAGAAGGCTCAGCTGCATTCCGGCCGCCAGAATCTCCCGCAGCTCTTCCTGGCGCTCGGTGTTTTCGCCGAGCAAAATCACGCCCTGCGGGGTCTGGCGCTGAAGATACCGCGTTTCTTCGCCTTGTTCGGGGTCCGTCCAGAACCCCAGCCGGCTGGGGCTGGTGATCAGCCGGGCGCTTTCGCCATCATCCGGCTCTGCCAGGGGCTGGCCCGCCGCCAGAGCGGCAACCGCCAGATCCATCCTGGCGTGCAGACGGGCATCAACGGCCTGCAGCATTTCGCGTTGCACCAGCCAATAGGTCCCGCCGCCCGCGAGAATGGAAATCACCGAAAACAGCGACAGCAACACCAGGGCCTGCCGTATCGCAGACAGGCGGAACAAAGCGTTAAGCCTGTTCAAAAACATAGCCGGTGCCACGGATGTTGCGGATAACTGTATCGCCAAACGGCTTTTCGATTTTTCCCCTCAAACGGCTGATATGGGTTTCGACAACGCTTGTTGTCGGGTCGAAATTCATGTCCCAGACCTTTTCCAGCAACATGGTCCGCGTTTGAACGCGCCCTTTCGAGCGCAGGAACACCTCCAGGAGCAGAAATTCCTTGGGGTTCAGATCCACCTGCTTTCCCTGTCGCGTGCAGGTGCGTTTGTGCAGGTCGATGGTGATGTCCCCGGCGGTCAGCTCGGCTGAGTTCTCTTCCGGGGCACCGGGGCGGCGCGCCAGACCTTCGACCCGCGCCAGGAATTCGCTGAAGGCGAAAGGCTTAGCCAGATAGTCGTCGCCCCCGGCACGCAGCCCCTCCACCCGGTCATCCACGTCGCTCAAAGCCGTCAGAAAGATTGCGGGCGTGGTCACTTTGGCCTGCCGCAGGGCCTTGAGCACGGACAACCCGTCCAGACCCGGAACCATGCGATCCAGCACCAACACGTCATAGGCTTGATCAATGGCCGCAAAGAGGGCGTCTTTGCCATCGGTGAACAAGTCGACCACATGGCCTGCCTCGCGTAGCCCCTGTTCCACCCAGGGGCCAAGCTTGGCGTCGTCTTCAAGTACCAGAAGTCGCATCGGACATCTCCCTCCGCCCGGCCATCCAGCTTCGGGCCGCTTCAAGAGCAGGTCTGCCGATGTAGATCAGATCCGTCAATCCGTATGCCCCCCTGAAGTCAAAACGCTCACTGTGAATTCGTCCGGGTTTTCCAAGGGTTTCCCATGCAGTTGTTACCATAGCCTTCAGGCCTTCGGGTCCGCAAAGGTAAACCTGCGTGTCGGGGCCGGTGTCGCGCATGATCCGCAACAGCTGCGCCGGTGTCAGCCTTTGGCCTTCCACGTCGCTCAGGACATGGAGATCAACTTGCGGCAGGCGGGCGGCGTGTCGCTCTACGTCGGCCATTGCGCCAGCTGCGTCTCTGGATCTGATGCAGTAGATCAGGCTGATGCGGGCGTTGCTGTCGGGCTCCATGGCGTCCAGCGCTGCCAGGAACGGCGTGATGCCGACCCCGCCCGCGACCCACAGCTGTTCGGGGCGCTTGGGCTGGATCTGCGGCAGGAACCGTCCCACACCCCGGCCAAGGCGGAGCGTGTCGCCTTTTGCGACGGACTGCACGAGATCATCCGTCCAGTCCCCGGCGGAGCGGATCACGAAACGGCGAGAGGTTTCGTCGCCCCCCGCAATGGTGAACGGATGCGCCTCGGCCCGGGCCGAATTATGGGCCAGCGTGGCAAATTGGCCCGGACGGAACGCTGGCAGCGGTTTGTCAGAGCGAAAGGTCACGTCCACGCCTCCGTCAAACGGTGCCACCTTTTCGACGGTCACAAGCCGTGTCATCTCAAGCTTGCGCAGCAGGGTTTGACCCCAGGCCAGCAAGCCGATGACCGAAACCACAGCCATCAGGGTCCAGGGGGCGACACCAACCGCCAACGGGCTGGCCACAAGAAAGGTATGAAGCGCTGCCAACAGGAAAACCGGCCCCATCAGCATGTGGCTGGCCTTCCACAGGTGATAGGGGATCGCCCGCACCATTGCCGCGCCGGTCAGCAGCAGCAGCCCCGTTGCGGCAAGTGACCCCAGGCCTTCACCACTCTCTGCCAGCAGGGGCACCAGACCGGGCCCGAAGCTCTCGGCAGTTGCCCAATGGCCAAGCGCCCCTGCAAGGGCAAAGAACCCCAGCCAACGATGCGCGCCATAGGATTTGTCCGGCCCGCCCATGATCCGATCGACGATCCGCCATCGCGCAGCCAGGATCAGGGTCAGGCCCATGGAACTCATGGAGAGCGCCCCCAGGCTTGCCGGAAGTATGTTTGCAAGCGGCGTGAAAGGGGCGACAAGGGCGAAATGCGCCAATACGAATATGGCGCCAAAGATCAGCGGTGTTCGGGGCATCGGCTTTTCCAATCCGGGACGGCTCAGGCCGCAGCCGATGACGTTTTGATCTCGGCGGCCTGGACCCGCGCGCCAAAGGCCAGAACAGCCACCGCCGCGATCAGCGACAGCCCGAGGGCAAAGGCCATTACGAAGAGGCCGAACAGAACGGCGATCGGGGTCAGAAGCACCGCACCCAGGATGCTGAAAACCTTAACGTGGCGGGGATTAGGGGATTTCATATCTTGTCCTTTCGTCTACCTCGAAGGACTTGATGATCGGTCTTTAAATCCACCTGACAGCAAATTTACAAATTTGTAAGTGAAGGGCCGAGCGTTGGCACAACCTGGTCCCGAAAGGGCCTGATCCGGGCCGCAGATTCTGTCGGGACCGGATCCGTCAGACGCTGGGCCTGCGCAACGATGCCCCGCGGGGATCGCTGCGCAGGGGAGGGGCAATCAGGCAATCAGTGAATTGCCTGCGTCGGTATCAATTCCGATGATCAGCGGGTCGTGATCGGAGGAGGCAAAGACGCTGGGTTCGTAAAATCCGGCATTGTTGAACGCCGAGTTGTAGTTCAGCAGGTCCGGCTCTTGCGCGTTGATGTGCCATTCTGCGGCCCCGGTGATCAAATCGGCCATGCTGTCCGAGGCGATGGCGTGGTCCAGCGCGCCCTGCTGGCCGTCAAAGACGAAGCTGAAGGCGTTGTCCTGGCCGATATAAGTGTCGATCACATCTACAAGGTTCGGATCATCCGTCAGGGTTTGCACGGGATCTTCCTGGGCATAGGCGTTGAGGTCGCCCAGGATCAGGACGTTTTCGACACCGGTGCCCATGTAGTCGGCCTGCATCCATGCCCGGACTTCTGCCGCAGCATCCGCTCGCACCTGGTTCCAGAAGCCCTGGCCATTGCCCTGATCGTAGTTGGGATCGTTGATCAATGCGTCGATATCGGCCTGGGTGATGCTGCTGCCACCATTGTCCAGATAGCTTTGCGCCGCCTCGACAAGGTCCTGCAAGTTGCTGTCGCCTTTGGACTTGAAGTGGTTCGAAACGATGGTGAATGTCTCGCCCGTCGCATTGTCTTCGAAGGTTGCAGCCACCGCAGGGCGGTTGCGCTGGAAATCCCCAACCTGTTCGCTGCTGGGCACCACCGCATTCAGCACTTCGGCCAGTGCGAAAGTTGCCGCAGCGGAGCTTTCCGCGAATTCCAGGACTTCGGCATGCAGGACGGTCACCGCAGTGGTGTCATAGATGATGCCGGTTGTGATCGCATCGGTGCCAATGAAACCCGCATCATCGGTCGGATCCACAAAGGCGTAGGCGGCGCCGGTGCCAGTGGCCAGTGCGTCGCTGTTCAGGGCGTCGACCAGCGTGTCGATGGCAGAACCATCGGCAAAGCCGCCATTCTCAATTTCCTGCACGGCGAAGATTTCGGCGCCGGTTCCGGTAAAGGCTTCAACCAGCTTTTCGGTCTGCCGCTGCAGATCTGACGCCGTTCCCGCGCCCCGCGGGCTCAACCCGTTTGGCCCCGCGCTGCCCGTGCCCCGCAGCGTGGTGAAGTAGTTCAGAACATTGATCGAAGCGACCTGAAGGCTGCCGCCTACATCGGGGGCAGTGGCCGGGCGCGCGCCGGAATTGGTGGCTTCGTCGATGTTCAGAGTGCCGTCAACCAACATGCGATACTTGCCAAAGCCGTAGCTCAGGATCCCTGTGGTCGGTCCGTCGATTTCCGCGCCCAGACGCAGGGTCGCGCCTTCGGCAGTGAAGGTATCACCCGCATCCAGATAGCCATTGCCGTTGTCACCCGCCGAGGTGTTCGCGATGTAGCGGAACTCATCCGGGTTCTGCGCCGACACGCCATCGTCAATCAGCAGGCGGTTGTTCAGGTTCGCCTGAGCCCGCGCCGCGATCTGGGACGTTTGCGTTTGCGCGTCAAACAGCTGTGTTGGCTGGGTTTGCGTCCCCGCCGACACAGTGATTTCGCCAAAGCGGTCAAGGTTGAAGTTCTCGATGACCGTGATCCGTTCGCCGGCGATGCCACTGTCCAGCGAGATGCGCATGCCCTCGATGGCTTCGAAGGTCTGCGCGGCGCTGCTCAGCAGGACCGACGCGGCCGTTGGCAGGTCGTTGTTCGAGGAGATGACCTGAACCATGTCCTGGTCGATCTGGGTTTCGCCGAAGAACTCTTCGACCGCACCTCGGGTGATGACCAGATCGCCGACGGCCGGTATGTTGCTGCCCCCGGTGAAGACGAAGATGCCTTCGGATGTGGCTGCGTCGCCATCGTTGTCCGCATCCTCTTCTTGCAGGTAGTACCCGTTCGCGGTGACATAGGTGACGATGGCTTGAACCGTCACGATCTGGTCGACATAGGCGCTTTCGGATCCCGCACCCTGAATGTCGGAGATCAGCGTCAGGGCGTCATCGTCCAATACCAGAACCGACGCACTGGCCGTTGCGATGTCGCCGCCGACCGGGTTGGACAGGGTTACGGTCAGGGTTTCGTCATCCTCCACCGTTGTGTCCCCTGATACGTCAAACGTGACGGTGGCGCAGGTCTGGCCGGCAGCAAACTGCACTGTGCCATGGGGCAGGGTGCCGCCAAAGTCCCTGGCATCCATGTCCCCGCCAAGGGTGAAGTCGATGCGTCCGTCTTGGGAAACATCGCCGCTGCGGGTGATTTCGAAGGTCACCCCGGTCACGCCGTCGTTGCCCTCCAACACATCGCTGCTGAGGGCTGAGATTGCATAGGTCGGCGCCGCCGGAGCGCCACCGCCGGTGGCCTCAATCACAAGGTTCTGGAAAGCAAAGGCTTCTGATCCACCATCGGTCTGCGCGGTGAAGGTCAGGTTCAGAACAGATCCGGTGCCGTCAAGCGCCGCACTAAGGGTTTGCAACCCGTTGCTCAACACGTCGCCGGTTTCCACGACCGTCAGCGGATCGTTCAGCGTTTCGGTGCTGCCATCGGCCAGAATGTAGTTCTGGCTGGCGGCTTCATCGGCGACAAAGCTGAACAGGGACATCTCTGTGCCGCCGTCGATATTGTAGGTGAAGGCAAAGCTGTCGGAGCTTTCAAAGTCCCCCATCGCCCCAACATCCATAGACAGCATCAGAGCGCTGAAGCCTGCGATGTCGAACGCCCAAGAGGCCGACACAGGACCAGAGTTGTTGCTGTTCTGGGTGTCAGTCGCACCAAAGAACGGATCAGTGTTGGTGTTGCTGTCGATGATACCAAGGCTGTCGGCGGGGAAGACCGCTGCACTGTCATCCACCAGGCTGAACGGGATCGAAGGGCTGAGACCCACCTGGAAGAGACCAAACCCGTCACCCGCGCTGGCAAAGGCCGGAGCCGTGTTGACATAGGACAGCACGTTCAGGTCGCCTTCGGCCGACAGGGCGCGGGCCACGACCTGCGGGCTGGTGGGGGTGGCGGCTTCGATGACAAGGTTCTGTAGTGCCAGTGCCTCGGACCCGCCATCGGTGCGGGCGGTCAGCGTCACGTTCAGGACCGAGCCGCTTCCCGCCAGATCCGCGCGGAGGGTTTGCAACACGTTGCTCAGGACCTCGGCCGATCCTGCGACAGTCAGCGGATCGTTCAGCGTCTCGATGCTGCCATCGGCCAGCGTGTAGTCCTGGCTGGCGGCTTCATCGACGACAAAGCTGAACAGAGACATTTCTGTGCCGCCGTCGATATTGTAGGTGAGGGCAAAGCTGTCGGAGTTTTCGAAGTCGCCCATCGCCCCAACATCCACGGACAGGCGGAGCTCGGTCCGGCCGGCAATGTCAAAGGACCACGTGGCCGAGACCGGATCGGTTGTGTCGGCGTTGACCGTATCGGTGACTCCGAAGAAGATATCGGTGTTCGAGTTGCTGTCGATGATACCAAGGCTGTCGGCGGGGAAGACCGCTGCGCTGTCATCCACCAGGCTGAACGGGATCGACCCCGCGCCAACCTGGAAAAACCCGAAGCCGTCGCCCGCACTGGAAAAACCGGGAGCGGTATTCACGAAGCTGAGAAGGCCGAGCGAGGCGCTGCCGACCATGTCAAAGGCAATCGGGCCAGACGTGTTGCCGCTCGGGCGGGGTGCAGGGATCACCTGCACGGCCAGGGTCTGGGTGGTGATGTCGTCGCCATCGGTGACGGTCAGTTCCAGATCGTAGTGATTGTTCCCATCTTGATCGAGCGGATTGCCCGCTTCGGGGGGCGCGACAAAGCTGATCCGGCCTGTTGTCTGATCGATGGTGAACAGGCCGGCATCTGCACCGGACAGACCAAAGCTCAGCGCGTCCCCATTTGGGTCGGTGGCGTCGATCACCGGCTGGACGTCCATGTAGCCTTCGACAAGGCAAATCTGGTCAACGGCCAACAGCACCGGGGCATCGTTTTCACCCTGGATCGATACCGTGACGGTGGCTGTGACGCTGCTGCCCTTGTTGTCGGTGACCGTGTAGCTGAAGGTGTCGGTATCCGTGTCGCCGCGGCCCAGGCCTTCGAAGATATTGCCGGGATCATAGACAACCGCGCCCTCCACAAGTGTGACCGAAGCGCCTGCGGCGCTGTTGGCCGAAACGGCGGTGATTTCCAATGTGTCACCGTCCACATCGGTATCATTGGCCAACAGGGTGTCGACCGGGAGAGACAGGACACCGCTTTCGGTTACGGTGGCGGCGTCATTGCCGGCGATGACCGGGTCATTCTCGCCGGTCAGCGTGACGGTGACGGTGGCAGCGTCGAGACCGCCTTTTCCATCATCCACCATGTAGGTGAAGGTGTCGGTTGCCGTCTCACCCGCCGCCAAGCTGTCAAAAACGGTGCCCGGATCATAGGTCACCGTGCCATTCACCAATGATACGTTTGCGCCAGCCGCGCTGGTTTCAGACACGGCGACAACCGTCATGGCGTCACCGTCAAAGTCCCGGTCGTTCGCCAGCAGGGTTGCGGTTCCTATCGTCAGAACCGTGTTTTCCGCAGTTGCGGCTACATCATCCGCGGCCAGAACCGCGTTGTTGCGCCCGTCCAGGTGCAGGGTGTAATCGTCTGCCGCGAAATACAGGGCTTCAACGCTGAAAAGCCGGTCACGGCCAGAATCCGTGACATCCGGGTTGATCGACGTGACAGCCGTCGGACCCCATCGACCGCTGATGCGGATCGCGTAATCGTCAATCGATCCTGCATAGACCGCTGTGTCCAGGCCCCGGCCGCCAAAGATATAATCATTGCCCGCGCCTGCGTTGATCGTATCGTGTCCGCGTCCAGCGAACACCATGTCATTGCCCGCCCCGGCCAGGATCAGGTCATTGCCTCCAAAGCCAAACAGGAGGTCCCGTCCGGCGGTGCCGTTCAGAACATCGTTGTTGCGAGAGCCAAACTCAAAATTTCGAAAGAAACGGGACATGACGAATCGGACCTTGTTGCTAATCACGTGTTGGCGCCGAAGGTCGCAAGCGATTGTGAACGTTACACAACAGGAGCAATACAGGCCTGAGAAATTGCGCGGCGCCTGTTTGCCGGAAGCGAATTCCCGATCGTCTGGGTCACCAGATTGAGGAGGGGACCAAGCGGGTCAGGGTGTTGACGTGCTGAACTGAGACAGGCGGAACTGACCTTTGACGACTTCGGGCATGTGGATTTCCACCACAAGCCAGAAGTGGTTAAGTCGTCCATCGACGCAGTTGCCGAATTCTTCAATCGGCCGCCAACGGGCACGGGTCCAGACCATGTGCTCTGCCTGACTTAACAAGGAACAGGCACTGGCGCCCGCGGTGACCTGATGGAAACGAATATCGTTCCAGAACTTGTACGTGAGCGCCTTCTTGAACTCGAAGCAGCGAAAGTTGGCTTACATGCCCGAATTCAAACCTTTGCTGCAAAATGTGGCCATGGACGGCTGCGGAAGAGCGGTTCGTGACCTAAGCGACTGTGCTGGACGGAAAAACCGGATACAATTGCAAGATTGTGAACGAAATAAATGCTTGGCTGACCGAAGCCTCATTTACCCCGGAGACGACACCAGAGGCCATGATCCAGAAGTGGTTGGAGACAACTGGTCTCATACACTTGGTGCATACGACGGTAAGGGAAAAGTGGCAGCCCGTAGGGGAATCGAACCCCTCTTTCCAGGTTGAAAACCTGGCGTCCTAACCGATAGACGAACGGGCCACTCTGTCGGTGAGCGGGTATTTAGGGAATAGCGCGGGGGGCCGCAAGACAAAAAATCACTTGTTGCAAAAGAAATTGCAGCAGGCGCGATCAAGCGGGCGCGGCGTCCTCCAATCGCAGTTGCGGGGACTGCCGTCCGCCCCAGGAATTGACCTCCAGCCGGCCGGCAAAATGGAACCTTGCACCGCCGTGATCCAGCAGCCGGGGACCCAGCGCGGTGTCGAAGGCACCAAAGCAGATCGCGTCGATGCCACCGCCCAGACCATCCGCCAGGCTGAGCTTGAGATGGCTTTCCCCAACCCGTTTGGCAAAACGCACCTGCAGATCCGGCAGGGCGTAACGCGGTGCGGGCGCGCCTGCGCCAAAGGGGCCGGCGCGTTCGATCTGTTCGATCAGGTCCACCGTGACCGCGCGTGGCATCAGCACGCCGTCCAGACGCAGGTCGGCCGCGCCCAGCTGGTCCGCCCCCTGTTTCGCCAGCAGGGCACCCAGACGCTCCATCGCGGGCTCCAGCATGTCACGTTCCAGGCTGAGGCCTGCGGCCATCTTGTGACCGCCGCCTTTGACCAGCAGCCCCTCTGCGGCCAGTTTCTGGATGGCGGCGCCAAGGTCGATGCCGGACACGGAGCGGCCCGATCCCTTGCCGTCATTGCCGTCCAGTCCGATCACAACGGCGGGACGGTTGGTGGCTTCCTTCAGGCGTGAGGCCACGATGCCCACGACCCCCGGGTGCCAGCCTTCGCCCGCCGCCCAGACCAGAGGCCCGTCCAGCCCACGCGCCTCTGCCTGATCCAGAGCAGCAGCGCGCACGGCATTTTCGATCTCACGCCGCTCGGTGTTCAACCCGTCCAGACGCTCTGCAATGGCCTGTGCTTCCGCCGGATCGGCGGTCGACAGCAGTCGCGCACCCAGGTCGGCCTTGCCGATCCGGCCCCCGGCGTTGACCCGCGGGCCCAGCAGAAAGCCAAGGTGATAGGGGGAAGGGGCGGAATCCATCCGCGAGACATCGGCCAGCGCAACAAGCCCCGGCCGCTGACGGTTGGCCATCACCTTCAGCCCCTGTCGGACCAGCGCGCGGTTGGCCTCGATCAGCGGCGCGACATCGGCCACGGTGGCCAGCGCCACCAGATCCAGCAGCGCCATCAGGTCCGGCCCGGTGCCCATCCCGGCCTCGCGCATCTGACGACGGGTTTCCACCAGCATCAGGAACACCACGCCCGCGGCGCAGAAATAGCCAAGCTCGCCATCTTCGTCCTGACGGTTGGGGTTCACCACGGCCACACAATCGGGCAGCGTTTCGCCGCCCAGGTGGTGATCCAGCACCACCACATCGGCCCCTTTGGAGGCCGCGATGGGGCCGTGGCTGAGCGTGCCGCAGTCCACGCAGATGATCAGATCGTGGTCGCGCGCCAGCCCGGCCATGGCCGCTTCATTCGGGCCATATCCCTCATCAATCCGGTCCGGCACATAAAGCGTGGCAGGCAGCCCCATGTCGCGCAACCAGACCAGCAACAGCGCGGCAGAGCTGCCGCCATCCACATCATAGTCGGCAAAGACGGCGATCCGTTCCCGTCGCTGAACGGCCTGCAGGAACCGGGCGGCGGCGCGGTCCATGTCCTTCATCCTGCGCGGGTCGGGCAGCAGGTCCTTCAACTGCGGGGTCAGGAAGCCCTGCGCCTCCATCGTCGGGACGCCGCGACGTGCCAGAACCTGACAGACCGCCGGGGGCAGGGGCGTTTGCTGGCTCATCGCTTCGGCCGCGCGTTCGACCTCGACCGCCGGTCCCAGCCAGCAGCGTCCGGTCAACGACTGTTCAACCCCCAGAAAACTCATGCCGGTCTTTCCTTCCGAAACTGAAAGGGCCGGACCCTTTGCTGGATCCGGCCCCGATCAGGTCAAATTTCCATGCCTTGCGCCGCTGTGCAAGCTGCCAGGGCGCCGCGCTGGATCACACGGGTGTGCGATAGGTCATGCGACGGACCGACCCGGTCTTCGAGCGCATCAGCAGGGTGGTGGTCTCAACCCAGCCCGGCTCGCGCTTGATGCGCGGCAGCAGCGACCCGCCGGTGACGCCGGTGGCGGCAAAGATCACGTCCTGGGTCACCATTTCGTCGCGCGAATAGATGCGGTCATAGTCGGTGATGCCTGCTTTGTCGGCGCGGGCGCGTTCGTCATCGTTGCGGAACAGCAGACGGCCGAAGATCTGGCCGCCCATGCATTTCAGAGCCGCCGCAGCCAGCACGCCTTCGGGTGCGCCGCCGGACCCCATGTACATGTCGATGCCGGTCACTTCGCTTTCGGCGCAGTGCATGACGCCGGCCACGTCACCATCGGTGATCAGGCGGATCGAGGCACCGGTTTCACGCACTTCGGCGATCATCGCTTCGTGGCGCGGACGTTCCAGGATGCAGACGGTGATGTCCGAGGTTTCACAGCCTTTGGCCTTGGCCAGGGCTTCGACGCGCTCTTTCGGGGACATGTCCAGCGACACCACGCCTTCGGCGTAGCCGGGGCCAATGGCCAGCTTTTCCATGTAGGTGTCGGGGGCGTGCAGCATCGAGCCGCGCGGACCCATGGCGATCACGGTCAGCGCGTTGGGCATGTCCTTGGCGGTCAGCGTGGTGCCTTCCAGCGGGTCCAGGGCGATGTCCACGCCCGGGCCGTTGCCGGTGCCAACCTCTTCACCGATGAAAAGCATCGGCGCTTCGTCCCGTTCCCCTTCACCGATGACGACGACGCCGGCGATGTCCAGCAGGTTCAGCTGTTCGCGCATGGCGTTCACAGCGGCCTGGTCGGCGGCTTTCTCGTCGCCGCGGCCTACCAGCGAGGCCGATGCGAGCGCGGCCTGCTCGGCAACACGTGCCAGGCCCAGGGAAAGCATACGGTCATGAAATTCGGCTTGAGGAGACATGTAAAAACCCTTGCAGATGGTGTTGTGGCCCCTCTAGCGCAGCGCGGGGGGGCTTCACAAGCATGTTTGCGCAAAACCGCGGGTGGGATGCGGCGTTGCGCCTTGATTTTGCGAGAACGGCGTGTTTTGGCGCACCGTTTCGGGCGGATCAGACCGTTTCGATCCGCAAGGCCACCGGCTCGCCATCCACCACGGCGGTTTCGGCCATGGCTGTCAGCGCCTGATCCAGCGCGTCGCGGGTGGTTTTGTGGGTGACGATCAGCACCGGTGCAGTTGCATCTTCATGCCCATATTGGCGCATCCGGTCGATGGAAATCCCCGCTTCGCCCAGAACTGCGGCGACCTTGGCCAGAGCACCGGGCTTGTCCAGCAGCGACATGCGCAGATAGTAGGGAGCGGGCAGGCCGGTCTGAGCCGGAACCACATCTTCCAGGGTGTTGGCCGGCTGGCCGAAGGTCGGGATCTTCAGGCCACGGGCCAGATCGCAGACGTCACCCATCACCGCGCTTGCGGTCGGGCCTTCGCCCGCACCGGGACCGCGCAGCACCACCTGTTCCACCGCGTCGCCTTCGATCACCACCATGTTGGTGCCGCCTTCCAGCTGGCCCAGGGGCGAGTTCGCGGGCACCAGGCAAGGCGACATGCGCTGTTCCAGGCCGCGGGCCGAACGCTGCGCAACCCCCAACAGCTTGATCCGGAAGCCCATGTCGGCGGCGTGGTGGATGTCTTCCAGGCTGATGCGCTGGATGCCTTCCAGACGCACCTTGTCAAAGGCGGGCTTGGTGCCAAACGCGATCGAGGACAGCAGCGTCAGCTTGTGCCCGGCGTCGATGCCACCCACGTCCAGATTCGGGTCCGCTTCCAGATAGCCCAGGCGGCCGCACTCTTCGAACAGGGCGTTATAGCCCTGACCGGTGGCTTCCATCTGGGTCAGGATGTAGTTGCAGGTGCCGTTCATCACGCCCATGACGCGGGTGATTTCATTGCCAGCCAGACCTTCGGTCAGCGATTTGATGACCGGGATGCCGCCTGCGACGGCGGCTTCGAACCGGATGATCCGTCCGGCGGCTTCGGCCTGTTCCGCCAGCGCCTGACCGTGGATCGCCAGCAGCGCCTTGTTGGCGGTCACGACGTCCTTGCCGGTGGCAAGCGCGGCTTCGGTGGCCTCTTTCGCGGCGCCTTCATGGCCGCCCATCAGCTCGACAAAAACGTCGATGTCGTCACGCTTGGCCAGCGCAACCGGGTCGGTCTCCCAGGCATAATCCTTGAGCGAGATGCCGCGATCCTTGGACGCGTCGCGTGCTGACACGGCGACCAGTTCGATCCGGCGGCCGGTCCGGGCCTCCAGCAGAGCGGCCTGACGGCGGATGATTTTCACCACGCCAATGCCGACCGTGCCCAATCCAGCGATTCCAAGACGAAGGGGCTGAGACATAGCGGAAGGTCCTCGTGTTCATTTGGTCCGAGCCCCGCCTTATCCGGTTCCGTCGGGTCGTGCAACGGCGCGGGTGCAAGCGGTGGGAATTACTGGCTGACGCCCTGTTGCATCCGCTGCTTGGTCTCTTCATCGACACCGGCGCGGTTGAGCGCGCGGGCACGTCCACGCAAGCGGTCCCGCCGGGCGGTCAATTCGTCCTCCAGCGCCTGTGAGCGTTCGGTCGGATCAGGCAGCGGCGCCAGCGCCTGGTGCAGCGGAACAAGGGCCGGGTAGTCGGCGTGCTGAACATCCGGTGCAATCTGGTTGTCCAGCTCCGGAACCTGGGTACACGCGGCGCAGGCCAGCACGAGCGGGAGGGTAACGGCCTTGGAGGCTCTGGCAAAAGCTTGCATATGGTGTCCTTCCTGATAGGAACGTGATGCCTGTTTCCGGCCAGTGGCGCAAGCGGGGGTTTTATTTGAACAAATGTTCATATAAAATCCGCCCATGGCCCGCACACAAGGTTCCCATTCCGACATCACCGGCCCGCGCATCAACGCGGTGGCCCTGCGGCTGTTTGCGCAGCACGGCTATGCCGCCGTGTCCATGCGCCAGATCGCCCGCGAGGTCGGGGTGCAGGCCGGGGCGCTGTACAATTACACGCCGGACAAGCAGAGTCTGCTGTTCCGTCTGATGAAAACCCATATGACCGAGCTGCTGTCGGCCTGGCGCGAGTTGGATCTGTCCGGTGACGCGCGGGAGCGGTTGAAGCAGTTCGTGCAGTTTCACATCCGGTTTCACCTCAACCGCCCCGACGAGGTGTTCATCGCCTATATGGAGCTGCGCAATCTCACCCCCGGCAACTTCACCGAGATCGAGCAGTTGCGCGGGGAATATGAGAACGCGCTGGAGATGATCCTGAAAGCGGGCGTGGACGAGAGCGTCTTTGCCGTACCGGATACAAAGATTGCCACGCTGGGTGTCATTGCCATGCTGACCGGGGTCAACACCTGGTATCGCTCCGGCGGGCGTCTGTCCCAGGCCGAAGTGGAAACGATCTATTGGGATATGGTGCGCAAGGCGGTGGCCCCCGACTGAACAGGGGCCAGTCTTTGCCTTAGCCGTGACCGGTTTTGATGAACTGACCTGTGCGCAGGTCCTTCATCGCCTGACGCAGCTCTTCCTGGGTATTCATCACGATGGGACCATGCCAGGCGACCGGCTCTTGGATCGGGGCGCCTGAAATCAGCAGGAAGCGCACGCCCTCGGGACCGGCCTGAACGGTGACACTGTCGCCCGTTCCAAAGCGCACAAGCGTCCTGTCGCCGGCCATGTCGCGCATCAGCACCTCGACGCCGCCGACTTCCTTTTCCAACAGGACGCCGGTCGGAGCCGAGGCATCGGCAAAGGCCGCTTCGCCCTCAAAGACATAGGCGAACGCCCGGCGATAGGTGTCGATCGGCAGTGTCTTCTTCACCCCCGCCGGGATGGAGATGTCCAGATACTGAGGATCGGCGGCGATACCGTCCACCGGACCGGTGCGCCCCCAGAAGGAGCCGACGATGACGCGCACATGGGTTCCGTCGTCGTCGATGATCTCGGGGATCTCAGCCGAGGGAACATCCTGGTAGTTGGGATCGGTCATCTTCAGGCTGGAAGGCAGGTTGCCCCACAGCTGGAAGCCGTGCATCTGACCGGTCGCATTGCCGTGCGGCATCTCCTGATGCAGGATCCCGGAACCTGCGGTCATCCACTGCACATCCCCGGCGCCCAGGGTGCCGGTGTTGCCTAGCGAGTCGCTGTGGTCGACGGTCCCCGACAGCACATAGGTGATTGTTTCGATCCCGCGGTGTGGATGCCAGGGGAACCCCGCCTGATAGTGTGCCGGGTGTTCATTGCGAAAATCGTCAAACAGCAGAAACGGGTCCAGCTCGGTCGGGTCCTGGAACCCGAAGGCACGATGCAGATGAACGCCGGCCCCTTCCATGGTCGGAGTGGCCGCGCGGGTTTCAAGAACGGGTCTGATGGACATGTCGCCTCCGGACGTTGCCTGTTGTTCACGAACCATCATCTATTTTCCGACGCGGGCGTTGCAATCGGCGAAGGGGAACGTAGCCTGTGCACAGATGCACGAATCTGATTTGTGCGAATTGATTTGATTGAAGTCTCCGCGTTTTGCGGACGTTGATTTGAGAGTTTTCGGATGACACAGTTCCCGTTCCGGAGTTGCCACTATAATCTCATGCCTGCGCCTGCTGTTTCGGCTTCGGCATTCCCGGTTCCAGGGTTGGACACATGGCAGCCAAAAGCGGATCTGCCGCTGGAGCAGGCGCTGCCCGTCTCATGGGATCCTGTGTATACGGAGACCTACAATCAGCCTTTTCAACCTGTGAATTTCTGGTGCAGCGCGAACATCATTGCCCATTTTATTCAGCGAAATGAGGGATCATCTGAAGCGGATGCCGCCAAAACAATTCTGCGCCGCCTGGTAGAGCGTCTGCGCGAGTATGTCGTCGACGGCGACGGACGTTGTTGGGTTGAGAACCGTTTCGACTTTGAACAGACCGGAGTGAGCATTCCGGGGCCTTGGAATAGCGGATTGTCCAACGCTTTTGCGATATTGGGGCTGAGGCGTTGCCTGGACGGACTGGGCAATTCCGACAGTGAAGAATGCAACGGCTTGCGCGGGCTGGTCCGTTCACTGGCAAATGCCTATCGCGCTCCGTTCGTTGAGGGGCAGGGCGGTCCGGAGCGGTGGATCAGCTTCGTCTGCAAAAACGGCAACCTGTGGTTCGAAGAATACCCGATGCCCGGTGGGCGGCCAAACCTGGTTCTGAATGGCCACATCTTTGCGATGCTCGCCTTGAATGAGGCGCGCGAAATCTGGCCGAAGGAAGGCTATGCGATGCTGATCAACGCGGGCGCGCTGTCAGTGGCTGAACGGTTTCAGGAATTTCAGCGCAGGGGCAAGGTGAACATCTATTCTTTGCGCGGCCCCCGCAAGAGCGACTACAAACCTGTCAGGACCGTCCGGCAGCAGTTTGAGCTGTTTCTGTTGACTGGGGATGATCGCTTTCTGTCAAATGCGATCCGCGCGAGCGTGGATATTTCGCAATCTGTTGATCCAGAACGGCTGCGGGTGGTTGTCGATGAAGGCACCAAAGTGATCAACAAGCGCCTCAGATTTGATGAAAGGGTGCGCAGACGCCGCATGGAGGAAGGGGGTGTTTCCTCCCCACTGAGGCCGGAGGTCGTGCCCGCCTTTCAGCCAAAGCCAAGCCTGGCGCAGAAGCTTGTGGCCCTGCCGGTGCTGCGGCGGATCGGTCGCCAGTTGAAGCAACACCGTCAAGGGTCCTGATCTATTCGGTCTGGCCGTTCCACCATTTGGCGGGCTTGCTGCGCTGTCCATGTGATTTTGCCAGCCGCAGGGCCAGTTTGCGCAGCGGCGACAGGGCCAGTTTCAACCACAGCCGATCGCGCAACCGGGTGTAGTCCCGGTTGAACGGGCAGACCCGCATGCAGATCGCGCAATCCGACGCCATCTTGGCCCAGAAGGAGAAGCATTTTTCCGCGTCCGAGGTCCATTTCTTTACCCCCCGAATGGCCGAGACATTTGAGGTGTCGGTCGAGGGAGGCCCATAAGGCAGAGCCTTGACCGGGCAGGCGTCGGCGCATTTCGTGCAGATGTCACAGAACGCCCGGACGCCAAGCGGCTTGGGCGTGTCATGGCTCAGCGGCAGATTGGTGAAGATCTTGGAAAACCGCAGGCGGGGACCGAATTCTGGGGCGATGACCATCTGGTTGCGGGCGTATTCGCCCAGCCCGGCCTTCAACGCATAAGGAATGACCAGCCCGGTATCGTTCATCGAAGGCACGGCCTCATATCCCAGATTGCGGATGTAGGCGGCCAGTTGCATCACGATAGAGGCCTCGTGGCTGTATTCCCGCCCCGTTGCGGCCCCGGCCAGCGCAGAGGGGTAGGTGGCGACCAGATCCTGTTCCATCTCATGGCCCAGCACGATGACCGAGGTCATCCCCTCTGGCAGATCATGTGCGGCTTCGCTGAAATCGCGGGTATCGACGCGCGCGGTATAGAGCCAGCGTTCGTCCAGATCAGTGACCCCGCACAGATCCGCGCCAAAGAACGCCGCGATCCGTTTCACCTCGGCCGTCATCTTGGCCGGGTCGTCGATCTCCAGAGCGTCCTTGGCCACAGGGGTGTCCGGCTGGATCGGCGCCTGGAACCCTTCACGCAAACCCTCGCTGGCGCGGCGGTTCGACACGATATCGGAAATCAGCCAAGCCGCATTGCGCAGGGCAAAATCGCGCTGGGTGAAGCCGTCGCCCCGGCGCGGTGCGGCCTCCATCCGGTAGGAGGCAAAGAACTTCGCCGTATGTTTGGATTTCACCCGCTCATCCCAGAACGCACGGGTGAAGATGTCGTTGCGCTGGGCAAACCGTTCAAAGTCATCGGTGACGTCGATGCCGGCGGCGGCATCGGTGTCGCGTTGCGGGGGGGTGTTCTGGGGCCATGCCATAGGGCGACCGTATCCGCGGCTTTTCGGATCCGCAAGAAACCATTTCAAGCTTCAAATACATTCAGGTTTCAAAGAGCCTGGTGATCCAGTCGCGGACCAATGTGACCTCTGTGGATTTTGCCTCGGTTCCTGTTGTGGGCATCAGGTAATGTCCCTGGCCCATGGGAATTTCGGCCCCGGCAACCTGCGCCAGGCGGCCCTGTGACAGGGGCAGTTCCGCGTAGCGGCGCATCAGCATGGCGACGCCCGCACCGGTCGCCACCAGCTCGATGGCGGCCAGCGTGGTGTCAACGAACAGCGCCGATTTGCGGTCGTCCAGCGTGACGCCTTCAGCCTTGCTGAGCCGCAGCCAATGGTCCTGATACCCGTGAATATGGATCAGCGACTGGGCAAACAGCTCCTGCACGCCAGTCAGCGACTTTGCCAGTTGCGGCTCCGCAACCGGGATTGCCGTTTCCTGCGACAGCAGATGCGCGCGCCGGTCGAACCAACCTGACGGCCCAAGGCGCAGATCGACGTCCACGTCTTCATCGGCGGTGCTGTCGGCCCACACCGCTGAAATCAGGCGGATGCGGACCTGCGGGTGATCCGCGTGAAAGGCCCCCAGCCGGGGCGCGATCCACAGCACGGCCGTGGAAACAGGCGCGCGCAGGGTCACGGTGCGTGCTGTGCTGGGGCCGATCAGCCCGCGGGTGGAATAGGCGATATCGTCCAGCGCCTGCGCGATCGACGGATAGTAGGCATGGCCCAGCTCTGTCAGCTCCAAATGACGCGCACGGCGGAGGAACAGCGTCGCGCCAAAGCTTTTTTCCAGGCTGCGGATCTGGTGGCTGACGGCAGCCTGGGTCAGGCCCAGCTCTTCGGCGGCGGCGGTAAAGCTGCGCAGTCGGGCCGAGGCTTCGAACGCACGCAGCCAGACAAGATTAGGAAGATCGGACATCTGTCACAAAAATTCTTAGGGTCAGGGCGCATTATTATTCGTTTTTCTTTCGGATGAGGTCAAGCTAGCCCTGTTGGTAAAGGAATCCCGCGGCAAGAGGAGAACGCGATGGGAACCGATCTGAAGGTGGGCTTCATTGGCCTGGGCAATGTGGGCGGCAAACTGGCGGGGTCTCTGCTGCGCAACGGCGTGGATCTGTCGGTGCATGATCTGGATGCAGATCTGGTGCAGAGCTTTGTCGACAATGGTTCCAAGGCAGGCGGCAGCCCGGCGCAGATGATGCAGGAGTGTGACGCCGTGATCACCTGTCTGCCCAGCCCAGCGGCTTCGGACGCGGTTGTCAGCGAAATGATCCCCCATGTGCAGCCCGGCAAGGTCTGGATGGAGATGTCGACCACCGACGCCGAGGAGGTCAAGCGTCTTGGCGCGCTGATCAAGGAACGCGGCGGGGAGCCGGTGGATTGCCCGGTGTCGGGCGGCTGTCACCGGGCCGGCACCGGCAATATCTCGATCTATGCCGGTTGCGAGCGTGAGACGTTCGAAAAGATCCTACCGATCCTGACCACCATGGGCCGCCGCATCCTGCATGTGGGCGAGATCGGCAACTCCTCCATCCTGAAGGTGATGACCAACTACCTGGCAAATATGAACCTGCTGGCGGTGATGGAAGCGCTGACAGTGATGAAGGCCTGCGGCATGGATCTGGGGATGACATTTGAAGCAATTTCAATATCTTCCGGCACGTCCTTCGCCCATGAAACCGAAAGCCAGCTGATCCTGTCGGGCTCGCGCGACGTCAATTTCACCATGGATCTGGTGATGAAGGATATCGGCCTGTTCCAGACGTTGGCGGATCGGCATGACGTGCCATTGGAGCTGTCGCCGCTGATGATCGAGATGATGAAGGACGGCCAGCGCCGCTATGGTGAGCGGGCGCAATCAGATCGGATGATCGAACGTCTGGAAGAGGCCACTGGCCTGTCGATCACCGCGCCGGGCTTCCCGCAGGAACTGATCGATGACGAACCCGAAGAGCCGGGATATGAGGTCATCGTGCGCCGCGGCGAAAGCTGATTTTGCCCTGATCCCCGGCAACCGCGTGCGAATGGCCCGCGGTTGCCCACTGTCTGGCCCGTGGGTCTGTTCTCGGCTGTCATTTCACGTTATGGCCTGTTGGCAGCAGGACAGAGGGTTATGACTATGAATGGCGAGGTATTGGCTCAGGTCTCCGCATCGGCGCCCCGGCGTTTGATGGGTGTGGGAATGCTGATGACCGTTGGCGCGGTGTTGATCTATGTCGCGCTGGCGCGTCCCCCGTCGATCCCCTGGCTGCTGTTTCTGGTGGTTGTCGGGCTCGGCGCGCTATGGATCGCCATGCGCATGTGGAATGCGACGCAGCACAGCCTTGAACTGACCGAGACCGAACTGCGCTGCTCGGACGGAACCCTCATTGCGAAGGTGGACGACATCGAAGCGGTCGATCGGGGCTTCTTTGCCTTCAAACCCTCCAACGGGTTTCTGATCCGCACCCGGACCGGGGCGGACCGCCGCTGGTATCCCGGTCTGTGGTGGCGCACGGGCAACCGCATCGGGGTGGGGGGTGTCACCCCCGGCGGGCAGAGCAAGGCGATGTCGGAAATTCTGGCCGCGATCCTGGCGCAACGCAGCATGTTGGGCTGATCACCGATCAGCCCGATGCGTCAGGCATTGTTGTCAAACACGACCTGCGGGGCAAAGCGGGGCCGGGTGAACACGAAGTTCTCCAGCTGCTTGTTTTCCATGCCGACGTTGTAGAGCGGCACGAAGGTGTTGCGGGTCTCAACCACGATCACGCGCTCTTCGTCAGGCATCACCGGCAGCTTGTCTTCCAGCGACTGCACGGCGTTGTCGTCCAGGGCCAGACCAAAGCCGCGGTCTTCGGACCATTCGACATAGTAACGGTCGTCTTCGGCGTCCCAGCGGATGACGGTGATCCGCAGGCTGGTGATCGACGTGGCGCGGGTCAGCAGCTTGAACATGCTGTGCATGCTGTCGATGTAATTGTCGTTGATGGCCTCTGTCTCGCGCGAGATCAGGTCGCTGATCGTATAGGCGGCCTTCAGGTTGATGGCGCTCTGGCGGTAGCCGTCAAAGAAGACATAGACGGCCATGAAGGCCCAGAACACGATGGGCATCGCCAGGATGAATTCGACGGACACGCTGCCGTCGGTCCGGTCGCGGAAGTTGCGCAGGCGGTTCAGAAGAGTTTGCAGCATATTCGTTACCTCGGTTCCTGCACAAAGGCCGAGCTGGACACCAGCGCGTATTGACCGGCATCGTCCTTGACCATGTTCTGACCCAGCCCGGTGGTCGGGAAGACCGGATTGATCTTGGCGCAGGCGCGCAGGATCATCAGCTCATTGGACTGGCCGTTCTCAAAGCTGCGCACCGGCTGAACCGGCTGCGACTGGTCAGTGCAATCCGGGGTCGGGTCGATGTTGTTCCAGTTGCGCGGGTCGGCGCTGATCATTTCCAGCCGCAGGTTGGTATTGCAGTTCTCGATGAAGCCGGCGCGCAGGCAGATCAGGCGCTTGATTTCATCATGCTGCGGCGCGGTGCCGGTGCCCAGACGGATGTCGCGGACCGTCATGTCCACGGCCCGTTCCAGGCTGGCATGGTGCAGGGTGACAAAGCCCAGCTCGATCCCCGACAACAGGAAGAACAGCATCGCCGGAAAGGTGATCGCGAATTCAACGGTGGCATGTCCGTCTTCGGAGCGCCGGAACCGGCGCAGGGCGGTTTTGGCAAAGCGGATCATTGGGTCAGCCTCAGTTTGCGGATCGAGGAGGCGATCGAAGCGAAGGCATCCGTGATCTCCAGCCCGTCCACGTCAAAGTAATGGGCGATGGAGCTGGCGCAGTCCCGAAGCACGGCCTGACCGTCAGAGGGGGCCTCAAATCCGATGGTGAAGACGATGATGTTGCGGGCCTTGGCGGCGTCACAGATCGCTTTGGTGCGGCTGTTCTTGGTGCCTGATCCAACATACTCACGCGGGTCATAATACCAGCGGCTCCAGGCGGTGTCGTCGTTCATCCAGGGCTCGTAGAACTGTTCGACCATACGCTCCATCGCGACATGGGCCCAAAGGCGCGGATAGTCCACGGCGACGGCCTCACCCGGTTCGGGCGGGATGGTGTTCCAGCGACGGCAGCTGCCGTTCCGGCGATAGCGCGCACAGTAGGTGATGGCCTCCTGGTTGCCGTAGGCGTGGTCTTCCCAGCTCCAGGTGTGCAGCCAGAAGTAGTTGCCGGTCGACGGATTGTAGATCGAGTACTTGTTTTCCTGCTCGTTGTACCAGACGTCCGATGCGCCATCGCGGAAGTCTTCATCGATGTAATACTGGCTGGTGTTCTGACCGTCGGTCATCAGCACAACAACTTTCAGCGTGTCGCTATCATTGTAGGGGGTGGGACGTGCGGCGAAGTCGCCAGAGACATCCCCGTCATTGATCATGGCGGTGATCGCCGGGTTGACGCCGGGATCCAGCAGCGCAGTGCCCCATTTCATGCCAACGTCGATCGAGGTATTGCCCTCGCCATGCAGGTTGCTGATGAAGTTCTTCAGCGTGTTGGCGTTCTTCTGCAGAACCATCGTTCTGCGGCGGGCATCAGATGGGCAGATCGGACGCGCCACCAGGCTGCCATTGGCCAGACCGTTGTGGTCATCATCCCGGACGCCGTTGTTGTCGTAGTCCGAATAATAGGTCCACGGGTCGAAATGCAGCGTCTGTGTCAGCGCCTGGTTGGTGTTCAGCGCCGTGGTGTTGAAGTCGTTCGAGGTGAAGTTCACGCAATGCGAATAGTTGTGCTCGCCCGAGATGTTGAATTCCGTCAGGAAATTCTCCGGCAGGGTAACCTGCGCGGCATAGGGCACGATCGAGATGGACAGGTTGCCGTCTTCGGTGTTTTCCACCATCGTATCTACGAAGTCGCGCGCGGCGACCTTGAGGTTGGGCAGGCGGTTGTTGCGGTTCATCGAACCCGAAACGTCCAGGACCAGCGAAATCTCCACACCGCCGATGCTTTCCTCGGCCGTGCTGTTTGCCGGGGCCCGGATCGTATCGATCCCGCCCATGTGCATGAACTGTGTCGGAACATTCGCCACCGCCGAGGCGGTCACTTCGCGGAAGCTCAGCCCCTCGTTCACCGAAACGGAGGACAGGTAGCTGCCCAGTCCGGCCTTGTCGAAATAGTCGCGTACAACAGCGGTCGGTTCCAGTTCCTGATCAAGGTCAGCCGCGGCCAGCACCGCGCGGTCCAGCGTGTATTGCAGGCGGGTCCGGTCGCGCTCGACCCGCATCATGTCAATCCCGATCCCGCCGATCATCAGGATCAGCAGAAACACGAACACGCCGAAAACCAGGATTGCCCCGTCTTCTTCGCGCCGGAACCGGTCCAGATAGGACATGAGCGCCGCCCGCTTGGAGTGGGGCGACACGGCTTGATCAGGCGTTTTTGGCATGTGAATACACATGGAACCCTCTTCTGCTCCGATGGAGCAACGCAACTTTCAGATACATTTCGTCTCTGCCTTTTTGCCGGGCGAACGTGGCTGAATTGGGGCGCAATCAAGATAAATCAGAGAGGTTTTTCGCAGTTTCGCGACACATTCCATACGCTTGGCGGGCATTGTTTCCAGGTTGGAAACATATTGGGAATCATCAGGTTGGCGGGCATTCCGGAGGTCGCAGTAAACACTTCGTAAATTGGGAATGTCTAAAAAGGTCGCACTTTGGGGGGATCTCGTCTTAGAGTTTGAGAAACAAGAACCACAAGGCCGAGTCGGCCGTACCATTGGGAGGACGAGAATGAACCGTGCGAGCGAACCGAGTTTCCGCGAAAGCGTAGACCTGATGTTCAACAGGGCCGTTGCCTTGATGGATCTTCCTCCCGGGCTGGAAGAAAAGATCCGGGTCTGCAACGCGACCTATACGGTGCGGTTCGGGGTGCGTCTGCGCGGTGAAATGCGGACGTTCACCGGCTATCGCTCGGTCCATTCCGAACATATGGAACCGGTGAAGGGCGGTATCCGCTATGCCCCGTCGGTGAACCAGGACGAGGTCGAGGCGCTGGCCGCGCTGATGACCTACAAATGCGCTCTGGTGGAGGCGCCCTTTGGGGGCTCCAAGGGGGGGCTGTGCATCGATCCGCGCCAGTATGATGAACATGAGCTGGAACAGATCACCCGCCGGTTTGCCTATGAGCTGGCCAAGCGTGACCTGATCAACCCGTCGCAGAACGTCCCGGCGCCAGACATGGGCACGGGCGAGCGGGAGATGGCCTGGATTGCGGACCAATATGCCCGGATGAACACCACCGACATCAACGCGCGGGCCTGTGTCACCGGCAAGCCGTTGAATGCCGGCGGGATCTCGGGCCGTGTCGAAGCCACCGGGCGCGGTGTGCAATTTGCGCTGCGGGAATTCTTCCGCGACAGCCGCGATATGGCACAGGCCGGTCTGACCGGCAGCCTGGATGGCAAGCGCGTCATCGTGCAGGGCCTTGGCAACGTGGGCTTTCACGCCGCCAAATTCCTGAGCGAAGAAGACGGCGCGCTGATTGTTGGTGTGATCGAACGCGACGGGGCGCTGGTCAATGATGAGGGGCTGGATGTTGAAGCCGTGCATCAGTGGATCGTCAAACATGGCGGTGTCAGTGGCTTCCCCGATGCAACTTTCGTTGAAAACGGTGCCGTTGTCCTGGAAGAAGACTGCGACATCCTGATCCCGGCGGCGCTGGAAGGGGTGATCAATCTGGACAATGCTGAACGGATCAAGGCGCCACTGATCATCGAAGCCGCAAACGGCCCGGTGACGGCGGGTGCGGATGACATCCTGCGCAAGAAGGGCACGGTGATCATTCCCGACATGTACGCCAACGCCGGTGGTGTGACGGTGTCCTATTTCGAATGGGTCAAGAACCTCAGCCATATCCGCTTCGGCCGGATGCAACGGCGTCAGGAAGAGGCGCGTCACCAGCTGGTCATTGATGAGCTGCAGCGCCTGGACGACTACCTGGGCGACGCCTGGTCGATGAGCCCCAACTTCAAGGACAAATATCTGCGTGGGGCCGATGAGCTGGAACTGGTCCGCTCAGGCCTGGATGACACCATGCGGATTTCCTATCAGTCGATGCGCGAGGTGTGGCACAGCCGCGCCGACGTCACCGACCTGCGCACCGCCGCCTATCTGGTGTCGATTGACAAGGTGGCGGCGAGCTATCGTGCGAAGGGGCTGTAAGGCAGCGTTCAAGATCGCGAAAGTGCTATCGCTGATGGCGGGCTTCATGCCCGCCATTCTGTTTGCCGAGACCGTGGAAAAGGTCGGATTTGATCTGTTGCGGAGCGTGTCTCGGCATTTGAGAGGTTGCAGCAAATCTGGGCGCTGGGTTTCACCTGGCGCCGCAAGGGATCACTGGGAGGAGCAGTGATCGTCCACTGATGATATGCTGCGGCTGGCCGTCTTTGCCGCACATCCGCTGGATCTTCTGCCGACAATGCTGGCGGCACATCGGGACGTGCTGGAAGACAATTGTCGCAAACAGGTGCTCGAGACCCAGCAACGCCCCCTGTCGATCATGTCGAGGGGCTTGGCAGAAGGAACGCCCGCTAAACAGACGTTCGCGGCATTTTTCGGACGTGCCTGGACTGATTTGAGTCTCGACATGTCACTTGCACTGGACAGAAGTGCCCAGTTTGTGTGAAGCATATGGCGCAAGATGTTTGGCAGGGGCGCCGCGCGTTCCGGCAGAGGGAACCAGGTGGGAGGTTTGTCATGCGCTTTTCCGGTTTGCGGGTGTTGCGGGAGGGGCTGACCGGCAACAAGGGGTGGAAGCCGCATTGGCGCGATCCCGAGCCCAAGTCCGACTATGATATCGTCATCATCGGTGGTGGCGGGCATGGTCTGGCCACGGCCTATTACCTGGCCAAGCGCTATGGCATGAAAAACGTCGCCGTGCTGGAAAAGGGCTATCTGGGCGGTGGCAACGTCGGGCGCAATACCACCATTGTCCGGGCCAACTATTATCTGCCCGGAAACTCGGAGTTCTACTCGCACTCGCTGAAGCTGTGGGAAGGGCTGGAGCAGGACCTGAACTACAACGCGATGATGTCGCAGCGCGGGATCCTGAACCTCTTTCACAATGATGGGCAGCGCGACGCGGTCATCCGGCGCGGCAATGCCGTTGTGAACCAGGGCGATGACGCGGAAATCCTGGGTCGGGAACAGCTGCGTGAGCTGGCCCCCTTCCTGAACCTGGACAACAATCGTTTCCCGATCATGGGGGGGCTGTTGCAACGCCGTGCCGGAACCGCCCGCCATGATGCCGTGGCCTGGGGTTATGCGCGCGGGGCGGATCGGCACGGGGTCGACCTGATCCAGAACTGCGAAGTGACCGGGATCGACATCGAGGCGGGCGTGGTCAAGGGGGTTCAGACCACGCGCGGTCCGATCCGGGCCAAGAAGGTCGCCATGGCGGCGGCGGGGCGCTCCAGCCAGGTGGCGGCGATGGCGGGGATGCGCCTGCCCATCGAAAGCCATGTGTTGCAGGCCTTCGTGTCCGAAGGGCTGAAGCCGATCATTGACCACGTGATCACCTTTGCCGAGGGGCATCTTTATATCAGCCAGTCCGACAAGGGCGGGCTGGTCTTCGGCTCCTACCTTGATTTCTACAGCTCCTACGCGGCGCGGGGGAACCTGCCGATGGTGGAGCATACGATGGAAACCATCGTGGCCATGGTGCCGGCGGTGGCCAAGGCACGGCTGCTGCGCAGCTGGGGCGGGATCATGGACATGTCGCCCGATGGGTCGCCGATCATCGACAGGACCCATATCGAGGGGCTCTATCTGAACTGCGGCTGGAACTATGGTGGCTTCAAGGCGACGCCCGCGTCGGGCGACTGTTTTGCCCATCTGATCGCCACCGACCGGCCGCATGAGGCGGCGACGGGTTTCCGGCTGGACCGGTTTGAAACCGGGTACGGCCTGATGGATGAGGAGGCGACCGGTGCGCAACACAACCTGCATTGATCGGGGCATCGGCTTGCAGGCAGGGGGCGCTGCCCCCTCGGCCTTGCGGCCTCACCCCCGGAGTATTTTCTTCGAGAAGAAAGAGGAGCGTGGCGCATGAGGATCGTCTGTCCGATCTGCGGTGAGCGGGATCGCCGCGAGTTCTATTACCAGGGGGCGGCGTTGCCGCGCCCGGCCGATGATGCGGGGACCGAGGCCTGGCATGACTATGTGCATCTGCGCGACAACCAGCCGGGTCCGCTGAAGGAGCTGTGGTATCACGAGATGGGATGCGGATCCTGGATCGTGGTCGAGCGGAACACCGCAACCCATGAGATCCTGGGCACGCAACTGGCCGAAGTCGGCCTGGAGGGAGAGGCGCAATGAGGATTTCGGGAAAGGGCCTCAACCCGGCGGGCGCGGCGCTGTCGTTCCGCTTCGACGGGCGGCGTTATGACGGGCGCGAAGGGGACACGCTGGCCGCGGCACTGCTGGCCAATGACGTGCATCTGATGGGGCGGTCGTTCAAGTACCACCGCCCGCGCGGCGCGCTGAGCGCGGGCAGCGAAGAGCCCAATGCGCTGGTCACCATCCGCGCAGGCAATGCGGTGGAGCCGAACATGCGGGCCACGGTGCAGGAGCTGTATGAGGGGTTGCAGGCCGACAGTCAGAACCGCTGGCCGTCGCTGGGGCTGGACCTGATGGCGGTGAATGATCTGGCGGCGCCTTTCCTGGGGGCCGGGTTCTACTACAAGACCTTCATGTGGCCCGCGGCCTTTTGGGAAAAGCTGTATGAACCGATGATCCGGCGGGCTGCCGGGCTGGGCGCGCTGTCAGGGCATGCGGATGACGACCGCTATGAGAAGGCCTATGCCTTCTGTGACCATCTGGTGATCGGGGCGGGGCCGGCCGGGCTGATGGCGGCGCTGACCGCCGGACGCGCCGGGGCGGATGTAATCCTTGCGGATGAGGACAGTCAGCCCGGCGGGCGTCTGCTGGCCGAAGAGGAAGAGATCGACGGGAGGCCCGCGCGGGACTGGGTGGCGCAGGTCACCGCAGAACTGGCTCAGATGGACAATGTTCGGCTGATGACGCGGACGGCCGTGGTCGGGGCCTATGATCAGGGCACCTATGCGGCGCTGGAGAAGGTGGGGCATCACCAGCCGCGCCGCGCTGGCCTGCCGCTGGAGTGTTTCTGGCGCATTGCCGCCAAGCGGGCGGTTCTGGCCGCGGGGGCGATCGAGCGTCCGGTGGCCTTCCGCAACAACGACCGGCCCGGCATCATGACCGCCGGGGCGGTGCGGGCCTATCTGAACCGCTGGGGCGTGGCCACGGGCAAGCGGGTCACGGTCTTTGGCAATACGGATGCGGCGCATCGCACGGCACGGGACCTGGTGTGCGCCGGGGTGCATGTGGCCGCGATGATCGACAGCCGCCATGACGCGCCGAAAAGCGATCTGTTCCGGGTCATTCCGGGGGCGCAGGTCTGCAACACGGGTGGCCGTGGTCGGGTGGAAAATGTGACCTTGCGCACCGCCTCGGGCGAAGAGAAGTTGCAGACCGATTGTCTGGCAATGTCGGGGGGATGGAACCCCAATGTGCATCTGACCTGCCATCAGAACGCGCGCCCGGTCTGGCGGCAGGACATCGCGGGTTTTGTGCCGGCGCCGAATGCTGTGACGGGGCTGGATCCCGTTGGGGCCTGCAACGGGGTGTTCAGCACCGCGGGGTGTCTGCGCGATGGCGTGGCGGCGGCCACCCGCGCGCTGGAGGCGCTGGGCCTTGCCTGTCCCGATGTCACCCTGCCCGTGGCCGGGGATGAGAGCTATGCGATCACGCCGCTCTGGCATGTGCCGGGCAAGGGGCGGGCCTGGCTGGACTTCCAGAACGACGTCTGCGTCAAGGACGTGAAACAGGCGGCGACCGAGAACTTCCGCTCGGTCGAGCATATGAAGCGCTATACCACGCAGGGTATGGCCACCGATCAGGGCAAAAGCTCCAACGTGGCGGCGCTGGCGGTGCTGGCGGATGCGACAGGGCGCAGTATTCCCGAAACCGGGACCACCACGTTCCGTCCACCGTTTTCACCGGTGTCGATTGCCGCCATGGGGGCAGGGGCGGAAAACAAGGGGTTCAAACCCGAGCGGATCCTGACCTCGGATGCGGCCAGCCGCGAGATGGGAGCGGAGTTCATCGAAGCGGGGCTCTGGTATCGTCCGAGCTATTTCCCGCAGGCCGGGGAAAGCACTTGGCGCGAGGCCTGTGACCGCGAGGTCAAGATGGTGCGACAGACGGTGGGCATCTGCGATGTCTCCACCCTGGGCAAGATCGACATCAAGGGTCCAGATGCGGCGAAGCTGCTGGACTATGCCTATTCGAACGGCTTTGCCTCGCTCAAGCTTGGGCGGGTGCGCTATGGGCTGATGCTGCGCGAAGACGGGTTCATCATGGATGACGGCACCACGGCGCGCATGGGGGAAACCCATTATGTGATGACCACTACCACCGCAGCGGCGGGGCAGGTGATGCGGCATCTGGAGTACATCACGCAGGTGGTGCATCCCGAGTGGGATGTGCGCTTTACCTCCGTGACCGAGCAATGGGCGCAGTTTGCCGTGGCCGGCCCCAAATCCCGTGAGCTGTTGAACGCCCTGCTGGAGGGGGAGCTGGACAAATCCGACTGGTCCTTCATGTCCTGCGGGCCGGTGTCGGTGCAGGGCGTGCAGGGGCGGCTCTTCCGGATCTCCTTCTCGGGGGAGCACGCCTATGAGCTGGCGGTGCCTGCCCGTTATGGGGATGCGCTGTTCCGTGAGCTGGTTGCCCGCGCCAAGGCGCTGGGCGGCGGTGCCTATGGGATGGAGGCGCTGAACGTTCTGCGGATCGAAAAGGGCTTTATCACCCATGCCGAAATCAACGGCACCGTTACCGCCTTTGACCTTGGAATGCAGGGGATGGTGTCACCGCGCAAGGCCTGTCTGGGCAAGCCGATGTCGGAACGTCCCGGCCTGATGGATCCGAACCGTGAACGCATGGTTGGGCTGAAACCCGTCACCGCCGATCAGGAACTGACTGCCGGTGCGCATCTGTTCAATCCCGGGGATCCGGCCGAGCGGATCTATGATCAGGGCTATGTCACATCGGTTGGGCACTCGCCGACGCTGGGCCATATGATCGGGCTTGGGTTCCTGAAGAACGGGACCGAGCGCTGGGGCGAGAAAGTCACGCTGGTGGATCACATGCGTGGCGTGACGACCGAATGTGAAGTGGTGAACCCCGTGTTCTTCGATCCGGAAGGAGGGCGTCTGCGTGACTGACCTGAAAGCAACATCACCCTGCGCGGGGCTGGCCCCTACAACCATTGGGCGCTGCACGCTGAGCGAAGTGGAGCAGCGGACCATGACCTCCATCGCGCCGTTTCGGGGCGCCGAAGCCCAAGTGGACGCGCTGTTGAAGGCCGGTTCTGGGCTGGGATGGCCGGAGGCGAACAGCAGCCTGATATCCGATGCGGCGCGGATCAGCTGGTTCAGCCGGGGGCAGGCGCTGCTTATCGGTGTGGCGGCTGACCGGGCGCTGGGCGCACATGCTGCGCTGACGGATCAGAGCGATGCTTGGGCGGTTGTCCGGCTGGAGGGCGAGGCGGCCGAAGCCGTATTGGCCCGCCATGTTCCGGTGGATCTGCGGGGGCAGAGTTTCGGTATCGGCGCGACCGCCCGGACCGAGCTGGCCCACATGATGGCTTCGGTCACGCGGGTGGGGCCATCGGCGTTCGAGGTCATGGTCTTCCGCTCCATGGCGCGCACGTTGGTGCATGACCTCAAGTCTGCGATGGAAGCTGTCGCGGCGCGGGGGTAATCTCGCGCAGGAACCCACTGATTCCCTGCGGAGGTCTTTCATGAAGCTGCGTCTTGCCCTTTTTGCTGCCGTTCTGGCGTCGCCGGTTTTTGCTGCGGACAGCAAAGATGTCAGTTGCGGCTATCAGGCGGACGTTGTGGCGGCGGTACAGCAGGCTCGCAAGGACCGGGTGAAGGAGGCCGATGTGGCAGAGGCGATCGCCGCCACCGATCCGGCCTGGCCTGAAAACTACAATGCGGCGATCCCGCTGGTGACGCCCTGGGTGTATGAGCAGAAGATGAAGGTCATCCGCAAGGAAGACCTGGGCGCGGCCTGGAAAGAGCTCTGCCTTCAGCAATAACCGGCTCTGACTACTGCTGAAATCAAATCCCGTTCTGCAATGCTGTCGTGCCTCTTGGCGCGCGGCATGTCTTCTGTAAGATAGGTCGCATGTCGCTGCCCCCCGGATTCATGGATGAACTGCGCAACCGCACCAGCCTGGCACAGGTGGTGGGGCGCAAGGTGATGTGGGATCAACGCAAGTCCAATCAGGGCAAAGGGGACCTTTGGGCGCCTTGCCCGTTCCACCACGAAAAAACCGCGTCCTTTCATGTGGATGATCGCAAGGGCTACTACTACTGCTTCGGTTGTCACGCCAAGGGCGACGCGCTGAAGTTCGTGCAGGAGACGGATAACGTCCCGTTCATGGAAGCGGTGGAGATTCTGGCGCAGGAAGCCGGCATGGAAATGCCCGCCCGTGATCCCAAGGCGCAGCAGAAGCAGGACAAGCGCACCCTGCTGGCCGAGGTGATGGAACAGGCGGTGCAATTCTTCCGTCTGAACCTGAACACCGGGCAGGGAACGGAAGCGCGCGCCTATATCAACCGGCGCGGTCTGCTGGGTCCTGCGCTGGAGCGGTGGGAAATCGGATTTGCGCCTGACGGATGGCAGAACCTCTGGGATCATCTGCGCGGCAAGGGCGTGGCCGAGGAACTGATCCTGGGCGCTGGGTTGGCCAAACCGTCCTCCAAGGGGGGCAGGCCTTATGACACCTTCCGCAACCGGATCATGTTCCCGATCCGCGATGCACGTGGGCGTTGCATTGCTTTCGGTGGTCGGGCGATGGATCCTAACGACAATGCGAAATACCTGAACTCGCCCGAAACGGAACTCTTCGACAAGGGGCGCAGCCTCTACAATATCGGACCGGCACGCGCGGCCGCAGGCCGGGGCCAGCCCTTCCTGGTGGCCGAAGGCTATATGGATGTGATCGCCCTGGCCGAGGCCGGGTTTGAGGCGGCCGTCGCTCCGCTGGGGACCGCGGTAACGGAACCGCAGTTGCAAATGATGTGGCGTGTGGCCGATGAGCCGATCATCGCGCTGGACGGGGATACGGCAGGTCTGCGCGCGGCGATGCGGGTGATCGATCTGGCGCTGCCCTTGCTGGAGGCGGGGAAATCGCTGCGTTTTGCGGTGATGCCCGAAGGCAAGGACCCCGATGACCTGATCCGCGCCGAAGGTCCGGCGGCGGTGCAGGCGGTGCTGGATCAGGCAATGCCGATGGTGCGTCTGCTCTGGCAGCGCGAAACCGAAGGCAAGGTCTTTGACAGCCCCGAACGCAAGGCAATCCTGGACAAGGCGCTGCGCGAAAAGATTGCGCTGATCCGCGACCCGTCGATCCGCAAGCACTATGGCGACGACATCAAGGAAATGCGCTGGGACCTGTTCCGGCAGGGCCGGCGGCCTGCGCGCACCAAGGGGGCGTTCTCGGGCGGTGGCGCGCGCAGCGGGCGTGGCAACTGGCGTGGCCAGCAGCCCGCAGTGCCCCGCTCAACCACCAAAAGCTCGGCCCTTGTGGCTCAGGGCGAAGCGGCCACCATTGCCATGCGCGAAGCCGTTGTGCTGGCCAGCGCGCTTTGCACCCCCGCAGTCATCGTCGAATTCGAAAGCCGGCTGGAGGCGATGCCGTGTCAGGATCCCGATCACGCGCTGATGCGGGACATGCTGTTGCGCCACGGAATTGATGCACCCGAGCATCTGCGCGATCATATCGAACAATCCCTTGGGCCCCAGGCCCTTGAAAATCTCTTTGCCCTTCGCCATGTGGCTATCAGCCCCTGTCTGCGCAAACCCGGCGATATGGAAATCGCGCGTCTGACGCTCTCCGAAGAATTCGCAAAACTCGAAGCGCGATACGGGCTGAATAGTGAAATCGCGGAAGCGACCGAAGACCTGTCCAGCCTTGCGGATGAGACGCTGACCTGGCGTGTCGGACAAGCTGCAGAGGCACGCAACCGCGCCGTGCGCAGCGAAAACGAAGACCGGGCGCAATACGATATTGCTGACAACGGCGCCCGGATGAACCGCGAAGAACGCGATGAACTGGACAGGATCATGAGCACGATTAACTTTGCCAAGAAACGACGCTGAAACGTTTTGGTGAAGAAGTTCGAAATAAAAACCGGTAAACGGGGTGACGAATCAGCAGATCACGCTAATGATTCGCCTAACCGAATCGCCCTTTCCCTGTAGGAGCACTGAATGGCCGCCAAGGACACCGACGACCGCAAGCCCGACGAACAGGAAGCCGAAATCTCGCTGGACATGAGCCAGGCTCAGGTCAAGAAGATGATCGCGGAGGCCCGCGAGAAAGGCTACATCACCTATGATCAGCTGAACCAGGTTCTGCCGCCGGATCAGGTGAGTTCCGAACAGATCGAGGATGTGATGTCGATGCTGTCCGAAATGGGCATCAACATCATCGAGGACGAGGAAGCCGAAGAGGAAGAGCAGAAAGGCTCGACCGAGCTGGTGGCCGCTGAAGGACCGCGTGAAGTTGCGCTGGCCGGTGCTCAGACCGAAAAGCTGGACCGCACCGACGACCCGGTGCGCATGTACCTGCGCGAAATGGGATCCGTTGAGCTGCTGAGCCGCGAAGGCGAGATCGCGATTGCTAAACGCATCGAGGCCGGCCGCAACACGATGATCGCCGGTCTTTGTGAAAGCCCGCTGACCTTCCAGGCGATCACCATCTGGCATGACGAACTTCTGTCCGAGGACATCCTGCTGCGCGACGTCATCGACCTGGAGGCCACCTTTGGCAACCAGATGGACGACGACGAGGAGGAAGAACCGGTCGTCAACACTTCGGCGGTGGCGGCAAACACCAACAAGAAGGCCGAAGACACCGGTCCCGAGCTGGACGCCGACGGCAACCCGATTGCCAAGGATGATGATGACGACGAAGACGAACAGGCGAACATGTCGCTTGCGGCGATGGAAGCGGCCCTGAAAGATCAGGTGCTGACCACGCTGGAACGTATCTCGTCCGACTTCGCCATGCTGAGCGAGATGCAGGACAGCCGGATTTCGGCCACCCTGAACGAAGATGCCAGCTTCAGCGACAAGGATGAAGCGACCTATCAGGCGCTGCGGTCCGAGATCGTGGAACTGGTGAACGGTCTGCACCTGCACAACAACCGTATCGAAGCGCTGATCGACCAGCTGTATGGCATCAACAAGCGCGTTATGCAGATCGACAGCCAGATGGTGAAACTGGCCGACCAGGCACGGATCAACCGTCGTGAGTTTGTCGAGGCCTACCGCGGCCGCGAACTGGACCCGAACTGGCTGTCTGAAATGGCTGAGAAGCCGGGCCGTGGCTGGCAGATGTTCATCGAACGCTCCACCAGCAAGGTTGAAGATCTGCGCGCAGACATGGCGCAGGTCGGTCAGTATGTTGGTCTGGACATCCCGGAATTCCGCCGCATCGTGCAGCAGGTTCAGAAGGGTGAAAAAGAAGCGCGTCAGGCCAAGAAGGAAATGGTCGAGGCGAACCTGCGTCTGGTGATCTCGATCGCCAAGAAGTACACGAACCGTGGCCTGCAATTCCTTGATCTTATTCAGGAAGGCAACATCGGCCTGATGAAGGCGGTGGACAAGTTCGAATACCGCCGCGGCTACAAGTTCTCGACCTATGCGACCTGGTGGATCCGTCAGGCGATCACCCGCTCCATCGCGGATCAGGCGCGCACCATCCGTATCCCGGTCCACATGATCGAAACGATCAACAAGCTGGTCCGCACCGGTCGCCAGATGCTGCATGAAATCGGCCGCGAGCCGACGCCGGAAGAGCTGGCAGAAAAGCTGCAGATGCCGCTGGAGAAGGTCCGCAAGGTGATGAAGATCGCCAAGGAGCCGATCAGCCTCGAAACCCCGATCGGGGACGAGGAAGACAGCCAGCTGGGCGATTTCATCGAGGACAAGAATGCCGTGCTGCCGCTGGACAGCGCCATTCAGGAGAACCTCAAGGAAACCACCACCCGCGTTCTGGCCTCGCTCACGCCGCGTGAAGAGCGGGTCCTGCGGATGCGCTTTGGCATCGGCATGAACACCGACCACACGCTGGAAGAGGTGGGTCAGCAGTTCAGCGTGACCCGCGAACGGATCCGCCAGATCGAAGCGAAGGCTTTGCGCAAGCTGAAGCACCCCAGCCGGTCGCGCAAACTGCGCAGCTTCCTGGACCAGTAAGCGCTGAAATATCTTCTCAAAAGGGGCGGCCTTCGGGTCGCCCCTTGTCGTTCTGCACACGGGTAATTGCGCAGAGTTGTGTGGAATGGTGGCAGCTGTTCTGGAAACTCTCAGGCATGAGCCCTATCTGGACTCCATAGTTTCGATGGATGCCCGGGCATGGGGCATACACATGAATGGAAGAACCCATGAACACCTTCAAAACGGCAATGTTGTCTTGTTTGCTTGTTGCGGCGGTCTCGCCCGTGCAGGCTCTCACCGGGCGGTTCGGCGCTCAGATCAGGCAGGTAGACGAAAACGTCTTTGAGGTCGTCGGTCAGAATTCCGCCGCTTCCGGTTGGGAATACTGGTGCGGCGCCGCTGAATATGCGCGTCGCGAGCTGAACGCTGGCTGGAAGGACCGGATCTATGTCGTCCGTGGCCGAGGCCGGAGCGTCACCACCAATCGGCGCAGCGCGGTGCACTTCACGCTC
The DNA here is from genome assembly GCA_022763485.1 of Paracoccaceae bacterium. GTDB lineage: Bacteria > Pseudomonadota > Alphaproteobacteria > Rhodobacterales > Rhodobacteraceae > Aliisedimentitalea. The sequence goes on along the minus strand of JALEGX010000022.1, from coordinate 18,122 downwards.
AACCCGGATATCCTGGCGTCCGAACCGGTCAGCAGCTTTCTGATCCTGAAATCGCTTCAGGTTGGCGACAACATGTCAGTCCAGCGGGCAAACACTGAATGCCAGCGGCCACCGGCGCGGCTCTGACATGTTTGACCAACAGAAAAAACTGGGTGTTGCGCTGGTTGCCGGTCTGCTGCTGATCCCCGCCGTTGCATCCGCGTGGCGGGCACATAACCGGCATGAGGTCTTTGCCATCGGAAACGGGGTCTATGAGGTGCTGTCGCGCCCCGGCTCCGGCCCGGCTGATTTCTGGTGCGCCATTGGCGACTACGCGATCCGCCAGGACCGCGTGGCGGCCAACCAGCGGATCTATATCTGGCGAGCGATCGGGGCATCGGTCACTCGCGATGGCTACAAGGCGGTTCAATTCGCCTACCGTCCGCCAAAAGGGGCAGACACCTCCACCGGTCTGTCGCTGACCGTCAAGCGGGCGGGGGACAATCTGAACGCGTCCTTCGCGCGGACCTATTGCTTTGGGGACGGTTTCGAGGATGACTTCATCCGCCGTCGCTGGCCCTGACGGCTTGCAACCTCTGCCGCCTTCGGGCAGGCAGGGGGGATGCTGACAGAGTTTGAAATTCACACACGCGGTCCGGGGCTTTACGAATTCACCCGGGACGTGACCCGCTGGGCCGCACAGAGCGACCAGCCCGATGGCCTGCTGACGCTCTTTGTCCGGCACACCTCCTGCTCGCTGCTGATCCAGGAGAACGCAGATCCCGAAGTGCAGACAGACATGCAGGCCTTCTTTCAGCGCCTCGTGCCGCCGTCCAACCACCCCAGCATGTCCTATCTGCGGCACACCTATGAGGGACCCGATGACATGCCTGCGCATATCAAGGCCGCGCTCTTGCCGGTCAGCCTGACCATTCCGGTTCAGGCCGGGCGCGTTCTGCTGGGCACCTGGCAGGGCATCTATCTGTTTGAGCATCGCGACGCCCCGCATACCCGGCGCGTTGTCGCGCAGATCGGCTGATCTTACACTTGATCTTGCGGTGACAATTCACCTCTACCCAAAAAGTTGCGGCTGTCCTATAGTTGTGGATAAGTGGGCCAAAGATCCCACAAATTGCGGCGGACAGGAACAAGGGGAACGGCCATGCGCTGCCCATTTTGCGGAAATATAGATACACAGGTCAAGGATTCACGACCGGCCGAAGACCACGTCTCGATCCGGCGCCGCCGGTTTTGTCCGGCGTGCGGGGGCCGTTTCACCACCTATGAGCGGGTGCAGCTGCGCGATCTGGTCGTGGTCAAATCGAATGGCCGCCGGGAAGATTTCGATCGGGACAAGCTGGAACGCTCGATCCGGATTTCCATGCAGAAACGCCCGATTGAACCAGACCGCATCGACCAGATGATTTCGGGCATCGTGCGGCGGCTGGAAAGCATGGGGGAAACCGACATCCCGTCCAAACGCATCGGTGAGATCGTGATGGAGGCGCTGGCCCGGATCGACACCGTGGCCTATGTCCGGTTTGCCAGTGTTTACAAGAACTTCCAGGCCGCTGATGATTTCGAGGACTTTGTCCACGAACTGCGTCCGCCGGAAAGTCAAAGCGAAGAGTAACCGCCAGTGGATGAACGATTCATGGCCCTTGCGCTGTCTCTGGGGCAGCGCGGGCAGGGGAACTGTTGGCCCAACCCGGCCGTGGGCTGTGTCATTGTCAAGGACGGCCGCATCGTGGGCCGGGGCTGGACACAACCCGGTGGCCGCCCCCATGCCGAAGTTGTGGCTCTGGCCCAGGCGGGAGAGCAGGCACGCGGCGCGACGGCCTATGTGACGCTGGAGCCCTGTTCCCATCACGGCAAGACACCGCCCTGCGCCGATGCGCTGGTCGAGGCCGGCGTGGCCCGCGTGGTGGCCGCCCTGCAGGACAGCGACCCGCGGGTGTCGGGGCAGGGGTTTGAAAAACTTCGCATGCACGGGATCGAAGTCACGACCGGCGTCTTGTCGGAACAGGCCATGCGTGATCACGCGGGCTTCTTCTTCCGGACCGAACAGGGGCGTCCGCTGGTCACGTTGAAAATGGCCTCCAGCTTTGACGGCCGCATTGCCACGGGCACCGGGCAGAGCAAATGGATCACCGGACCGCAGGCCCGCCGCGAAGTTCATGCGATGCGGGCGCGTCATGACGCGGTGATGGTGGGCGCGGGCACGGCCCGGGCCGATGATCCCTCGCTCACGGTGCGGGATCTGGGCGTTGAGCATCAACCGGTCCGGGTGGTCATTTCCCGTCATCTGGACCTGCCGCTGCTCAGCCAGCTGGCGCGCACCGCCAAGGAGGTGCCGGTCTGGCTGTGTCATGGACCCGGTGCGGACGCCGAACGTCTGCGCGCGTGGGAAGGCATCGGGGCGACCCTGATCCCCTGCGCGGTGCTGGGCGTACAGCTGGATCCCGCGGATGTCCTGCAACAGCTGGGCCGCGCGGGGCTGACGCGGGTGTTCTGCGAAGGCGGCTCGGCACTGGCGGCGTCCCTGCTGGCGCATGATCTGGTGGATGAGCTGATCGGCTTCACCGCCGGGCTGGGCATTGGGGCCGAAGGGCTGCCCGTTATCGGCGCGCTTGGTCTGGGTCGATTGGAAGAGGCCGCCCGTTTCGATCTGGTGGAAACCCGTCCCATCGGGGCGGATGTTCTGCATCGCTGGACCCGCCGCCTGCGCTGACCCCTGAGCGGTCAGCGCCACAGGTGGGCGTAGGTCGCAAACAGCCCCTGCAATTTCGACAGGCTTCTGGTGCCGACCCCTGCGCGCGGGTTCTGCCCGCTACGCAGGCGTTTGACGGCAACCTCAACCGGGCAGGGCAGGCCGGTCACAGGGTCCAGATAGCGCGGATAGTCAATCAGACTGGCATGGACCAACCCGGCCAGATCCACCTGCGCCCGCCGCCGTTCCGGAATGGGACCAAGATCCGTGGTCAGCCCCCAGCCCGCGTAGAAGGGCGCGCCCAGCGTCGTCACCCGCACGCCCCGCAACAAAGCCTCAAACCCGGTGAGTGAGGTCATGGTCCACACCTCCTGCACCTGCGGCAGCAGCTGGGCCATGTCCACATCTGTCAGGATCAGATCGGCCAGATCGGTTTCGGGGATCGCGCCGCTGCGCAGGCCCGCTTCGACATCTGGATGCGGTTTGTACAGGATCACGGCGTCCAGGTTGGCGTTGCGCGCGGCACGCAGAAGCTCCAGATTGGTGCGGATGTCCCCGGCACCGGTGCGAATGGAGGCGTCATCTTCGACCTGCCCGGGAACCAGAATTCTGTGTCCCTCGGGCAGGGGCACAGGGGCGGCGCCGATATTGTATTTCGAAAGATTTGCGTCGATGAGGGAGCGTGTCAGGCGTTCCGCCCGCGTCCTTTGCGTTTGCGTCAGGGTGCTGCGGGTCTGGATCCAGTGTTCCAGATCGCTTGGCCCGGTCGGATCGTAGTAGATGCCGCTGTAGTCCGTCACCAGCGACAGCGGCGGCACCAGCTCGGCCCCCAGCCCGCGGGACCGCAAGAACCCATCTTCGACCCGCACCACGTCCTGTGCGCCCGGGTCGGCCTTCCCGGCCCAGACCATGTGTGGGCGCGCGTTGTCTGCCGTGTCCGAAAACACCAGCTTCTTCTGTTGCCCGAAGAAGGATTGCAGGTGACGGCGTTTCCACAGCCGCATGCCGCTGGCGGTCCAGCCCCGATGGTCCTGTCGCCAGGCGCGGCTTTGCGCCTCAAGGTTGTCCAAAACGGTTTCCAGTTGGCACAGGTCATCGGTGAAGGGATCATACCAGACCGGGTAGAGGATCATCGCGGCGGCAAACAGCTGTGCCCTTGTCAGACGCCGTTGTCTGCGGGGCACCGGGAATTCATCCGACGTCAGCCCCCAACCGGCGTAGAACGGCTGGCCGAAAACGCGCGGCTTGTGACCAGCCAGGATCGCCTCGAAGCCAAGCTGTGACGACACGGTGTAGACGCCGACCGCCCCTTCCAGCAGCGTCCAGGGGGAAATCGGATCAGTGAACAGGCTGACACGGTGGCTCTGATCTTCCAGACTGAAATAGCCTTGCCGAAACCCTTGTGCGGTTTCGGGATGCGTCTTGATCAGCACTCGCGCGCCAGGATGCTCTTCCTGTGCAAAGACCAGCATTTCCCGGAACCGCGCCAGATCTGCGCCAGAGGCCCGCACGGACGCGTCGCCAAAGGTCTGGTCCACCACCAGAACATAGCCGGGGTCGGGCGCTGGCAGGGCAGGGTCCACAGCGCAGTATTTCGTCAGATGCGCTTCCTGCATCCGGGCGATCGCATCGCGCGCGCGTGTCATCATTGCCGCGTCGTCCAGCGGATGGGTGCTGAGGATCTGTTCCAGGTCCGATTGGGTCGAGGGGTCGAAATGCACGCCGCTATGGTCCAGCTGCAATCCCATCGGCGGCTCGCCCGTGCGTCCCGGATGCAGGGAGCGCAGAAAGGCGTCTTCGACCCGCAGCAGTGGGGCATTGTGCGTCTCGGCGATGCGCCGGCCCCTGTGGGCGGTGGGGCTGTCGCCCCAGATGGCAACCTTGTCGCCGTCCTTTGGCAGGCCCAGCCGCAGGGAATAGCCGGCCAGCGACAGGATCCGCCGCAGGCGGCGCTGCATAAGGAAGCCGCCGTTATAAACAAAAAGCCGGGAGCCTTCGCTCCCGGCCCGAGACCTGTCGGTTAGGTCTGTCATGTGGTTACCCGCCGGCGAGGGACGAGATGCTTGAAATCGGGGTGATCGATCCGGCCACCAGCGAAATGGTCTTGGTCCACTGCGCATAAGGCGCTTCAGTCACATAGAGCGTGTCATTGTCACGGATCACGAAGTCCCGCGCTAGGAACAGGCCATTGGGTTCGGTCAGGTTCAGCACATAGACCATGCGCTGCGCGCCTTGCAGGTCATCCCGACCCAGCACCTGATTCGAGATTTCGGCCGCTTCGTTGCGGAACACGAAAACCCCGGTCGGGTCTGACGCGGTAGAGATCAGACCGCCCACCTGTGCAATGGCTTCCAGAGCCGACAGGTCCTGCGATTCGAAGGGCACACGGGCCTGTGCGCTGGTTGCGCCCAAGGCGGTGAACGAGCGGGTGTCTTCTTCGACCAGGATCCGGTCGCCGCCGCGCAGGGCGATATCCAGTTCGGGATGGTCATAGAGGTCCTGGAACCAGATCTTGCCCTGCTGACCGCCACGGATCACGGTGACCTGGGCGATTTCGGGTTCGATGGTCACGCCCCCGGCCTGCGCCAGCATGGTGGACAGGGTGCGGGTGGGCCGTTCAATCGGATAGACGCCCTGGCCGCCAACCGCGCCGGTCAGGCTGACGGTGGTGCCGTCGCCAGCAACGCGCCGAACTTCGACCTGCGGGTCAGGGGTCTGGTCTTCCAGCTTTGCGGTGATCATCTCGCGCAGGCGGTTCGGCGTATTGCCTGCCGCGCGCAACCGGCCCGCATAGGGCACAAAGATGAAGCCGCCGCTGTCGACCTGAATTTCTTCCAGGATACTGGCCGTCGGGGTTTCCCCGAACAGCTTGTCATCCACGTTTTCCCAGACCGAAAGGCTCAGGATGTCGCCGGGCTGGATCACGTCCGAGGTGATGCGGCCAGCGGTCTTGAAGCTGTCGCTGAAGCCCAGGGCTGGCACAACTGCGGTTGCTCGGGTCACGCGGTCGTTGACGGCCACGATGAAGGCGTCGCCTTCCTTCTGCACGGAACCGGCGAAAATCTCACGTTTGTTGGGACCGACGCGCGGCAATGCGCAGGACGCCGCAATGCTCAATGCGGCAAGCATGGCGATGGGGCGAACCCACCGTTTGGACACGGATTTCACTGCTCGGTCTCCTCGACCTAATTATTTCTGCCTCAGTTTTTTGAGACAACATAGCGGAAAGGCGATCAAAAATCCAGTCCGCGCGTTTGAGCCGCTCATTTCACCAGCCGCAACTGTTGCCGTGGGGCCGCTGTGCCCTCTTTCAGCGCGTCATAGGGGTCATCATGGGCCAGCATCATGTCCACGACCTGGCGCAGAAGCTGTCGCCGACCAGAGCGGGAATAGAAGCCGCCGGGCACCTGGCTGGTCTCCAGCAGGAAGCGGCGATAATCCTTGTAGGCGCGATTGTCGGGCCGTTTGGCGGCGGCGAAGAAATCGCGCAGGGCCTGCGTCGAAACAAACTCGGGCTTGGCGTAGACGGCATTGCCGAACACCTTGATCGGGATGCCGCGCCACAGCACCTGCTGACCAGCGGTTGAATTGACGGTGACGGCGCTGCGGGTTTCGTTCAGAAGCGCCGCCAGCTTGCCGCCGCGGACATAATGCACGCGCCCTTTCAGACCGAACTTGCGCGACAGGCGGCGCACTTCCTTGCGGATCGGAACACGCCCGTCTTCCAACGGATGCGCCTTGACCACCAGATGGTGATGCGCGGGCGCTCCGGCGGCGAAGCCGGCAAAGACCTCTTCCAGGAATTCGGTCATCGTGGAGAAGGGTGAATGTTTCTGGAACGAGCTGTCATGCTCCAGTTGAAGCAGGGCCAGGTGGTAGGGGAAGCCGCCGTTGCGGATTCGCAGTGTCGCAAGACGCCGCTCGATGGCCTGAAGCGGCATCAGCAGCAGGCGCTGCAGATAGAGCTGGAATTCCTTGGTCACCGGAAGGTCACGGTGGGGGCGGAAGTTGCGATATTTGCCGTTCCGGAACATCACGAACCAATGATAAAGCGCGCCATAGAACACGTGATGGCGCATGTCGCCCCAATGGGACGGGGGCAGGGGGGCCTCCATGTCCGACAGTTCCAGCGCGGACTGCATGTCGGGGATCGACAGATCCATCAGGCGCGAGTTGCCGTTCGATCCGCCCCGCTCATAGGTGACCCAATAGGGTCGCAGATAGCCTTCTTCGAACACATGCACGCGAATGCCCCGCGCCTTGGCGGCGGCCACGGCTTCGGCATGGATGGGCCGGGTGTCGCCGTAAAGAACGATATCCGTCACCTTGCGCTCGTCATAAAGGGTGGTCACGGTCTCGGGCCAAGCCTCGGGCGTGCCGTGATAGGAGATATAGCTGGCAGGGTGGAACCAGAAGGCCCGGTCCCCGGCATTGAAGCCGACGCGCCAGACGGTGCAGCCTGCGGCGCGCAACATCCGGCCCAGCCCGTTGAAAAACGGACCATGGGGGCCCTGCAGGAACAGGAAAACCCTGCGGTTCTGGTTGGGACTGCTCATTTTTCCCTCGTTGGCCATTTTTGGCTTTCGTTGATCCATAGAGGCCCAGTTGGGCGAAACTATGACCGTCGTGCGGCGGGCCCGCAAGGGGGGCAACTGGGCCTTGTCGTCGCCCCCCGCCACAGGTACCAGTGAGCAGGAACATTTCGTGCAGAGAAGGTCAGGCCATGTTTACAGGGATCATCACGGATATCGGCACCATCATGGAACTGGAGCAGGCCGGCGATCTGCGCGCGCGGATCCGCACCAGCTATGACACCGCGGGGATCGATATGGGCGCTTCCATTGCCTCCGACGGTGTGTGCCTGACTGTGATCGCCCTTGGGGACGACTGGTATGATGTGCAGATCAGCGCCGAAACCGTGTCCAAGACCAATCTGGATGGCTGGATGGTCGGCAAACGGGTGAACCTTGAACGCGCGCTCAAGGTCGGGGACGAACTGGGGGGGCACATCGTTTCGGGGCATGTGGACGGCGTGGCCGAGATCATCCAGATGCGTGACGAAGGCGACAGCACTCGCGTGACGCTGCGCGCGCCGGTCGAGCTGGCCAGGTTCATCGCGCCCAAAGGATCCGTGGCGCTGAACGGAACCTCGCTGACCGTCAATGAGGTTGAAGGCGATACCTTCGGGATCAACTTCATCCCGCATACCAAAGAGGCCACGACCTGGGGCGACGCCAAGATCGGGGACCGGATCAACCTGGAAATCGATACCCTGGCCCGCTACGTGGCACGTCTGGCCGAAGCAGGCTAAGATTTTTCTGCGAAAAATCTTAGCCCTCCTCGAATGTGTGCTGACCGATGCAGGAGATTATTCTGCGAATAATCTCCGCCCCTTGTTAGCTACCACATGTCGCTAACGGTATAGCCCTGCGGAAACGGATCGGAGGGGTCCAGGGTCCAATTCGACGTGCCGTAAATCCACCCCTGGCCCGACAGCGTCGGGATGATCGCCGGATAAGGCCCAACGCGGGTCTCTTCCGTGATCCGCCCGGTGAACGTGGTGCCCAGAGGGCCGGCATTCACATAGCTGTCGCCGCCCCCCAGAAGACCGCGCGCATGAAGCACCGCCATTTTTGCACATGTCCCGGTGCCGCAGGGCGAGCGGTCCAGGATGCCGGAGGCCTCTTGCGGTCTGTTCGGATCGTAGGGGCCGGTTGAAATGGTGATCGCGCCACGCCCGTCCGTGCCCGGTGCCACAGGCGCCCCCCAGAGATTGGTGATGGTCGGGCCGGTAATGTCCGGGTTTTCCGGATGCACCACCGGCAGCTGTTCGACCGTGGCATGACGGATGGCCTCGGATATCCGCACGATTTCCTTGCCATTGTCCGCCTCAAGCGACAGACCCAAACTGTCAGCATTGGCCAGAACGAAGAACATGCCGCCCCAGGCCACATCGACCTGCACGGTGCCCAGCCCCGGCACCTCAACCGGCGCATCCAGATGCATGGCAAAAGCGGGAACATTCAGGAATTCGACCCGTTTGACCTTGCCGTCTTCGCATTCGGCACGAACCCGGATCAGCCCCGCGGGCGCCTCCAGCGTCAGCTCGGTGACGGGCTCCACCATTGGCAGGATGCCGGTTTCCAGCAACACCGTCACAGTACAGATGGTGTTGGAGCCGGACATCGGCGGATATTCGGTCTGTTCGAAGATGATGAACCCCATATCCGCCTCGGGATGACAGGGCGGCACCACGGCGTTGCAGCACAGCCCTGGATTGCCGCGCGGTTCGCGCAGCATCTGCAGCCGGATGTCATCATGATTGCGGGCCATATCCTGCATCTTTTCAAAGACCGTTGCGCCTTTCAGATGTGGCATGCCGCCGGTGATCACCCGACCCGGTTCGCCCTCGGCATGAGCTTCAACCGCCTGGATCATGCGGGAAATGCGCATATCGGTTTCCTTTCGATTTACCTGTTCCTGCGAGAGAGCCACAGCGACAACGCCGCGTCCAGCCCCGCAGGTGCCGTTTGCGGGTCTGGCAATTGTCGCCGCCTTGGTCTATCTGGCGATAACCTACACGCCCAGCAACCGTTCAGCGAAAGGCTGCACTCATGAGCTTTGAAACGCCCGGTCCCGTCGAAGCCGGTTTGCGCGCTGCAATCAGCCCGATCGAAGACATCATCGAAGAGGCCCGCCAGGGTCGCATGTTCATCCTGGTCGACCATGAAGACCGCGAGAACGAAGGCGATCTGGTGATCCCGGCGAATTTCGCCACGCCCGAGGCGATCAACTTCATGGCCACCCATGGGCGCGGGCTGATCTGCCTGACCCTGCCGGCCGAGCGGATCGAAGAGCTGGGCCTACCGATGATGGCGATGAACAACTCGTCGCGCCATGAAACGGCGTTCACCGTGTCGATCGAGGCGCGCGAAGGCGTGTCGACCGGCATCTCGGCTGCGGATCGTGCGCTGACCGTTGCGACCGCGATCAACCCGCAATGCACCAGTGCCGATATTGCGACGCCGGGCCATGTGTTCCCGCTGCGCGCGCGCCGGGGCGGGGTTCTGGTCCGGGCAGGCCATACCGAGGCCGGCTGTGACGTTGCCCGTCTGGCGGGGCATTACCCGTCCTCGGTCATCTGCGAGATCATGAAGGAAGACGGCACCATGGCGCGTCTGCCCGATCTGGTCGAATATGCGCAGACCCATGGGCTTAAGATCGGCACCATTTCCGATCTGATCACCTACCGGTCGCGCAATGACAACCTGGTGGTGGAAACCGACCGCAGCACCGTGACCTCGGAATTCGGTGGCGAGTGGGAGATGCGGATCTTCACCGACCAGACCCACGGGGTTGAACATGTGGTGCTGATCAAGGGCGACATCACCGCGCCGGGGCCTGTCCTGTGCCGGACCCATGCGCTGCATGAAGCCAGCGACATCCTGGGCCTGGGGCCCAAACCGGTGCGTGAACTGCCCCGCGCTATGGAGCTGATCGGCGAAGAGGGGCGCGGCGTTGTCTGCCTGTTCCGCGAACCGCGCCATTCGCTTTACGCGCCCGAGGACGAAGGCCCGCGCACCATCAAACAGACCGGTCTTGGCGCCCAGATCCTGTCCAAGCTGGGCCTGAGCGAGCTGGAGCTGCTGACCGATTCCCCTGAAACGCGCTATCTGGGACTGGATGCCTTCGGGCTGACCATCACCGGCACGCGCCCGATCCTGTCCGACGCGTAAGGAGACCTGACATGGCTGGTTCAGAAACCCATTACACCCTGCCGCGCCCGAGCTTTGACAAGCCGGTCAAGCTGCTGATCGTGGTGGCGCCTTACTACAAGGACATCGCCGACAACATGGTCGCCGGTGCAACGGCAGAGATCGAAGCGGCAGGCGGCACGTTCGAAATCTGCGAAGTGCCCGGCGCGCTGGAAGTGCCCACCGCGATTTCCATTGCCGACCGGACCTCGAACTTTGATGGCTATGTGGCGCTTGGCTGCGTGATCCGCGGTGAGACCACCCATTACGACACCGTCTGCAATGACAGCAGCCGCGCCATTCAGCTGATGGGCCTGCAGGGCCTGTGCATCGGCAACGGCATCCTGACCGTGGAAAACCGCCCGCAGGCCGAAGTGCGCGCCGACCCGGCGGCGATGAACAAAGGCGGTGGCGCAGCGGCTGCGGCCTTGCATCTGATCGCGCTGACGCGTAAGTGGGGCGCCCAGACAAAGGGTGTCGGATTCAAGGCACCCGGCGAGGCCATCCAACTGGCCGAGAACAGCAACGGATCCACGACCGCATGACCAGCAACGGCAGCCAGAGCGCAGCCCCTTCGGGCAATCAGAAACGCAAGATGAAATCTGCGGCACGGCTTTATGCCGTGCAGGCCCTGTTCCAGATGGAGCAGCGCGATCAGTCGATGGATTTTGTCGTGGCCGAGTTCCTGAACCATCGCTTTGGCGCCGTGTATGACGATGTGGAAATGATCGAAGGGGACGCGACCCTGTTCCAGAAGCTGATCGTGGATGCGGTCAACCATCAGGCCTCCATCGACCAGATGACGGACCGGGCGCTTGTTGCCAAATGGCCGATTGCCCGGATCGATCCGACCCTGCGGGCGCTGTTTCGCAGCGCCGGGGCCGAGCTGAAAGAGGCGGACACGCCGCCGAAAGTGGTGATCTCCGAGTTCGTGGACGTGGCGCGGGCCTTCTTCCCCGATGGCAAGGAGCCCAAGTTCGTCAACGCCGTGTTGGACCACATGGCGCGCGAGGCCCGGCCCGAAGCCTTCTGAACCTATTCGATCGCCAGATCGAGGGACCGGCCCTGACCGCCGTCATAGGTCATCCGAAGCGTTTTCTGTTGAATTTCAACGGTCAGGCATTTGTCCTGGCCGGCTTCGCCGTCGCGCAGCATGTGGCGGCAATACTGGCCGTCGGCCCAGTGCCACCGCCCTTCGAATGTGCCAACGCCCTGCATTTCGCCCTCGGTCCGGCCGTCGGCGTGGATCACCGTTGTCCCGGTTGCCCAGCTGAGGGTCCGTCCCACGACCGCGTCGCGAAACCGCTCTTCCGTCAGGATGCGGGTGAAATCCTGTGCCAGGGCCGGGCCGGTGACCGGCGCCAGAAGCAGGATACAGGCAAATAGGCGTTTCATCTGAGTTGGATCCTTCAGCTGTCTTTCTGTTCGGGGGAGCCGCGCAGCAGGCTGGTCAGCCGGGCGCGGGTTTCATCGTCCAGCTGGGTCAGTTCGATGGTCACCCGATCCCCGTCCAGCCGCACCGCGTCACGGCGCTTGGGGGCGGGGGCACGTTTGACGGCATAGGGGACCACTTCGCGCGGGATGCCCTTGAAGCGCATCGGATCGCCCGGTTCCGCCTCGACCAGATCCCGCACCAGCGCGTAGGTTTCATAGCTCATCACTATACCGCCGGGCGGGGCGCTGGCCTCCAGCCGTGCCGCCAGATTCGCTTCGGCCCCGATGATCGTATAGTCCATGCGGGCATCGGACCCGAAATTGCCCACATTGCAGTAGCCGGTGTTGATGCCGATACGGGCCCGGAACGGGTGTTCGATGCCGCGCCCGCGCCAGATCTCGGCCAACTCCTCCAGACGGTCCTGCATCTCCAGCGCCATGCGGACACAAGCGCGGGCGTCCTCTGCCGCGCCCTTGGTTTCCGGGTCTCCGAAGAAGGCGACAATCGCATCACCGATGAATTTGTCGATGGTGGCCCCGTGCTTGCCGGCAATGCGCGACATTTCGGTGAAATATTCGTTCAGCAACACGGTCAGCTCTTCGGGCTGCAATGTCTCTGCCGTCAGGGTGAAATCCTTGATGTCGGAAAAGAACACCGTCAGCTTCTTGCGCTCGGTCGAAATCTCGACCTCTTTCTCACCCGAGAAGATCGAGCGATAGATCTGTGGCGAGAGATAGCGCGACAGCTTCATCGAAATACCTGCCAGAAACTCATTGTTGCCTGCCAGTTCCGCGTTCAGATCGCGGAAACGCCCGGCCTGCTGGAACTGCGATCGGGCAAAGAGCGCGCCCGCCGTCCCGACAATCGCCATATAGCCCAGCAGCCATTTGAATGAGAGCAGATTCGCCGCCAGCGGCTGGCCGACCTGAAAGGATTGAACCCCACGGATGTCACCGGGCTTCCAGTCGGTCTTCGGGCTCAGTGGGTGGGCGTTGTGGCAGGCGACACAGGTCTCTTCCATGATCACCGGGGTCACAAGGGTGATGGCATGATTCCACAGGGTGTCCTGATCATGAAAGAACATCGGCTCCCGATCGCCGCTGGTGCGGAAATGCGCAAGCGCCCGATTTTCGTCCGGGGTCAGCATCCGGTCCCCGCGGTGGGTGAAGGGGTGATCCGACACGAACCGGTAGGCCACCACCAGATCATCGGTGTTGATCGTTTCGCCCAGCTCGATCGACAGGGTGGCGGGGATGGGGATATTGCCCTCGGTCACATGATAGTCGTGGCTGGCAGAGGTGCTGCCCCCTTGGGACAGGCGGCCGACCACATTGTCGGCATAGTAGTTGCGGACCCCGGTGATGACCGAGTTCAGCGTCAGCGATTGGCGACGCAGGGAATGATCCGTGATGTCGCGCAGGTCGAACCAGACCACCAGGGGCAGGGCCAGCAGGGCCAGCGCCACGCAGATCGCCAGCACCTGTGGGCGCTTCAGGAAAGTCTCACCAAGCGGTTTCATTCTACTTCACGATCTCCATGTGACGTGGGCCCTCAATACCGCGAGCGGGTTCACGCGCAAAGGTTCAGAACACCGCAGCCACAGGGGCGGCGCCCGAAAAATCGGCAAACACATGCCGAATATGGAAGTTTTCGCGGTCTTCCAACTGGACGCGCGTGGGCAAAGTGCTAACCTCTTGCCAGTTGAAACAGGAGACTCACCCATGCCAGCCCTGATCAAGCTTTATATCCGGAATGTTTTGCTGGGCTTCGCCATCGCTGCGGCGTTTGTCGGAATGCTGCTGTGGTTTGATGTCATGAACCTGTGGTCGCTGGTTTCGAACTCCGAAGTCGGGCTGATTGCCGTCTTCATCCTGTGGTTCATGAACGGGATCGTCTTTGCCGGGGTTCAGTTCGGGTTTGCCATCATGTCCATGGCCGAAGATCAGAATGGCCCGCGTGGTGGCACCCCGATTGCACATGAGTTGAAGCCTGTGCGCGTCCGGGCCGAAGCGGCCCCCCAAGGTGCAAAGCGCCAGCTGCACCGCAAGTAAGCGCGCCAAGTCCAGAACGTATCAAGCCGCCCGGTGATCCGAGGCGGCTTTTTCATGGGCGCTGCATGGATCCGGGATGAACCGGGCCAGGGCAGGGGGCAGGGGGCAGGGAAGTGTGACGGGACCACCAGGCAACCGTGCGGTATCTATTCCCGAGGACCTGTATATACAGGTGGGCGCCAGGTAACCGGACCAGGATCCGGACAGAGCCAGCTCCCTCGGAATTGCTTAAGGCCACCGGAATGTAACCGTCCACAAGAAGGGCAGAACCCGCCACCGCCCTTACCTAGGGCTTGGTGCAGGAAGGGGCAAGGGGCTGTGATCAGAATCACTGCTCATGCAGGTTCAGCAGGAACCCATGCCACCCCTTGTCGAGCGCCAGCACCAGCCCGAAGCCCTCGGCATCTTGCGGAAGCCCGGAGTGTTCCAGGCTAAGCCGGGATCCTCCGATCGCGGGCTCCAACCGCCATTCCACAGTGGTCATTTCTCCGTTCAGCGGGCCAACGGTAAAGCTCCACCGCATGTAGTGAATCGGTTGCATTTCTTCGACGCGGCCCCAGCACATGCGATCCCCGTCAGCCACGTTGGACAGCGTGAAATCAGCGCCTTCGCGCAGGTCCTGATCGGCGCGATGGAACCATTTGCCCAGAAGATCAGCCCGCGTGAGGTGGTCCCACACGGTTTGAGGGTCTGCCTTCAGGTAGACGGATTTGCGGATGGTCGGTTCAGTCATCGGAAGGGTCCTTTTGTTCAATGGTGGCTTTCAGGTCGGAAAGGCGATCATCCCAGAACCGGTCGAACCAGCCCAACCAATCAAGCACGGGGCGCAGCCCGTCGGGATGCAGCGTGTTGATCCTTTCGCGGCCCTGAGTGCGAGACCGGATGAGCCCGCCTTCTTCCAGAATGATCAGGTGCTTCTTCACCGCGGCGCGGGTCATGTCGAAGCCGTCGCTGACCTGTGCCACGGTCAGATCCCGGTCGCCCAACATGCGCAGCATCTCTCGGCGCGACGGGTCGGAAAGGGCGCGAAAGGCCATTTGGGCGATGTCTGTCATGGCGTGTCCAATTGTGATACCTTTTGGTTTTATATTGATGTGATGCCAAACGGTATCCTGTCAAGGGGGGATTTCCCCTTGCCTTTTGTTCATGAATTGTTCACGTTTTGGGGTATGGCTCAGGATATGCAACCAGGACAGCTTTTGGCGCGGGGTGTCGCGCGGCATCTACGGGCGCTGGGGTTCGCTTCGGTCGAAGAATTCGTGCCCGCGCGCGGTTTGCGCGTGGACGTCATCGGTGTTGGCCCGAAAGGTGAAATTTGGATTGTTGAGTGCAAATCCAGCCGCGCGGACTATCAGTCCGATCAGAAGTGGCAGGGGTATCTTGAATGGTGTGACCGCTTTTTCTGGGCGGTCGACCTGGAGTTTCCGACAGAGCTTTTGCCTGCAGAAACAGGGCTGATCATCGCAGACGCCTATGACGCCGAACTGGTGCGGATGCCGGATGAACAGAAACTGGCCGCTGCGCGCCGCAAGAAGCTGACGCACAAGCTGGCCATGGATGCGGCCTGGCGGTTGCAGCGCTTGCGCGACCCAAAGCCCGGCCGGGATGGTGAGCTGTTACAGCCCACCTTGACGGATTAGCCTTTGACCAGCCGTGCGGCCTGTGCGGCTGCGCGGATTTCCTCGGCGATCTCTTCGGCTTCCTCCGGATCGAAATCCATCGGAATCTCGATGCGATCGGCTTCGATGAACAGGCGCACCATGCCCTGATCAGTGGGGCCGATCTGCAAGTTCGCTTCGATGTCGCTTTCGCTGTTGATACCCATATGTGTTTTCTCCGGTTTGTCGGGTTCTGCTACTCTGATGCCCCTTGAAACGCAAGCCAGCCCTCCGGTTCACTGCTCCTATGGACAAAGTGACCCTCAGACGATTCGAAGCCTCCGATGCGGATTGGCTGGTGCGCAGCCATGCTGAACTCTACAGCCGGGATGAGGGGTTTGACGACAGTTTCGGTCCCTTGGTGGCCAGCATCCTGCGGGATTTCGTGGCAGGGCATGATCCCACCTGCGAGCGGGGCTGGATCGCCATGGCGGGGGATCAGAGGCTGGGCAGCATTTTTTGTGTCAAACAATCCGAGGATGTCGCGAAGCTGCGATTGTTCCTGTTGTTGCCCGAAGCACGGGGTCTGGGACTTGGCCGACGCCTGTTGCGCAGCTGCATGACCTTCGCTGCCGAGGCGGGCTATTCGCAAATGCAGCTCTGGACCCACGAAAGCCACCGCGCGGCCTGTGCGCTCTATGCCGCTTTTGGGTGGCAGTTGGTCGAGAGCAAGCCAGTGCGATCCTTTGGCGTGAATCTTGTCGAACAAAGCTGGAAAGTTTCACTTTCCCCTCTTGCGCTCCCCGAAGAGCTTGGGTAAATCACCCCTCAGTGCCGCCTTAGCTCAGTTGGTTAGAGCGCTGGATTGTGGATCCAGAGGTCCCCTGTTCAAGCCAGGGAGGCGGTACCATAAAATTCCACAACTTCTGATACTTAGCGGCGCCTCCAGACCGGATGCGAGCTGTTTTTGTTGCACCTCTCTGAAGGGGATGCTGCCGCCTTGATGCGCCCACCCATCCTGGGACAAGGGGGCGCATCGCCTGGTTTGGCCTAGATCAACAGGTCTCCATCCGCAAAGCGCAGCACCTCGGCGTTCAGTACCATGTCCGTTCCGTCACCCGGACCAAAGCCGGTATATTCCACCCGTGTGGCCAGACCGACCTGGGTGATCACGTATTGGTCCTGAGCATATCCGAAGACAACAACATCAGTGCCCCAGCCGCCATTGATCACATCATTGCCGCCGTTGCCGATCAGCGTGTCATCCCCGTTCATCCCGTAGATCCGGTTCTTGCCGTGATCGCCGACAATGAAGTCATCACCCCAGCCGCCAGCTACGTTTTCTATGCTGGTGAAACGGTCATCGGCAGCCCGTCCTTCCCAGCCGCGTCCGCGCAGCAGTGACAGGCTGACCCCTTCGGAGAAGGCCGAGCGGTTGTAGCTCAGCAGGTCATTTCCGCCACCGCCCTGGATCCGCAGGGCACTGTCCCGGCCGATCAGGAAGGTATCGTTGCCCCCCAACCCTCGCAGCAAGTTGTCAAAGCCGCCCCCGGTGAAGAAATCATTGCCGGAGGTGCCAGTGTAATTTTCGACTCCATAGGCCGTGACCTGCACTGCGCCGTCCGTGGTCCAGGCCCGGTTGGAGCTGGTGTTGATCTTGAGATCGTCCCGACCGCCGGCAATGTCCCCAAAGGACAGCATGTCCGTGCCGTTGCCACCGATCACCGTCGCCCGGCCCAAGCCGGGATGCAGCCAGTCATCGCCCAGGCGGCCATCCATATAGTCGGTGCCATCCGATCCGATCAACTGATCATTTCCGGCCGTACCAATATGCGTGTTGTTGAACTGGTCACTGATCTCCTGGTAGGTCACAACCCTGTCGGTAAATCGGAATTCGTCGATTTGATAAGCGCTTGTAACGGCGTTTTCGCCTTCGAATCTGAACCAAACGGTTTCTGCGGGAACGCCATTTGGTTCGCCGAATTCAACGGTGGCATCGGTAAAGGGCCGGTCGAAAATGACGATGTCATGGTCCGTTTCGTGCCCGCGCCCCCCCAGGAAGCGGTTTCCGACCCCATCGGCTTGCAGCGTATCATTGCCGGGGCCGCCGTTGATCGAATTGCTCCAGCCCGTGATATGTATCAGGTCATTGCCTTCGTCTCCACTGAGGAAGGAATTGTGAGCAGTGCCATCAAGCGTGTCATTCCCCTCCTGACCGTAGGTCCGACCGAATCTGCCGCTTCTGGTGATGTGATCATCGCCGGCACCACCAAAGATGGTGGCAGAATGAGTGTCCAGCTCAATCCGATCATCTCCTTCCAGACCAGAAATCCTCGGATAGGGAGTGTCGGGATTTGTCAGCGTATCATTGCCGGCCGTTCCGACGGACGCACCGAATTCACCGACAAGCTCGGCAAAGGTGAAGCTGCGATCAGAAAACTGAAAGTGTTCGATACCCTCAATTTCAACTTCCCACCGGTTGGATGTCCCGGTCCCAGCAGTATGCAGGAAAATCGTTCCGTTTGCGCTGGATGTTGTTTGCACAAGTCCGGATACGCCAAGAAGATCGTCGAACGCATAGCTGAAAACAGCAGT
>JALEGX010000021.1 GCA_022763485.1 Paracoccaceae bacterium | reverse complement strand
CTAACCGAGATCGAAACGCGCAAAGAGCAGGGGCTGAACCCCAAGCCCATCGACGATGGCGCGCTGGTTGCGGAGATCATCGAGCAGATCAAGGATACCGGCAACGAGCATCGTGAAGCGTCGCTTCAGTTCTTCATCTACAACACGCTGCCGGGCACCACGAGCGCCGCTGGCGTGAAGGCGGCCTTCCTGAAGGACATCATTCTGGGCGCGGCGTCGGTCGAAGAAATCTCGGTCGAGTTTGCATTCGAACTGCTGTCGCACATGAAGGGCGGCCCGTCGGTTGAGGTTCTGCTGGACCTGGCGCTGGGCGATGACGCGGGTATTGCGGCCCAGGCGGCCGAAGTTCTGAAAACCCAGGTGTTCCTGTACGAGGCGGACACCGCACGTCTGGACGCGGCTTACAAGGCTGGCAATGCGGTCGCCAAGGACCTGCTGGAAAGCTACGCCAAGGCGGAATTCTTCACCAAGCTGCCCGAGGTCGAAGAAGAGATCAAAGTCGTCACCTATATCGCGGGTGTGGGCGACATTTCGACCGACCTGCTGAGCCCCGGTGCCGAGGCGCACAGCCGCGCCGACCGTGAACTGCATGGCAAATGCATGATCACCCCTGAGGCGCAGGCCGAAATCCAGGAGCTTCAGAAACAGCATCCCGACGCGCGCGTCATGCTGATTGCTGAAAAGGGCACCATGGGTGTGGGCTCGTCGCGGATGTCTGGCGTGAACAACGTCGCCCTGTGGACCGGCAAGCAGGCATCGCCCTATGTGCCCTTCATCAACATCGCACCGGTTGTGGCCGGCACCAACGGCATCTCGCCGATCTTCCTGACCACCGTGGGCGTGACCGGCGGCATCGGCATCGACCTGGACAACTGGGTCAAGAAGACCGACGCCGACGGCAATGTCGTGGTGGACGAAGATGGCGAAGCAGTTCTGGAAGAGGCCTATTCGGTTGCCACCGGCACCGTGCTGACCATCAACAGCAAAACCAAGACCCTGCATGACGCCGACGGCAACGTGCTGAAAGACGTCTCGGCCGCCTTCACCCCGCAGAAGGTGGAATTCATGAAGGCCGGCGGCTCTTACGCCGTGGTCTTCGGTAAGAAGCTGCAGACGTTTGCCGCCGCCGCGCTGGGCCAGGAGCTGAAATCGGCCTATGCCCCCTCCAAAGAGGTTTCGGTCGAAGGGCAGGGCCTGACCGCCGTTGAAAAGATCTTCAACCGCAACGCGCTGGGCACCACTCCGGGCGTGACCCTGCACGCAGGTTCGGACGTGCGTGTTCAGGTCAACGTCGTTGGCTCGCAGGACACCACCGGCCCGATGACCGCGCAGGAACTGGAGGCGATGGCCGCCACCGTGATCTCGCCGTCGGTCGACGTGGGCTACCAGTCGGGCTGTCACACCGCCTCCGTGTGGGACAAGAAGGCACAGGCCAACATCCCGAAACTGATGCAGTTCATGAACGACTTCGGTCTGATCACCGCGCGTGACCCGAAAGGCGTCTATCACTCGATGACCGACGTGATCCACAAGGTGCTGAACGACATCACCGTGGATGACTGGGACATCATCGTTGGCGGCGACAGCCACACCCGTATGTCCAAGGGCGTTGCCTTCGGCGCGGACTCGGGCACCGTTGCGCTGGCGCTGGCCACCGGTGAAGCGGCGATGCCGATCCCGGAGTCGGTCAAGGTGACCTTCAAGGGTCAGATGGCCGATCACATGGACTTCCGTGACGTGGTGCACGCCACCCAGGCGCAGATGCTGGAACAGCACGGCGACAACGTCTTCCAGGGCCGTGTGATCGAAGTGCATATCGGCACCCTGCTGGCGGACCAGGCCTTTACCTTCACCGACTGGACGGCCGAGATGAAGGCCAAGGCATCGGTCTGTATCTCCAACGACGAAACCCTGATCGGGTCGCTGGAACTGGCCAAGTCGCGCATTCAGGTGATGATCGACAAGGGTATGGAAAACGCGGCTGGCACTCTGCAAGGGTTGATCGACAAGGCCGACAAGCGTATTGCCGAGATCCGTTCGGGTGAAAAGCCTGCCCTGACCCCGGATGACAACGCCAAATACTTTGCCGAAGTGGTTGTGGATCTGGATCAGATCATCGAGCCGATGATCGCTGACCCTGACGTCAACAACGACGATGTGTCCAAGCGTTACACCCACGACACCATCCGCCCCGTGTCCTTCTACAACGCGGACAAGAAGGTGGACCTGGGCTTTGTCGGATCGTGCATGGTGCACAAGGGCGACATGAAGATCGTGGCCCAGATGCTCAAGAACCTGGAAAAGTCGATGGGTAAGGTCGAATTCAAGGCCCCGCTGGTGGTGGCCGCGCCGACCTACAACATCATCGATGAGCTGAAGGAAGAGGGCGACTGGGACATCCTGCAGCGCTACTCGGGCTTCACCTTCGATGACATGTTCCCGAAAACCCAGGCACGCACCGAGTATGAGAACATTCTCTACCTCGAACGTCCCGGCTGTAACCTCTGCATGGGCAACCAGGAAAAGGCCGCCAAGGGCGACACCGTTCTGGCCACGTCGACCCGCCTGTTCCAGGGCCGCGTCGTGGGCGACCTGCCCGAGAAGAAAGGTGAATCGCTGCTGGCCTCGACCCCGGTCGTGGTCCTGTCGGCGATCCTGGGCCGCACGCCCACGCTGGAGGAATACAAGGCGGCTGTGGAAGGCATCGACCTGACCAAGTTCGCACCGCCCCTGCAGGTGCCGAGCACGTCGAAGTCGGCGCACTTCTAAGTGCTGCGATCGTCTGGCGACGATCCCCGCTGAGCCAAGATTGTCGGGCGTCACAGGTTCCTGTGGCGCCCGATTTTCTTCCGGACTCACGCGCGGGCCCGGATGGGTCAAATGCTGCTCTCGAAACCTTTATTGGTGTTTCATCGGGGTCAGCAGTAGGTATGAGCCATGAAAAAAGCTGTGTCCGTAACGATGAAAACAATGTTGGCTGGTGCTGCGGCGCTGGCATTTCTGCTGCCTGCCGCATCGCAGGCGCAGACCGGCCCCGTGGTGGTTGAACTCTTCACCTCGCAGGGATGTTCCTCCTGTCCGCCGGCCGACGCGCTGTTGCACAAACTGGCCGAGCGCGAAGATGTTCTGCCGCTGGCGCTGCATGTCGACTATTGGGACTATATCGGCTGGAAGGATCAGTTCGCCGATCCGGCCCACACCCGGCGTCAGAAAGCCTATGCCCATGCGGCAGGGCGGACGATGATCTATACGCCGCAGATGATCGTGCAGGGGATCGACGACGTCATCGGGACCCAGGCCATGCGGATCGCCGAACTGGTTCAGAGCTACCGCGCGGAACCCGGTCGTGTGACGCTGGACGTGGTGCGAAACGGGGACACGGCGACGATCAAGCTGGCCCCTCTGGCGGATCTGCGCGGGGACTATGTGGTGCAGCTGGTGCGCTACACGCCGCGCCGCGAAATCTCGATCACCCGTGGCGAATTGGCGGGGCATACGCTGAGCTATGCCAATGTGGTTGAGGACTGGCGTATTGTTGGCGAATGGCCCGGTGACGAAGCCACCACGCTGTCGTTTGACCTGACCGGTGATCTGCCTGCGGCGGTCCTGATTCAGGACAATGAATACGGCCCGATCATCGCGGCCGCGCGGATCGAGTAACCGCGCTCAATCGTCCTGGTCCGGCTGGAGACCAAGATCCAGCCAGGGCTTCCACCGACGGTGAATCCAGAACCATTGGCCCATGTGCTGACGGATCAGCAGTTCCAGATTGTCGTTGATCTGCTGGATCATGGTTTCCGGTTCGCCATGCGGGATCTCGTCCTGCATCACGATCTCAAAGTTCAGCCCGTCTGGCTTGCGGATCCCGTAGACCGGGATCAGCGCCGCCTTGTACTTCAGCGCCAGCTCAGCCGGGACAATCGACGTCACCGCAGGTTTGCCGAAGAATTGCAGCTCACGCCCGCCGTGGGCATGCAGGTCCGCAACGATGGCGATGATGCCGCCGTCCTTCAGGTGGCGCACCATTTCGACCATGCCGCGGCGGCCCTGTTCGAACATCGGCGTGCCGATGCGCGAGATCGTTTCGACATAATGTTCGTTGAAATAGGGGTTCTTCATCCGCCGATAGAGCGACCCCATCTGATGCCCGCGGGCAATCAGATTGGCGCGTGCGGCGTCATAGTTGCCGAAATGCCCGGTGACCAGGATCACCGGTCGCCCTTCGGCCCGCGCCTGCTCCAGTGCTGCCAAGCCTGGCCCGGTGATGGGCGCGGCGTGGGCGCGTTTCAGGAAGGGGGCTCCAGCATACAGTTCGATCAGCGTCCGCCCGACATTGTTGGACACCTGGCGGCACAGCGTGTCGACCTCTGCCTGCGACAGATCAGGGCAGGTCAGGGCCAGGTTGTCGCGCACGCGCTTGTCAAAGCCGGCCAGCGGCGCCAGACGGCTGACCAGCCAGCCCATGGCGGGCACGCGTTGTTTGTAGGGGACAAGGTTTGCCGCGCCGATCAGCCCGCGCAACGCAAGGTTGGCCAGAAAAAAGCGCGCTTTCTGCGGCCGAGTCAGTTGCGATGGATCGATGGGCATGGGTTTCCGGGTCAGCGGGATCGTGTTTCTCGGTGCCAGACATAAAGCCCGGAACCTGCAATCACAAGCGCACCTGAAATGGTCCAGCCATCCGGAAGTTCGGCAAAGAACAGGATCCCCCAAAGAGCGGCGAAAATCAGCCCGGTATAAGAGTAGGGGGCCAGCATGGCCGCCTCTCCCTGGCTGAACGCGCGGATGAGGCACAGCTGCCCCACCGTGCCAAAGCCGATCACCACCATCATCAGGAGCAGCGCGGGGCCGTCCGGCGCAACCCAGGCAAAAGGCACAACACAGCTGAGCACCAGTGTCCCGACAAGCCCGGTATAAAAGAGCGAGGTCCAGACATCCTCGCCGGATCCGACGCGGCGGGTCAGCAGCGCATAGCCGGAATAGCAGACCGCAGCGGCCAACGGGGCCAGCGCGGCGGTGGAAAACACGTCACTGCCCGGCCGGATCACCAGAACAGCCCCGCAAAGTGCCACGGCGATCCCGAACAGGCGTCGCGGGCCCAGCCGTTCGCCAAGAAAGAGACCCGCGCCCAGCGTGATCAGCACCGGGTTCACCGACATCAACGCGGCGGCTTCGGTAATGGGAATCAGGCTGAGCCCCAGGAAATAGAAGGCGGTCGCGCCCATCAGCATGAGCGAACGCAGGATTTGCAGCCCCGGCATGTTGGTCTGGGCAACCTGACGCAAGCGCGGCAGCACCAGCAGGAAGACCAGCAGCATCTGACCGGCATAGCGTGCCCAGAGCGACGGCAGAACGCCCACCCGCGGGGCCAGCGCCTTGACCCCCGCATCCATCAGCGTGAAGCAGAAAATGGCCGCGATCATCAGCAGGATTGCGTGCCGTGCGCCGGTGTCTGACCCCGTGGGTCCCATATGCGTCGCTCCGCCTGCCAATCCCTTACCCGACAAGGCTTAGGCGGCAGGCAGAGCGCTGTCCATCCGCAGACGGATTTACCTTAGGTTAGTTTCCGTCGCCCGCGATCAGTAGTCGAAGGTCAGACCGCTTTCCAAGGCAGCGGACAGCGTGGTTTCGGCCCAGCTGCCCTGACCACCACGGGCGCGGATCTCCTTCCACTGGGCGATGGCCTCTTCGATCCGTCCGGCGCTCACAAGGCCCTGACCATAGTAGGAACGCGCCAACAGGTTGTCGGGGTTGCGGGTGATGGCCTGTTGGTAATAGCGCTCGGCCAGGTCCTGATTGCCCATCTTGCGGTGGGTGAAGCCCCAGTAGGTCAGCGCCATGTCGTGATCGGGGGTGTTCAACTCCTGCAGGACGCCCTGCGCATCCTGATGCCGTCCGGCATAGGCCAGCTCGCGCACGGCCTGGATCATCTGGTCCTGATCCAGCGAGGATTGCTTGGGCCGGACGCACCGCTTTTTCGCATCATCCCAGACCTTCACCCCTTTGCAGGTTTTGGTGGTGTTGGTGGGCTTGGGGGGCGTCGGGCTATCCCCGCCCGCGGCAAAGGCCATTGGAGCACACACAAGACTGGCCGCGACCAGCGCGGCGGACACGATACGCATAAAAACCTCCTGAAGCGTTCCGGCTGCAGGCAGGCTAGCTGGAATATCCCGAAACGTGGGTCACATTGTGCCCAGGCTGGTCACAAAGCGGTGAGATGCAGGCTCAGCCGGTGGGTTTGGGGACGCAGGTCTGTTTTTCGCTGTCCCAGACCGCCCCGCTGGCGCAGCTTTGCGCCTGGTGGCTGCGATCCGAACATCCCATGGCCAGAACCTGCGCCGGTGCGGCCAGTGTCAGGCAGAAAATCAACATCATCGTCTTGGGCATTTTCGTCCTCCTGAATGATGACCGCAGGATACCCTATTTCGGCGAATTTCCCAAACCGGGCGGCGGGGCGTTCAGAAGGCAGGTTTCGTCAGCATCAGCCAGACGATGGACAGGACGGCGGCAAAGGCGGGGAAACCGAAGGCAAACCACCAGCGATAGAGGCGATGATAGGCCGGTGGCAGCGTGGTTCCCGCATCGCGTGCGGCGATCGCCATGTCGCGCAAACGCAGCTGCATCCAGACCACCGGCAGCCAGAACGCCCCGACCACGATATAGAGAATCAGCGACAGGGCCACCCAGCCTTCGGTCAGGGGCCAGCCCACGTGCCGGGCCAGCAGGTAGCCGGTGACCGGCTGTGCGAGGGCGGCCGTGGCCGTGAACAGCATGTCGGCAATCACCACGATCCCGGCAACATGGGCGATCAGCGCCGGATCGCCTTGCCGGTTGGACATCACCATGAAAAAGGCGATGCCCGCTCCGGTCCCCAACAGAACCGTTGCGCCGATCACGTGCAGAAACAGCAGAATCTCATACATCATCGGTCCTCCAGCAGGCCCCAGACCATCAGGGCCAGCGCAACGCCGGGCAGAACCTTGACCATCGGTCCCAGTGGATCGCCCCACAGGTCCGGTGCGGCGATCAGGCTGCCCAGCAGATAGGCACAGGACAGGGCGACCATGCCCAACGCCGCCCGTCGACTCCAGCGTCGCCACAAGATGCCAAGGCCCAGGGCCAGATCGGCGAGCGCGCCGCCAACAACCACCGGTGCGATCAACCCGGAAGGAAAGCCGCGGTCCGACAGAACGGCCATGGCGCGTCCCGGATCCAGCAGCGTGATCAGGCCGGACAGGCACCAGAAGAGGGACAGCACGCCGATGGCCATGGGCAGGAGCAGGTAGAGCCGCGCAAACATCCGCTCCTGCCGGGTGGCGGGCAGGCTGCGCAAACTGTCCTGCAGCGACCGGCAGGGCGATCCGCCTGCGGCCTGCCAAGCCGAGGGATCGCCGCTGATGCCATCGGCCAGCACGGTCATGGCGGTGCTGCGCATCGGCGCGCGCCATCCCAGATGACCAAGCAGATCCGCCACCTTGGCTGCGGCCCGCAAGATGAGACCGGGCAGGGCGGGCCGCCAGAGGGGATCGGGCCAGCCCTGCCAGTGCCGGATGGCCCGCAGCAGATCGGGGAAACTGTGTGAGCCGCCTTCAGTCAGATCCGCCACGGTGCCGCTGGCGATTTCGCCGCGCGCGGCGGCGACAACTGCGCGGGCCAGATCGTCAATGTGGATTGTTTGAACCTGCGACTTGGGGAACATCCGTGGCAAGACGCCGGGCAGGCCGGACGCGGCGTGCAGAAGCGCGGTGCCGCCATAGGCCTCGGGTGACAGGACCAGCGTTGGGCGCAGAATAACCCAGTCGCCGGAATGGGTTGCAACTGCGGCGTCCCCTTCGGCCTTGGTGCGAAAGAACAGGGTGGAGGCGTCGTGCGACACCCCGGCGGCAGAGATCTGGATGATCCGGACAGGCAGATCCGCAGCCCCCTGCACCAGCTGCTCCAATGCGGTCACATGTACGCCCCGCAGGTCATCCCGGCCCCCATCCTGCAAGGCCCCTGCGGCGTTCACCACGACATCGCAATCCCGAAGCAGGGCGTGCCAGTCCCTTGCCGTCAGGCGCGTCATATCCGTGATGGTCCAGTTCGCCCTCCGGTCACAGAGCTGCGCTGCCCGGGCGGATCGCCCCAGCCCGCGGACCTGAAACCCGGCTTGGTCAAGCGCCCGCATGCAGGCCGACCCGATCAGCCCATATCCCCCGAGTACCAAGGCCCGTTTCACCTGCGGATCCTCCGCCTGTTTGTTCTTTGTGCCGCTTCAGGCTCTGCCTTCCGTCGGCAAAGGGCAACGCGAAACAATGGCGCAGCCGGGCGGCCAAAGAAAATGCCTGCCGAAGGGCGACTTCGGCAGGCATTCAGATCGGTCTGTCTGGTCGGTCTTATTCGCCGAAAACGCGGCGGAAGATCGTGTCGACGTGTTTGGTGTGGTAGCCCATGTCGAACTTCTCGTTGATGCCGTCTTCGCCAAGTGCTGCAACCACTTCGGCATCGGCCAAGAGCAGTTCACGGAAGTCCAGACGCTCTTCCCAGACCTTCAGCGCGTTGCGCTGCACCATGGAATAGGCGTCTTCGCGGGAAACACCGGCCTGGGTCAGCGCCAGCAGAACACGCTGCGACATGACCAGCCCGGGGAACTTGTTCATGTTGTCCAGCATGTTTTCGGGGAAGATCAGCATCTTGTCGACCACGCCGGCCAGACGGTTCAGGGCGAAGTCCAGCGTGACAGTGGCGTCGGGGCCGATGCCACGCTCAACCGAGCTGTGCGAGATGTCGCGCTCATGCCAAAGCGCCACGTTTTCCATCGCCGGGATCACGGTCATGCGCACCAGACGGGCCAGACCGGTCAGGTTTTCGGTCAGAACCGGGTTCTTCTTGTGCGGCATCGCCGACGAACCCTTCTGGCCCATCGAGAAGAATTCCGCGCCTTCCAGCACTTCGGTGCGCTGCATGTGGCGGATTTCGACGGCGATGTTTTCGATCGACGATGCGATCACGCCCAGCGTGGCAAAGAACATCGCGTGACGGTCACGCGGGATGACCTGGGTGCTGATCGGCTCGGGACGCAGGCCCAGTTGCTCACAGACGTGCTCTTCGACCGCAGGGTCGATGTTGGCGAAAGTGCCAACCGCGCCCGAGATCGCGCCGGTGGCGACTTCCCAGCGGGCTTTTTCCAGGCGGTTCTTGTTGCGATCCATCTCGGCGTAGAAACGCGCGAAGGTCAGGCCCATGGTGGTGGGTTCGGCGTGGATGCCGTGGCTGCGGCCGACGCGGACGGTGTCCTTGTGCTCCAGCGCGCGCTTCTTCAGCGCGACCAGCACCTTGTCCATGCCTTCCAGCAGGATGTCGGCGGCGCGCACCAGCTGCACGTTCAGGCAGGTGTCCAGCACGTCCGAAGAGGTCATGCCCTGATGGACAAAGCGGGCCTCTTCGCTGCCCACATGTTCGGCCAGGTGGGTCAGGAAGGCGATGACGTCATGTTTGGTGACGGCTTCGATCTCGTCAATGCGGGCCACGTCGAATTCGACATCCTTGGCTTTCCAGACCGCGTCCGCGTTTTCCTGCGGGATCACGCCCAGCTTGGCCATCGCGTCACAGGCGTGCGCCTCGATTTCGTACCAGATCTTGAACTTGGTTTCCGGAGACCAGATGGCAACCATTTCGGGACGGGCATAACGGGGGATCATCGGCGCAGTACCTTTGTCGTGAAGGGCGGGAGTTGCCGCGCCTCATAGACCGCCCGGGGGCGGGGAACAAGCCGGTTGCGTCCAGATGGGACGGAATGTCCGCCTGAAAACGCCCGTTTCGCCCGTCAGATCAGCCGTCGTTGGCGTGTTCGAACATATCCGAGTTCATGCAGTAGGCCGGGGGCTGCTCCAGATGGTTGGTCTGTTTCTGCAGCTCGATGCAACCGCTCTGGTTGGTGCATTTGCTGCACCGCATAACCGCGCGGCGGAATTTGTTGCCTTCGGTTTCCGGATCGCGTGCGACCTGTTCATCCAGTTCAAAGCCAAGGCGATCCGCCATGCCGTTGACCAGATCCGTGCTCTGGCCGAGTTTCGAAAAAAGTCCCATGTCCGCGTCTCCTTTGTGCCGGGGATGGCCCGACAATGTTTCAACCATTGTGCAGAAGCGGCGGTGTTGGACTTTGACCTCTGTCAAGTCGTCGGACATCAAACCATCGTGCGCCGGGGGCAGGGGCATGGCATCACATGACCGCAGGCCGTAGATTGCCCGCAACGCGCAAAGGGAGAGGAAGAGATGAAGACAGGGCTTGTGATCGCGCTGCTGGCGGGGCTTTCAATCCCGACCGGCGCACGGGCGGAAGAATGGACCGCGCTTGGCGGGCCAGAGATCCGCGCGGCATTGGAAGGGCAGAAACTGATCTACGGGGATGGGGTCTGGCAGACCTTTCAGGCGGATGGTCGCACGCTGTACAATGCCGGGCGGGACAGTTGGGGCCGGTGGTCTGTGCGGGACGCGCAATATTGCTCCACCTGGCCACCCAATGACCTTTGGACCTGCTATGACATCCAGCGTCAGGGCCAGATGATCCGCTTCATCGGTCGTGGCGGGGACGTCACCGACGGGCGCCTGGTGGACTGACATAGCGCCAAGGGAAGTGACCCGGCGCGCGCAGGGCGGTCCGGGCCGTTCTTCGGTGATTGGCAGGTGTCAGACCAGCCGCGTGGCCACTTTCGCCCCGTGCTCCAACGTCCTGTGAACAGGGCATTTATCGGCAATCTCCAGCAGCTTCTGCCGCTGTTCGGCATTCAGCGGGCCGGTCAGGCGGATCTTGCGCTGAAACAGGTCGATCTTGGTCGGAGAACCGGGGTCTGCATCCTGCGCATGAACCTTGTCGTGACAGACATCAACGGTCACACCTTCCAGCGGCCAGCCCTTGCGGCGAGCGTACATGCGGATGGTCATCGACGTGCAGGCGCCCAGCCCGGCAGAGATGAACCCATAGGGCGTCATGCCCCGGTTGGTGCCGCCATAGGCCAAGGGCTCATCCGCCTGAGCGTGATGCGGCCCCACCTGGATGTCCTGCAAGAACCCGGCGGGATCTGCCTCGGTCACGCGCAGCACGCCCTCGGGCGCGCCGGGCGGCGGTGCGGGGGGCTTCAGCTGGACATAGCGCCCCGCCCAGGCGGCAATCACCTCGGCCGCATATTCCGCATCTTCGGCGCGCGAGATCAGGTGATCCGCATCATCCAGCGTGACGAAACTTTTGGGATGTTTTGCCGCCAGAAAAATCTGCGAGGCGTTTTCGATCGACACAGTTTCATCCCGCGGGGCGTGCAGAACAAGCAGGGCGGCCTTGAGATTCGCAATCGCTGGGGCCAGCGCCTCTTTTTCGATGTCCTTGACGAAGTCGCGCCCGATGCGGAAGGGCCGCCCGGCAAGGCTGACCTCGGCCACGCCTTCGGCCTCGATCTGTGGCAGCACATCGGTGAAATGATGGGACACATGGCCCGGGTCAAACGGTGCGCCCAGGGTGACGACACCCCGGACCGAGGGAATGCCGGCCTTGGCACGCAGCACCGCGGCACCGCCCAGAGAATGGCCAATCAGCAGATCAGGTGCCATATTGCGCCCAGCCAGATAATGCGACGCTGCGATCAGGTCCTGCACGTTGGTGGTGAAGGTGGTGTTTTCAAATTCCCCCTGCGAATGGCCCAGACCGGTGAAGTCGAAACGCAGCACGGCGATGCCCATCGCAGCCAGCCGCGCCGCGATGCGCCGCGCGGCGGGGATGTCCTTGGAACAGGTAAAACAATGGGCGAACAGGGCGGTTGCCAGAACCGGCCCATCCGGCAGATCCAGCCGCGCAGCCAGCTGCCCGCCGTCATGTCCGGCGAAGGTAATACGTTCGGTAGGCATGATCTTAGTTCCTTTCGGGGTCCTCTGCAATGTGCGTCAGTAGGGACCAAAGGCCAAGATACGTGTCAGTAAAGTCACCGGAAGGTGAGCAGGCGGGAGATTTGGGTGAGGTTCAGATCCGCCGCCCGGCTGGCCGGACCTTAGCCGATGGCAGAGTGTGACGATCCCCGTCTGCGGGCGTTGTTGGCATCAGCGTAGGTGACCCAGATCGACAGAGCCGCGCCCGCAAGACAGTAGAGCAGCCCCACCGCCAGAACGATTTCGCCCGGGATGGGGCCGATGTCCGCGCGGTCCAGAAAGGCGCCGAAGCTTTGCACCGGTGTCGGATGGATGGACAGTTTTCCGACATAGGCCAGCGCCTGAATATACAGGATCCACAAATAGTTGCGGCGTACTCTTCGGGCCATGGCGGTGGCAAAGCTGATGTGGAA
This sequence comes from Paracoccaceae bacterium, assembly GCA_022763485.1. Taxonomy (GTDB): domain Bacteria; phylum Pseudomonadota; class Alphaproteobacteria; order Rhodobacterales; family Rhodobacteraceae; genus Aliisedimentitalea. Next base: position 24,161 of record JALEGX010000021.1, on the reverse strand, counting down.
CTGCGGGGCGACATAATCCTGCGCCAGTACCTTCTGCCAGTTCTCCTCGGTGTGCAGATCGCCATCTTCCAACATCGGCGCATAGAAATGGGTTTCCAGCCAGCGGGAACGCGCGCGCCAGACGTTGAAATAGCGATAGCGCCGCGCCTCTAGCGCCAGGAACAACAGGATCAGCACCCCTACCAGGATCAGCGGCAGGGCTGACGCCTCGGGCGAGGCAAACGCGATGGAAAGCGCCACGCCCAACGTGACCACGGCCCAATTGGTGGTGGTGTCCAGACGCGTTCGCCATATCGTGCTGCGATAGACTTCGCCCCGGTAGAGGTGTGCCAGTGCTCCGATTTCCGCAGCAGAGAATTCTTGCGGCGCTTCGGGCGTGCGCTTGCCCAGGGCGTGATCGTTTCGCGTCATTCCAGGTCCTGTCGGGGCGAGGCCGGAGCCCCGCGCGAGAGAGAAGGTCCTACCGTTCTAGGCAACTGCCCGTTTTTCGTCCAGACGTTGCGTCAACTGCCTGAAAAATCAGCCGCGACAAAAGGAAACGCGCCCCGGAAACCGGAGCGCGCTGGCAAAAGGTCTTGGGGGGATCAGGCCCGACCCATCAGCACCGGATCAAACGGGTATTTGGTCAGGTTCTCATAGCCGTCTTCGGTGATCAGCACCTGATCTTCCAGTTTGATGGAAAAATCGCCGCCCTCGGGGCTGACCAGCGCCTCGACACAGAGCACCATGCCGGGTTCCAGCTCATAGTCGAAGGCCCCTTCGACCATGGCATCGGGGTAGGCGACCAGCGGCCATTCATCACACAGGCCGACGCCATGCATCATGCAGCCGTATTTCTGGGCCTGGAAGTTGTCGTCCAGCTTGTGACAGGCGCGCGAGATGTCCTGAATGTTCACCCCCGGCTTCAGCAGCTCCATATTGTGTTGGATGTGCTCATACCCGTGCTGCATGGCGTAAACCATATCCGCAGGCGGCTTCTGATCGCCGATCCACCAGCTGCGCGAGATGTCGATACAGATCCCGTAGGAGCCGACAAGATCGGTGTCGAAGCTAATGATCTCATTGTTTTGAATCAGGCGCGGACCGCATTCCTGGAACCAGGGGTTGGTGCGCGGGCCGGACGACAGCAGGCGGGTTTCGATCCATTCCCCGCCGCGTTTGATGTTTTCGGCGTGCAGAACCGCCCAGACATCGTCTTCGGAAACGCCGCCACCGGGGACCTGCGCACGGGCGAATTTTTCCATTTCGGCCACAGCTGTTTCACAGGCGACAGAGGCGCAGCGCATGGCCAGGATCTCATCCGGGCCTTTGACGGCGCGGCATTTTTCGGTCAGTTCCTCGCCGGGCATGACCTCGATCCCTTGCGCTTCCAGCGCGAGCAGACCTGCGATCATGATCTTGTCCACGGCCAGACGCTTGTTGCCCCCGGAGTGCTCTTCCAGAAGCTTGCGCACCTCGTTCGAGAACACATCGGCCTGCACGTCCACCTTGTCCCCGCGGTCAAAGTAGAACAGGTCGGCACCCGAACGCTGTTCGCGGACCAACGGGTTGAATTCGCTCAGGAAGGGGGATTGCTTGTAGTCCCAGATGACCATGTAGCCATCGGCGCACAGCAGCAGGGCACGGAACGGGTTGTGGGTGTTCCACAGCTGCATGTTGGTGCTGTCGGTGGCGTAGCGGATGTTCAGCGGATCGAAGACCAGCAGCCCGCCGTAACCACGGTCATTGATGAATTGAACCAGCCGTTTCCAGCGGTATTCGCGCATCCGTTGCAGATCCGGCAGCTGCAGGCCGGCGGCGTCCCATTCCTTGAAGGCCAGCTGGGTGGGGCCGATTTCGACACGGTTGTTGTCATTAGGGGTGTTGTCGCCAAGGGTGGTGCCCCGGGAGGGGTCAATCTTGCGAACATCGCGGTGGTGTTGGTTCATGACGTGCCTTCGAATTGGGTACGATTTACGTCGCACTTTAGGGGGGCTGCCCGCTACGTCTTGCCTGTTACCGACATCTTGACACCTGTGTTCAGTTGGCGCGGAAAAAACTGGCGCCGGAGGCAGTGCCGGGATAGGCAGATGGCATGAAAGCCATTTGCCAGACCTCCATTCCGTTTGATGTATGGACACCGCGGCCCTTGCCGGGGATCCAGCCGACCAGCCTGTCCGACGTTCTGATCCGGGATGACGCCTTTGATGGTCAAGTGGCGGAACGCGACCGCCTGTTGCGCACCCAGCGTGACAGCGTTCTGCAGATGCAGCCCTCTGCGCGGCCTGCGGCGCAGGAGTTGCTGGATCTGGTGCTGGGCCTGGCCTATCCCGCGCAGGTCGGCGCACAGATGATCGAGCGCCCGGACGGCGTTGTTGTCCCACTTGATCGGGAGGATCCGTTGGGCACGCTTGGTCGTCTTGTGCAGGAGGACTTCTGTATCCTTCAGAAACAGGCCGACGAACATGTGCTGACCGGGGCGGTGCTCTGCTTCCCGGCAAGCTGGATGCTGGCCGAGAAGTTCGGGCGCCCGCTGATGGCCATCCATGTGCCGGTCGACAGCTATGACGACAATGTCGGGCGGCGGGTGCAACGCCTGTTTGACGGGGTGAAGCCGGACCGGCCGCTCTGGCGGTTCAACGCGCTGCCCTACAATGATCCGACCCTGCACCAGCCCCGCAGCCAACATGCCCGGCGTGAAGACCGCAATGACGCCCGCGCGCAGTTTCTGCGCAGCGAGCGTCAGGTGATTTTGCGATTGCCCGAAACCGGGGCGGTGGTCTTTGCCATTCACACGTTCCTGTTGCCGTGGGATGTGGCGGAAGCGGCGCGCCTCAGGGTGGAAACGATGTCCTGAGGCGCGGCCGGGCGGCGTCAGTTCAGCATGTTCACTGCACTGGCCAGCGCGCCGGAGCTTTGCAGCATGACCAGCAGTCCGGTCAGCGACAAAACATGGGTGTTGAGGCGGAAATCCTCACCTTTCAGAAGGTTGACCGCTGCCATAGACGCCGCCACAGGCGCAGACAGAAAGGCGACCATGCCGGTCATACCCCAGCTTGTCAGCCGTTGCAGGTCGCGGCTCAGCTTGTCGTCCGAAGCGTCATCCGGGCGATCCATGTTGATCAGCGGATCCGGTTCTTCCTCCGAGCGGAACACCTGTGCCAGGGCCTGTTCCTCGGTCACGCTTTTGGGCGCGCGGGCCGGGGCCTCGGGCGTGTCGCCTAGGATTTCATCGAAATGTTCATCAAGGTTCGATGCCATCTGATCCACCGGGGTAAAGCGGTCTTCGGCGCGGGTCAGGATCTGGCGCACGCTGCGCACCTTGCGCGGAGCCACCTGGGTGAACGTGCCCAGGAACTGGCGCGCAGTGATGACCGTGTCGGGGTCCAGCCATTCGACCTGCAGGCATTTGAACTTGTCGACCAGGCGATAGAGCATCATCACCAGGATCAGCTCCGAAATCTCACGGTCATCATGTTCGGGGACATCTGCTGCGATCGAGATCGTCAGGCGATAGCCGCATTCGATGGGGGCGCCGCAGATCGCTTTGACCGCGCCACTGCCGTGACGGGCGCGGCGGCGACCGCTGTCTCCGATGGTCAGATGCGGGGCCAGCGATACATCGGCCACATAGCTGCCTGCATGCACGCAGGCCGATTTGCCGGTCTGCTGGCTCTGGTACTGCAGCGGGTGGCCGTAGTCCTCAAAGGTTGTGGCCACAATGTCGGCGCACTGGTCCAGAATGTTCTCTGGTTGTCCGAAGAACACCAATCCACCGTGATAAATGCTTGCTCCGCTCACGATGAAAATCCTCCGTTTGAGTCTTGGTTCTCGTCAAAACTAGTCCCGGAAAGTGCGCAAATTGTGTCGAAATTCGTGAAATGAGGCGGCATTGGCCAAATCTGCCCCAATTGGGGTGAATTGCCCCAATTGCGTTGTTTTAAGGCAATTTTTCGGTTTTCTGCTGAGAGGCCGGTAAGGTCTGCGGCAGAAATGTGGCAGGTTTGGGCCAAATTGCGTCCTTTGGGGCAGGTGTTGCCCCAAATAAACCTGCGTGTGAGGGCTCAGGAAAACGCCGTGGCCGAGGCCAGCGCCAAGCCGTCCACCACTGCGGTCATCGCATTGCCCTGATGCAGCCGGGCTGCGGGGAAGCGGGCCCTGATCCGGTTTTGCAGCGCCGACAACAGGCTGGAGCCGCCGACAAAGACGATATCGGTGATCTGATCGGGGGCCAGTGCCGCGGCGGTGCAGGTTTCCACCGCCTGCGCGGCGATCTGGTCGACAAAGCTGTTCAGGCTTTCGTCCAGCATCTCATGCGTCAGCTCAACCCCAAGGCCCCGTTGCACCATGCCCAGGGCAATGCGGCCCGTGTCTTCACGGTTGGTCTGGATCTTGCCGCGCTCGACGGAGAAGGCGATGTCGTGGCCGGTCTCATCTTCCAACACGGACACCAGTCGGCCCAGTACGGCCTTGTCCACCGCGCGCTTTTCCAGATCCTTGGCCAGACGCAGGCTTTCACGGCTGTAGAGAAAGGGGATCTTCTGCCAGGTCGCCAGATCGTTGAAGATTGCATTGGGGGCAGGCAGGGTGCCGGGGCCGAATTCATTGCGGATCGGTGCAGCCTTGCCCAGCAGCGGCATGACATGGTCCATGCTCAGCTGGCGGTCGAAATCGGTCCCGCCCAGCCGCAGGCCGTGGCTGCTCCGGATCTGCAAGTCCCCGGCGTGTTTTTCGAAAATCGTGTAGTCCGACGTCCCGCCGCCAATGTCGACGATCAGCCCAAGGGCCCCATCGGTCACCATTTCTCCCTGGGACAGGGCGGCGGCTTCGGGTTCGGGCAGGAACTTCACATCCTGAAACCCGGCCCCCAGATAACACTGCCTCAGGTCCTCTTCGGCCTTGGCGTTGCGCGCCGGATCGGCGGAATGGAACAGGACCGGTCGACCGGACAGGGCATGGGTGAAGTCCTGATGGCACATGGTTTCCGCGCGCGACTTCAGCTCGGCCAGAAAGCGCGAGATGATGAGCGAGAAATCTACCAGCTCGCCGCCAAGGCGCCGCTTTTCATAAAGCAGGGGCGTTCCCAGCAGGCTTTTCAACGCGCGGACAAACCGCCCCTCCGCCCCGTCGATCAGCGCACGGCTGGCGGGACGTCCGATCAACATGCGCTTCGGGTCGATCCCAAAGAACAGCGCCGTGGGCAGGGTGGTTTCCCCAGGCTCCACATCAATCAGGAACGGGCGGCCCGCAACCGCGATCCCGGCAGCGGAGTTCGAGGTTCCAAAGTCGATACCAAGCGTGTTTGGGGCAGTCATGGCGGGGCTCCTGTGGACCGGCAGAGCCGCGCTGGATACCTTTGGTGGCGCGGTTAATCAAGCTCCGAACGCCGGCATGAGATGGAAAGAGCGCAACGAAAAAGGGCGCCCCGATCGAGACGCCCTTCGCAGAGGAATGTCTGCGCTGCGATCAGCAGCTGTAGTACATGCCGAATTCCACCGGGTGCGGGGTGTGTTCGAACAGTTCGACTTCTTCCATCTTCAGGGCGATGTAGCCGTCGATCTGGTCTTTGGTGAACACGTCGCCTTGCAGCAGGAAGTCGTGGTCCGACGCCAGGGCGTCCAGCGCTTCGCGCAGCGAGCCACAGACGGTCGGGATACCTTCCAGCTCTTCTGCCGGCAGGTCGTACAGGTTCTTGTCCATGGCTTCGCCCGGATCGATCTTGTTCTTGATGCCGTCCAGACCGGCCATCAGCAGAGCTGCAAAGCACAGGTAGGGGTTGGCCGACGGATCGGGGAAGCGGGCTTCGACGCGCTTGGCTTTCGGCGATTCAGTCCACGGAATACGGACACAACCCGAACGGTTGCGGGCCGAGTAGGCGCGCAGAACAGGTGCTTCAAAGCCCGGGATCAGACGCTTGTAGGAGTTGGTCGACGGGTTGGTGAAGGCGTTCAGGGTCTTGGCGTGCTTCAGAACACCGCCGATGAAGTACAGGGCTTCATCCGACAGGTCTGCGTATTTGTCGCCAGCGAACAGCGGCTTGCCGTCTTTCCAGATCGACATGTTCACGTGCATGCCGGTGCCGTTGTCACCGTAGATCGGCTTCGGCATGAAGGTTGCCGATTTGCCGTAGGCGTGTGCAACGTTGTGGATGACGTACTTGTATTTCTGCAGCTCGTCCGCCTGTTTGGTCAGGCTGTCAAAGATCAGGCCCAGCTCGTGCTGACAGGACGCCACTTCGTGGTGGTGCTTGTCGACCTTCATGCCCAGACGCTTCATGGTCGACAGCATTTCCGAACGCAGGTCCTGCGCTTCGTCGATCGGGTTGACCGGGAAGTAGCCGCCCTTGACGCCCGGACGATGGCCCATGTTGCCCATCTCGTACTCGGTGTCGGTGTTCCAGGACGCGTCGGTTGCGTCGACTTCGTAGGACACTTTGTTGATGGTGTTCGAGTAACGGACGTCGTCGAACAGGAAGAATTCCGCTTCGGGGCCCATGTAGGCCACGTCACCGATGCCCGAGGACTTCAGGTAGGCTTCGGCTTTTTCGGCGGTGCCGCGCGGGTCGCGCTCATAGGCTTCGCCGGTGTCGGGCTCAACGATGGAGCAGTGGATGCAGATGGTTTTTTCTGCATAGAACGGATCCACATACGCCGAGGTGGTGTCGGGGATCAGTTTCATGTCGGAGTTTTCGATCGACTTCCAGCCCGCGATCGAGGAGCCGTCGAACATGAAGCCTTCTTCCAGGAAGTCTTCGTCAACCAGGTCCACATCCACGGTCACGTGCTGCAGCTTGCCGCGCACATCGGTGAAACGGATGTCGACATAGGCCGCATCCTCGTCCTTGATCATCTGGAGAACTGCGTCTGCGCTCATTCCCTTGGTCCTTCTGAGTAGCTGATGTTCAGATTGAATTACAACGCGTCCGAGCCGGATTCACCGGTACGGATGCGGATGGCCTGTTCGACCGGGCTGACAAAGATCTTGCCGTCCCCGATCTTGTCGGTCTTGGCGGCGTCAACGATGGCTTCAATCGCCTGGTCCACAAGATCATCGTCGAGGACGACCTCGATTTTGACCTTGGGCAGGAAATCCACCACGTATTCCGCGCCACGATACAATTCGGTGTGGCCTTTCTGGCGGCCAAAGCCCTTGACCTCGATCACGCTGAGGCCCTGAACGCCGACATCCTGCAGCGCTTCCTTCACCTCGTCCAGTTTGAACGGTTTGATGATCGCTTCGATCTTTTTCATCTCGCGGAGCCTCCTCGCCTGAGTTCTGCATGCTGATCCCACTTTCACGCCGCCGTCACAATTGGCTAAGGTGACGCGGGACATGGCAAGTGATGCGAAATTGCGCGAATGCCTAAAAATTAGGCGCTGTGGCGCGGGAATGAGCAGATTTGAATCGCGATTGGGGTGAAAATGACTGAATTGCTGACCGCTGCACAGATGCGCGCCATCGAAACCGCCGCAATCGAGTCGGGGGAGGTGACCGGTCTGGAGCTGATGGAGCGCGCTGGACAGGGGGTGGTGGAGGCCATTTTTGAGGAGTGGCCGGAGATGTCGGGAGAGGGGGGCTTTGCCCCCCGTCCTGCGGACTCCCCCCAGAGTTTTTCTGGCGAGATGAAAAGAGCTGCGGTGGTCCTTTGCGGCCCCGGCAACAATGGCGGCGATGGCTTTGTCGTGGCGCGGCTTTTGCATGAGCGGGGGTGGCGGGTTGAAGTGTTCCTGTTTGGCGATGCCGAAAGGCTGCCCCCCGACGCGCGCAGCAACTATGAGCGGTGGTGTGCTTTGGGGGAAGTTCAGCCGCTGACAGAGCACGCCATGCGACAGGGCGGTTTCGCAGACCTCTATGTCGATGCACTCTTCGGAACCGGTTTGACACGCGGGTTGGACGGGGAGCTGTTCCGAGTTGTTCGACATTTGGCTGGTTTCGGAGGAGACACCTACAAGGAACGTTTGGTGAGCATTGATGCGCCGTCGGGTCTTTGCCTGGACAGCGGTCGTGTCTTGCAGCAGGCGCCTCATGCGACCTTTTCAGAGGAGCAACTTGCCCAGCTACCTGCCGAGATGCGGGAAAGGATGGCACCCAGCGGCGGTGCGGGTTCTTTGTTTGACCGCTTTGCGCGATTGACGGTCTGTTTCGACAGTCCGAAGCCCGGTCATTTTCTTGCCGAAGGGCCGGAGCTCTGCGGCAAGGTTATCGTGAAGGATATCGGGATCTCAAAGCAGCGGAGCCGGTATAACGGTGCGCCCTATGATGAAGCCTTTCCAACGCGGGGCGTTTCACGTCGCGGGGCGCTCAGGCCCGCCGCTCTGACACTTGCCGACCCGATGGGACGCGTTCAGGACGAACGGAGATGGGGGGGCGTGCCGCTTTATTGCCTGACGAAGCACAATCGGCACAACAAATTCGGTCATGGTCACGCGCTGATCCTGTCTGGAAGGGCCGGTAAGACCGGCGCGGCGCGGATGGCGGCGCGGGGGGCGCTGCGGATTGGCGCGGGGTTGGTGACGCTGGGGGTGCCGCCTTCGGCGCAGATGGAGGTTGCGGCGCAGGTGACGGCGATCATGCTGCAACGCGTGCCAGATGCCGAAAGTTTGGCCGACGTACTGCGGGACAAACGTCTGAACGCCCTCTGCCTTGGTCCTGCTTTGGGGCTGGGCGCGGCGCAGGCGGATCTGGTGCGCACGGCGCTGGAAAGCAAACGCGCCTGTGTTCTGGACGCGGATGCTCTGACCCTTATCGCCCAGTCGCCCGCGCTGTTCGACTTGGTGCATGACAAATGTGTGCTCACGCCCCATGGCGGTGAATTCGCGCGGCTTTTCCCGGACATTGCTAATGACTTGAGCGCGCCGGCCGTAAAAGGCCCGGCGTACTCCAAGGTCGACGCCACGCGCGCCGCCGCTGCAAGGATTGGCGCAACAGTGTTGTTCAAAGGGCCGGACACGGTCATTGCCACCCCTGATGGCCAATGCTCGATCAACGCAGCCGTTTATGACCGTTCCGCGCCCTGGCTGGCCACGGCGGGGTCGGGGGATGTTCTGGCCGGGTTCATCACCGGGCTTCTGGCGCGCGGGCTGTCGCCCAAAGCAGCCGCCGAGACCGCCGCCTGGCTGCACGTGGAATGCGCACGCAGCTTTGGGCCCGGGCTGATCGCCGAGGATTTGCCAGAGCAGTTGCCGAAGGTGTTCAGGAGGCTGGAGATCGCCTGAACGCCCTTGCATTCGGCGGCTGGCAGGGGCAGGGCTGGGCCATCGGATCTATGTAGCAGGAGCGGGAAACATGTTGGCAGATTGGGGTGAGTTTATCGCGGCGCTGGCCGTGTTCCTGCTGAGCCATGCCATTCCGGTCCGCCCTCCGGTCCGGCCGTTTCTGGTCCGGACGATCGGGCTGGTGCCCTATCTTGCGCTCTACAGCCTGCTGTCCATCGCGGTGCTGGTCTGGCTGGTGCTGGCAGCCCGCTATGCGCCCTATGTGCAGATCCTGCCGGACTGGGATCTTCTGCGCTGGGTGCCGGTTGTGGTGATGCCGCTGGTGTGCTGGCTGGCCGTGGCCGGGTTGAGCGCGTCCAACCCGCTGAGCTTTGGGGGCATGGGGAAGCGCCCGTTTGATCCCGAGGCGCCGGGCGTGCTGGGGTTCAGCCGTCACCCGCTGCCACTGGCGCTGGCGCTGTGGTCGCTGGCCCATCTGCTGGCCAACGGGGATCTGGCCCATGTCATCCTGTTCGGGATCTTTGCCGGCTTTTCGGTGATGGCAATGTCGATGCTGGATCGTCGCAAACAGCGACAGCTGGGGCTGGACGCGTGGGCGGCGCAGGCCCGCCACACCGCATGGATGCGGATTTCGGCGCTGCGCGTGACGGGCTGGCAGGTGATTCTGGCGGTGCTGATCTGGGGCGTCCTGCTTATGGCACACCTCCCGGTGATCGGCGTTTCGCCGTTGCCTTAGTCGCACTGGGCAGGGGCAAACGGGCGTGATATGTCTGCATCCGGACCCCAAAGAAGGAGTGTGACGGATGCATCTGGCCTTTGTGATGACACAGGAGCGCGGCGCAACGGACCGCCTGCTCAGCGCCTTTGCCGCGCAGATGGCAGAGCAGGGCGTGCGCATGGCCGGCATCGTGCAGACCAACACCGAATGCGCCGACGAACGTCTGTGTGACATGGACGTCAAAGTGCTGCCGGATGGTGAGACGATCCGCATTTCCCAGTCGCTCGGCCCCGAGGCGCGCGGCTGCCGTCTGGATACCTCGGCTCTGGAACAGGCGGTCGGGCTGGTGACTGAAAGCCTGTCGGCAGAGGCGCCGCCTGCGCTGCTGGTGGTCAACAAGTTCGGCAAGCACGAAGCGGACGGGCGGGGCATGCGGCCGGTGATCGGCGAGGCCATGGCCCGCGACATTCCGGTGCTGACCGGGGTCAACGGGCTGAACCGGGAGAAGTTCGAGGCCTATTGCGAGGGAATGGCGGTCGAACTGTCCCCCACGCTGGAGGCGCTGACAGACTGGTATGCTCAGGTTGCGGCGGCGCGGGAAACCGCCGCCGAATAAACCCGACCAGATGACCCTCAGGGCGCCGCGGGTGCCTTGGGGGCTGAGCCCGCACCAAATCACTTGATTTTCCGCGCTGGAAAGGCGGGTCAGTTTACGTGAAACCCTGGGGGATTGTTTGGTCCGCCAGCAAGCCATTTCTTGCTTTCGCGGCACCCGACGTGCATGTTCATGGTCTGATCTGAGTTTGGTAATCCACACCGCAGGTGGAACCCACCACTTTCTAAGTCATTGATATGAGAGAGAAAGTGGTGGGCGACCCTGGAATCGAACCAGGCGTGAGTCGCCTCGAGGGAGTTACAGTCCCCTGCCACACCTTGCGGCCTGTCGCCCACTGTCAGGTCGTTGTTGCACCTGACGTGGAGGCGTGATTACTAGCGCGGGACAGAGGCGTCAACAGGAAAATCCGAGATTTATTTGATGCCGGGAAAAAAACTCGCTGGAGCGAAGAATGGCACGTAAACCCAAGTGGGTCGTAGAGAAAGAACAGGCCCGTAAAGCGGCCGGGACAGAGACGGTTTGGCTGTTTGGTCTGCATGCAGTGCGGGATGCGCTGATGAACCCCAAGCGCGAAAAACTGCGGCTGGTGGTGACGCTGAACGCGCAGACCAAACTGGCCGAGGCCATCGGAGAGGCTGGAATCACCCCCGAGGTGGTGGACCCGCGCAAGTTCAATGTGCCGCTGGATCCGAACTCGGTGCATCAGGGTGCCGCGCTGGAGGTGAAGCCTCTGAACTGGGGCGGGCTGGCCGAAAATTGTATCGGCGCAGAGGTGCCGCGGGTGATCCTGCTGGACCGGGTGACGGATCCGCATAACGTGGGGGCGATCCTGCGCTCGGCCGAGGTGCTGGGCGCCAGCGCGGTCATTGGCACGCGTCATCACTCTGCCCCCGAAACGGGGGCGCTGGCCAAAACCGCCAGCGGTGCGCTGGAACGGCAACCCTATCTGCGGATGCGCAATCTTGCCGATACGATTGCAGAACTTCAGCGCATGGGGTTTCTTGTGCTGGGTCTGGATGGCGAGGCGGAAGACACCATTGAAACCGCATTGGCAGGGCGCCAGCAGGAGCCCGTTGCGCTGGTTCTGGGCGCCGAAGGTCCCGGTCTGCGGGAAAAGACCAAGCAGGTTGTCGACAAGCTGGTGAAAATCGACGCAGCAGGTGGGTTTGGGTCGCTCAACGTCTCAAATGCTGCGGCAATCGCCCTATATGCCTCCTTGCAGAGATAGGAGGCTCCGATTCCCCACACCGACAAGATTCTGACCTGTTGCTATTGTGGAACCCGGGCCGCCCTGGGCCGGGTTCCGAAATCGGATGGGGTTTCGACGCTGGCCTGCAATGCCTGTGGCGCGCCGCTGAAGTTGCAGAAACCCAAGTACGAACCGAAGCGGCGCAAACCGAAACAGGCCGCCACCGGCCCGGCGATGATCCCTGCTGCGAAGCCCGCAAAATACAAGAGCAAGAAGATCAAGCCGAAGAAGGTCAAACGCCGCAAGAGCCTGTTCTCCAAGGTGCTGGATGAGGCCTGGGACGCGATCGAGGACATCTTCGACTGATACCGCGCGGGACGCGTGCAGCAGCGTTACACCCTGTTCACAATCCCGTTTGCTGTCTTTGCAGACAGGGGTGTTGAAGGCATTTTGTCTGAGCGCCGACTCATGCGGCGGGAATCGTGACCCTTTGGCGAGACTATCGAATAGACATGCTGAGAACTGCACTTTTGGCGATTGTGGCTGCGTTGGCGTTGCCTGTCGGGCAAGCGCGGTCGGAACAGGCCAGTATATTCAATCAGACGCTGGGAATCGCGATAGGCGGCTATGATGTCATGACCTATTACTCTGGCGAAGCGCCCCTGCGCGGCAGTGCGGAACATGCGGTGCAATGGAAAGGGGTGATCTGGCAGTTCACTTCGGCCAGCAATCGTGAGAATTTCGAAGCCAACCCGCGCGCCTTTGCGCCTCAGTATGGGGGCTATTGTGCCTATGCGGTGTCGCATGGCTATCTGGCCAGCGGGGATCCCGGTGCGTGGGAGATTCGCGATGGCCGTCTGTATTTGATGCACAGCCCCTCCATCCACACGATGTGGCAGCGCGACCATGTCGGCCATATCGAGCGGGCCGAGGCCAACTGGCCCAGCGTCCTGCGCGACTGATAAACCTCTCACGACTGCGAGAGCAGGGGTTTCAAAACTCCAAATCGATCCCACATGTAGAGGGACCTTGGAAACAGGAACATTCCGAGAGTCTTTTTCACTGTCCCTCGTTCCACACCTGCGCCCGGGTATCATCCCAACCCGGGCGCATTTTTTTGTTTTGCGCCTTGCCGGGCGGTGTGAGATGCAAAGGGGATCCGAGGGAGGGAGCTCATGCCAGACTATTCCGACGCCCATCTGAAAGATGTGCTGACCCGCACCAAGACCGTTGCGGTGGTCGGGGTGTCGATGAACCCGGTACGGCCGAGCTACTATGTGGCGCGCTACCTGGGGCTGAAGGGGTACAAGGTGATCCCGGTCAATCCCGGTCACGCCGGCAAAACCCTGTTTGGTCAGACGGTGCGCGCCGATCTGGCGGACATCGGGGAACCGGTGGACATGGTGGACATCTTTCGCCGTTCCGAGGCCGTGCCCCCCATCGTGGATGCGGCGCTGGAGGCGTTTCCGAAGCTCGGGACCATCTGGATGCAGATCGGGGTGCAGCATGCCGAAGCTGCCGCCAGGGCCGAAGCGCGCGGGGTCACGGTGATCCAGGACCGGTGCCCCAAGATCGAGTATCAGCGTCTGTTCGGGGAACTGCGCATGGGCGGCTTTGCCACCGGGATCATCTCGTCGAAGCTGCGCTGAGCGGTGGGGCCGGGCAGGGGGCGCTGCCCCCTCTTGCCCCAGGGGCAATTCACCCCCGGATTTTTTCTTACGAGAACAACAGGGGATCAGCCCTTGCGGGCAGCCTTTTCGGCTATGCCGCTGAGGCCCTGGCGACGCGCCAGTTCCGCCAGCACATCCTCCAGCGCCACATCGCGTGCGGCCAGCATCACCAGAAAATGATAAAGCACATCCGCGGCTTCGGAGGTCAGCCCGGCCCGGTCGCCCTTGACGGCTTCGATGATCGCCTCGATGGATTCCTCGCCGAATTTTTCGGCACATTTTTCCGGGCCCTTGGAGAGCAGCTTGGCGGTCCAGCTGCTGTCGGGATCGGCGGATTTGCGTGTTTCGATCGTGGCGGCGAGTTCGTGCAGAACGCTCATGTCAGCCTCATCGGGATGCCCGCGGCCGCCATGTGTTCCTTGGCCTCGCGGATGGTGTATTCGCCAAAATGGAAGATCGAGGCGGCCAGAACCGCGCTGGCACCGCCCTGGGTCACGCCCTCGACAAGGTGGTCCAGCGTGCCCACGCCTCCGGACGCGATGACCGGCACGTTGACCGCGTCGCTGATGGCGCGGGTGAGCGGCAGGTTGAAGCCCGCCTTGGTGCCGTCGCGATCCATCGATGTGAGGAGGATTTCCCCCGCCCCTTTTGAGACGACCAGCTTGGCAAACTCGACCGCGTCGATGCCCGTGGGCTTGCGGCCGCCGTGGGTGAAGATTTCCCACTTGCCGGGAGAGACGGTTTTGGCGTCGATGGCGCAGACGATGCACTGGCTGCCGAACTGGTCGGCGGCTTCGGCGATCACATCAGGATTGGCCACGGCGGCAGAGTTGAAGCTGACCTTGTCCGCCCCCGCCAACAGCAGCGCGCGCACGTCGTCCTTGGTCCGGACACCGCCGCCAACGGTCAGCGGCACGAAGCATTGCTCCGCGGTGCGCTGCACCACGTCGAACATCGTGCCGCGGTTTTCGTGGGTGGCATGGATGTCCAGAAAGCAGATTTCATCCGCGCCGGCGGCGTCATAAGCCTTGGCGCTTTCCACCGGGTCGCCCGCATCGCGAAGACCCACGAAGTTCACGCCTTTGACCACGCGGCCGTCGGCCACGTCGAGGCAGGGAATGATACGGGTCTTCAGCATGGGCAATCCCTTTGTCTATTCGCGCCTGTGGGTACGCAAACCCACGGCAAAGCGCAATGATGATGTCTGCTGTGGCGCGGAATTTGCCGCAGGCTCAGGAGGTCCCTTGGCGGCGACGCAGGACCCAGAGAAGGGCAGAGATGAGGATCAGCACCAGCCAGAGCGCCCCTGCGATCAGCACAACGGGCGCCACCAGCAGCGATCCCCAGGCGGCGAACATCCCCAGGCTATAGGCCGTTTCAGACAGGTCCAGGCCCAGAATGGTGCAGGGATTGGCAAAGCCTTCGTGAATTTCACAGCCCATCGGGCCACCCAGGAACAGGGCAAGGACGATGGCCAGGAGCCACAGCAGTACCGGGCCCAGCGTCAGCGTCGCCAGCAGGAGATGCAGGAGCTTCATGTGCGACGGGGCGCGGTGGCGCCCGACGCCGTTGCACGGGCGATGCGGTGCATGCTGTTCCGCACGATCAGCACGTGGAAGGGCATGACCACGGCCAGATAGATCCGCCCCAGCAGGTTGTTGCGATGGACCCAGGTGGCCATATGGATCTGACCGGCCTGCCGCAGAATGGCGATGCGGAAATTCAGGTGACGGTCATCGGCGCCCAGAATCACCTCGGTGTCATCCTGATGGGTGATCGGAAACAGGGCGCCGCTGCCGGCGTCGGAGACTTCCGTCTTCAGCCCCAGTGGTGCAACGATACGATTGCGCAGCGCCATGAGGGATTTGGCCCAACCGGGCAGGGACAGGCCGATCTGCAAGGCCTCGGCAGGCGTCAGATCCGATTTTGCAGCATATCCGTCGATGAAATCACCGGGCTGCACCATGCGCCAGAGAGCAGACTGGGCAGGCAGCGCGGTTTTGCTGATGCTGGACATGGCGGGTACTCCGGGGGTGAACAGCGTTGGCGCAACTGAACCACAGTTGCGCCAGATCTGCCAGCGGCCCGCAGGGTGCGCCGATGTCGCAGGCTCAGCCCTTGAGCACGGCCAGTGCCTCTTTCAGGTCGATGGCGCCGTCATAAAGCGCCCGGCCGGAGATGGCGCCGTTCAGGGCCGCTCCGCAGGATTTCAGGTTGCGCAGGTCGTCAAGCGAGGACACGCCACCCGAGGCGATCACCGGGATCGACACGGCGTTGGCCAGCGCAGCGGTGGCTTCGACATTCGGGCCCTTCATCGCGCCGTCGCGCATGATGTCGGTGTAGATGATGGCGGCGACGCCCGCGTCCTCAAAGGATTTAGCCAGGTCGGTGACCATGACATCGGTCTCTTCGGCCCAGCCCTTGGTAGCGACCTTGCCATTGCGCGCGTCGATGCCGACGGCGACTTTGCCCGGGAATTCGCGCGCGGCTTCGCGCACCAGATCGGGGTTTTCAACCGCGACGGTGCCCAGGATCACCCGTGCCAGTCCCTTGTCGATCCAGTTTGCGATGGTCTTCATGTCGCGGATGCCGCCGCCCAGCTGCGCGGGTACATTGGTCTGCTTCAGGATCTCCTCGACCGGGGCAGCGTTGACCGGCTCGCCTGCGAAAGCCCCGTTCAGATCGACCAGATGCAGCCACTCACAGCCCGCGGCAACAAATTCCAGCGCCTGTGCGGCGGGGTTGTCGTTGAACACGGTGGTCTGGTCCATGTCGCCATGCACCAGGCGCACGGCCTGCCCGTCTTTCAGGTCAATCGCGGGGTAGAGGATCATATCGGCTGTCCTTTTCGATGGGTCCGGGGCGTCTATTGCATCGCCGGAGCGGAATTGCAACGCGACCCCAAGTCAGCCTTGCCTGTGTGGGGGCTCTGGCGGCAAGATGCCTGAAAACAGGGGGAGAGAGACAGATGAAGAACCTGATGTTTGCCGCGATCGCGTCGCTGGGCCTGGCTGGTATGGCGTCTGCCGATCCGGTGCTGGGCACCTGGAAAACACAGCCCGATGACGGCTCTTACGCGCATATCGAAATGGCGAAATGCGGATCGGCGGTCTGCGGCAAGATCGCGCGGACCTTCAATTCCGAGGGTGAATATCAATCGCCCAATATCGGCAAGACCCTGGTGATCGACATGGTGGCCAACGGCGACGGGTCCTATGCGGGCAAAGTCTGGCGGCCGTCGAACGACAAGATCTATATCGGCAAGATGGATCTGTCCGGCAACAAGCTGGCGCTGCGCGGCTGCGTGGCAGGGGGGCTGATCTGTTCGAAACAGACTTGGAACCGGGTGAAATAAGGCCCGAAGCTCTGCGCGCTGCCTGCGGATCACCACCGCGGGCAGGGCGCTTGGCGCGTTCGTGCCTCAGCGGGCCATGCCGATGGGCAATCTGGCCTTACGGGGCCCAGGTCAGGAAGTTGCCGATCAGGCGCAGGCCGACATCCTGGCTTTTTTCCGGGTGGAACTGCATACCGATCATGGTGTCGCGCCCGATCACGGCGGTGACATCGCCGCCATAGTCCACATGCGCCAGCCGCTCGGCCGGATTGGCGACCTGAAACTGGTAGGAGTGGACGAAATAGGTGTGATCGCCGGTCTGCACGCCATCAAACACCGGGTGATCGCTGTCCAGAACCAGATTGTTCCAGCCCATGTGGGGGACTTTCAGGCGGCTGTCGGACGGTTCGATCCGCACCACGTCCCCTGCGACCCAGCCCAGACCGGGAGTTTCTTCGTATTCGTGACCGGTGGTCGCCATTAGCTGCATGCCGACGCAGATGCCCAGGAACGGGCGGCCCTTCTGTTCGACCGCTTCGACCATGGCATCATAGATGCCCTTGTGGCCCTTCAGCTCATTGCAGCAGGCCGGGAAGGCACCGTCACCGGGCAGCACAAGGCGATCCGCCCGTGCCACGACATCCGCATCCGAGGTGACGACCACGTCGCCCGCGTCCAGCTCGCGCGCCATGCGCTGAAACGCCTTTTCGGCAGAGTGCAGGTTGCCCGATTCATAGTCGATGATGGCGGTCAGCATGGCGGGTCTCCTGCGGCTGTCGGTACTGGCTGCTGCCTAGCGCAACTGCTGCTTGATGCCAAGCCTTCAGCGGATATGCAGGATCTCCTCCAGGATTTCGGGCGGAAGGGGTGTTCCGTCTGGCGCTGCGGCGTGCTGGGCAAAGGTCTTGAACCCGGCGGGCACAAGGGTCCCGCGCGCGGCGCTGTCCAGAAAGATGAATTTGCTGTTGTCCGGTGTGAAGTCGAACCAGCCGGGATCATCGAAGGTACCCGCATAAACGCCCAGCCGGTCCGGCCAGCGTTCAAACGTCAGGTGGGTCTTGGTGCCGCAGGTGGCGCAGAAATGAACATGAACCTCCTTACCGCTGCCTGCGGAGATATGGACGTAGCGCGTGGGGGTCCCATGGGTGATTTCAAAGGCGTCGATGTCAAAGATCGGTTCGATCACCCCGGACGCCCCGGTTGCGCGCTGGCAGAAATGGCAGAAACACGCCGTCACCCAAAGCGGTGCGGCGGTTACACGATAACGCAGAGCGCCGCACAGGCATTGTCCCGGATGGTGTGACATTGGATGTGATCCTCCTGCGGTCGGTTCAGCACGACCGCAGGGTAACACATCCCGTCCTTCAGAGGGTGCCCTTGGTGGACGGTACCGCATCGGCCTTGCGCGGGTCGGTTTCAACCGCCATGCGCAGGGCGCGGGCCACGGCCTTGAACGCGGCCTCCACGATGTGGTGGCTGTTGAAGCCATGCAGCTGGTCCACATGCAAGGTGATGCCGCCGTGGGTGCTGAAGGCGGTGAAGAACTCGCGCACCAGTTCGGTGTCGAAGGCGCCGATCTTCTGGGTGGGGATGTCGACGTTCCAGACCAGGAAGGGCCGGGCCGACAGGTCCAGCGCGCAGCGCACCTGGGCATCATCCATCGGCAGGTGGCATTCGCCATAGCGACGGATGCCCTTCTTGTCTCCCAGCGCCTGCGCCAGGGCCTGACCCAGAGCGATGCCGGTGTCTTCGACCGTGTGGTGGTCGTCAATGTGGTAATCGCCTTCGGCGCGGATGGTGAAATCGATCAGCGAGTGGCGGGACAGCTGGTCCAGCATGTGATCGAAGAAGCCGACACCGGTCTGGTTGTCATAGGTGCCGGTGCCATCCAGGTTGATCTCCACGGAAATCCGGGTTTCTGCGGTCGAGCGGCTGATCTGGGCGGTGCGCATGGTGATTTCCTCGGATTTCGGGCCTTGGTGTTGCGCGTGGTTATAGGCAGGGATCGCGCTGCTTCCAAGAGGGCAAGGGCAGGGGTGCATCAAACTGTTGCGGGGGAAAAACCGATTGCACCCCGGCGGGGAGCGTGCCAGCTTGGCGGGGAATTCAACCGCTTATGTCGAGGCCGCGCATGTCCACCTGCGTTTTCATCCAGATCCGTTGCAAGCCGGGAACCACCTACAAGGTGGCCGAGGAGATCGCGCTGCGCGAAATTCACTCGGAACTCTATTCGACCAGCGGCGAGTATGATCTGCTGATGAAACTCTATATCCCGGCCAACGAAGACGTCGGGAAATACATCAACGATCATCTTCTGGACATCAACGGGATCGAAAGGTCCCTGACCACGATGACCTTCAAGGTCTTCTGAACAAACCCGTTTTTTGCACATCCGCATCAGGGGGATGAGAGGTCATCCCCCCGATGCACCGCTTCCGGGCCGGGGCTTAGCCGGCCAGCAGGCCCGCCGCTTTCAGCTCTTCATAGGTTTCGTCCAGACCCCGCGACAGGCTGTTCAGCATGTCGTCCACCTGGTCACGGGTGATGATCAGGGGCGGGCACAGCGCGACCGAGTTGCCAGCCACCGCACGCAGGATCAGGCCGTTGCGTTCACAGGCCTTCTGGGCGCGTCCCCCGGCGGCGGCCCCCTCAAAGCTGGCACCGGTGGTTTTGTTGGACACCAGCTCCAGCGCCGCGATCAACCCTTTGCCGCGCACCTCACCCACAAGCGGGTGATCGGCGAACCGCTCCCGCAGCTGGGCTTGCAGGTACTCCCCAACCTCGGCCGCATGGGCAAAAAGGTTGTCGCGTTCATAGACTTCCAGCGTCTTCAACGCGGCGGCACAGGCCACCGGGTGACCGGAGTAGGTATAGCCGTGGCCGAATACGCCCACCTGGTTTGAGGGTTCGATCATCGCCTCATACATCCAGCCTGGGATCACCGCGACGGAGATCGGGAAATAAGCCGAGCTGAGCTGTTTGGCGAAGGTCATCAGATCCGGCTGGATCCCCATGGTGGTGCAGCCGAAGTCATTGCCGGTGCGGCCAAAGCCGGTGATGACCTCATCCGCCCAGACCAGGATGCCATATTTGCGCAGAATT
The DNA here is from genome assembly GCA_022763485.1 of Paracoccaceae bacterium. Lineage (GTDB taxonomy): Bacteria > Pseudomonadota > Alphaproteobacteria > Rhodobacterales > Rhodobacteraceae > Aliisedimentitalea. Next base: position 4,338 of record JALEGX010000021.1, on the reverse strand, counting down.
GCTTGCAGTTTTTCATAGTATCCATCCGGCGGCACGATCACGCCGGAGGCGCCGGTGATCGGTTCCATGATCATCGCCGCGATGGTCTCTGGCCCTTCCTCAAGGATCTGGGTTTCCAGATCATCCAGGATGCGATCCACGAATTGCGCCTCTGTCTCATTGCCCTTGCGCGCGGTGTAATAATGCGGCGAATGGGTGCGCAGGATCGACAGCGCCTCAATCGGCGCGTCGAAATGCGCCAGGTTTGCCGGCAGCGAGGTCAGCGATCCGGCCGCAACGGTCACCCCGTGATAACCGCGATCGCGGGTGATGATCTTGCGCCGCTCCGGCTGACCGATAGCATTGAAGTAATAGCGCAGCATCTTGACGTGGCTGTCATTGGCGTCCGACCCGGAATTGCCAAAGAAGAAATAGGCGTCCTCGACCGGGACGATGTCGCGCAGCTTTTCGGCCAGTTGCATCGCCGGATCATGGGTTTTGCCGCCAAACATATGGGTGAAGGGCAGGCGGTTCAGCTGTTCGGTGATGGCGTCGATCACATCGGTGTTCGAGTAGCCCAGCGACGTACACCACAGGCCGGCCAGCCCTTCGATGTAGCGGTTGCCTTCGCTGTCGAAGACATAGATTCCCTCGCCGCGGTCCAGGCACATCTGTTCTGTCGCGGTGAGATTCGTCGTTGGATAGATGACTGGTGCCATGGCGGCGCTCCCTGTAATCCGGGTGACACGTCGGGATCGGGCGGTCACCCTGTTTGGTGTTTTGCCACAGGTTTGCCGGGAAAAGGGGAAGCGGTCAAAAGGAATTTGATCAAAAGCTTTGCAGAGCCAGTCGCAAGCCGTTTCCAAAAACAAAACGGGCCGCGCTGGGCGACCCGTTTTTGCTGACCAAACTGGAGCGGGCGATGAGATTCGAACTCACGACCCTAACCTTGGCAAGGTTATGCTCTACCCCTGAGCTACGCCCGCATCCGTTGGTGAGGGCGGAATATGCGTTCGGCACGCGGGCTGCAAGTGGAAAAATTCATTCGTGCAGAAAAATCTCGGATCCGGCGACGGAAACCGTTGGGTGGCGCGTTTCATTCAGTGACTTTCAAGCTTGCCGACCGTCCGGAGGGCCCCTCATGTCGTCGCGCGACACTCTGCGTATCATCCTGTTGACACTCTGTATCGGACTGGGGGCATCGCTCCAGGCGCAGCCCGTGGTCTGCGACAAGGATCCGTTGTCCGTTCCCAAGATCGAGGCAAGCAGACTTCCAGAGCGTCCCGCATCTGGGCAAGGCTGAGTTCAGCGAAAGAACAGGCCGGCCATCGTGACGGTCAGAACGATGCGAAACAGGTGATGGGCCGCGACCAGAACCGGGCTGATACCAAGGCTCAGCGCAATCAGGCTCATTTCGGTAATCCCGCCTGGGGCGAAGCTGATCAGCAGTGCTTCGAAGGACATCGAAACATGCGGGGCCAGAAGCGTGGCCATCACCATGCCCAGGCCCAGCACCGTACCGACACTCACGCTCCCCAGCGCAAAGCCGATCAGCAGGCGTTTGGGGGTGGACCGGGCAAACATCACGCCAAGCCCGGCCCCGACAACCAGCTGTGCCGTATTCAGAAGCAACGTGGGGCCGGTCAGCGCCAAGACACCGGAGCCATGCAGAACCGCGCTCAGCAGCAGCGGCCCCATGAGGTGGGAGGCGGGCAGGTGAAGACGCTCTCCCAGGACGATGCCTATGGGCACCAGCACCGCAAAGGCCAGCCAGTCCAAAAGGTCCGGCGGCGCCTTTTCCAGTGTCTGCCCGGCAGCGCTGCCGACGGCCTCACCGGTCCAGATGTAGAAGAAGCCGGGAATGGCGATCACCACCAGCACGATTCGGGCGAAATGCTGCAAGCTCAGCGTTTCCACATCCCCGCCGGCTTTCTCTCCCAGCGCGATGGCCTCGATCAACCCGCCAGGCATCGCGGCAAACAGCGCGGTTGTGCGGTCATAGCGGCCGATGTGGCGAAAGATCAGGTAGCCCAGCCCCTGGGCCAGCAGGACAAAGATCACCATCGCCAGCAGCGTCCGCCACATGCCGGGCAGGCTGCTCAGCAGGCTGGGGGCGAAAGTTGTGCCGATCATCACGCCGATTGTTGCCACGAAGGTCTTGCGCAGGGTCTGTGGAAACCAGAGGCGTTGGCCGGTGCGGGCAAAGAGGGTCAGCGAGGCGGTGGCGGTGACAATCAGGCTGCCCAACAGAAACGGCAGCGGCAGGCCGAGGTGGCGCGCCCCCAAGGCGCCCAGCCCCCCGAGGCTCAGAACCAGAAAGAGGTCCGGCAGTTTCGCGCGAATTTGAAAGGACATTGGCATATCTGCGCTTCTTCGCAATGGGCTCCAATACAAGGGCGTATTTGCGCGGATTGTGACCGGAATGGCAATCACCTCATTTCATATCCCGGGTTGAGGGTAGCGTGACCTCTCCGCTGGGGTCCGTTTTCTTGCAAAGAAAACGGGACGGAATTTTGAGAAAATTCCGTCGCCCGGCTCAGATGGTTGTGCGAAACGTCGTGTTTTTCGCGGCTTGTCAGAATGTGTCGGATGCGGATCTGAGCGCGCGCGTCAGGCGGGTGCCGTAGCGGCGCATGATGCCGATCGGATATTCCCCGTCCTCCATCATCCGGTAGAGGCTGAAATCGGGTTCGCAGCGCTGCAACCGCTCCACGGTGCGCGACATGGCGTCGTGTCGTCCTTCGAGCGCATAGAGCGCGGTCAGATAGCGCAGTGGGGGGCGAAAGTCAGGAGACAGGGCCGAGGACAGCTCACCGGTGGAGATCGCCATGTCCTGTCGCCCCAGAACGGCGGCGGTCAGAGACACCTGGAAATCGGCCCAGAACTGGAACCGGGTGCCGTCGGCCAGTTTCTGAGCCGTCTGCGCGGCCTGGAACGCGGGCAGCGACCGGCCCGTGCATTGCTGCGCATTGGAATAGGCCCACCAGGCCAGGGGGTTGGCCGGGTTGGCCTTGATGCTGAGTTCCGAAAGACGCAGCCCGGCCTCATAATTCCGGTCGATATTGGTCCGTGCGTTGGCGACAGCGGCCAGAACGTTGGAATTGGAGGAGGCCAGCGACAGGGCCTTGCGACAGGCCTCTTCCGTCCGGTCTCTCAGGTCCGCATCAGGGGCGACATAGCGCTCGACATATTGGATCGTATAGGCCTGGGCCAGCCAGGCATGGATCAACCCGTGTTCGCGCAGAGCAAGCGCATCGCGCAGCTGGGACACGGCCTTTGCGACCAGATCGGCCTGAATCGAGAAAATGTTGCGCACGGCGGAAGATAGCAGGCTGGACAGGGCTTGCTGGTCGGTGCTGTCTTCGGGGCGGCGCACCTGCGCCAGCGCGTTCGACACAGCCTCTACCGCCTTGCTGCACATGGCATGCAGCGCCAGGTCCTGGGTCGGGTCCGCGGGTTGGGGCGGCAGGTCGGTCCTGCCGTTCCAGACCACGGTTCCGTCGCGGCTGTCCTCGATCGCAACGCGCAGCATACCGCTTGATCCGCCGGGTTTCAGCACGCGCACGCAGACCAGAAAACTGTTGGGACCGAATTTCTGAAGCCGGGGGGACCGGAGCACCACGTCGACCATTTCTTTCAGGGACTGGGACAGCATGTCCTGAAAGGCGTTTTCGATGATCGACGCCTCGGGATCCTGATCGCTTTCACACAGGATGACCACGTCCCGGGTTGGTGACGGGGCGGCCGCGATGCCGGTGGCCGCAACAGGCGCTTGCAGCGGGGCAGCGATCTTGTTTCGATGCAGACGCTGCAGGCCCAGCCAGGCAGTGAAGGCGGGGTCCCGCACGGCCAGATCTTCCAGAAAGGTAAATGCCCCTTCGCCTTCGGGCGCCACGACGTGCACCCGTTCGGGGTCCAGCGCAATGCGGGTGCGATCCCCGTCAATCAGGCCCGGCCATTGGGCCCAGGTCCGGCGCAGCTCGGCCAGCGCCTGCCGGAGGCTGGCGGCGCGTTGAGGGCGGCCGCGATCGCTCCACAGCATGTCCTGTAACCACGCCCGGCTGCGTGAAAAATCTTCGGAGGAGGCGAGAAGCGCAATCAGCGCGCATGTCTTGGCGCCAACCGGCATGACCGATTGGCCTTCATGTGTACATACGTTGAAACGCCCGTACATGTGGATGTACAAGCCGTCTTTTCGATTTTTCAACACAACAACCAGTAAATTGCAAAGCCATCACCAATGCCCGGATAGTGACCATAGAGGGGCCATTCGCGCAAATGCTTTCTGAACCAAAGGGTCAATTTATCCCTTCCATTAATTAATCGTGAATTCCGCAGCGGCTGGATTGACCGAAGCGT
>JALEGX010000020.1 GCA_022763485.1 Paracoccaceae bacterium | reverse complement strand
CTCGGACAAGCCCCTGCACGGCGAACTCAAGCTTCCCGGTATGGCCTCTGACTTCTACAAGACACAGGTGGCCCGCCATTTGCTGATTGGAATTCGCGCCATGGAGGGGCTGCGTGGCATGCCGCTGGAACGCCTGCACAGTCGCAAACTGCGATCTTTTGATGAAACAGCGTTCCTTTGACCCTGCGAAACCATCCTTTTCGGTGGAAAATAGCTCGATTTCCCTTGTTTTCTTGGACAATTCATTGTGTTGATACTCTAGATACCGCTAAGGTAACGCGATGAGGCCCCAAGTTCGGGCAGACGTAAGGAGACCAAATAAATGGCAAAACCGATGACCAAGACCCAGCTTGTTGCTGCTCTGGCTGAGGAAATGGACACCGACAAGAAAGCCGCAGGTGCCGCTCTGGAAGCCGTGTGCGCGCTGATCACCCGCGAAGTGTCCGCAGGCGGTGCCGTGACCCTGCCCGGCGTTGGCAAGATCTACTGCCGCGAACGCCCCGAGCGTCAGGTTCGCAACCCGGCCACCGGTGAGACCTTCACCAAGGAAGCCGACAAGGTGGTCAAGATGACCATCGCAAAAGCGCTGAAGGACAGCGTGAACGGCTGATCGGTCCACCAGACCATGAGCTTTTAGGGCCGGCTGCAAAGCGCGGCCCTTTTCTTTTGTGTTGCGCCGCGTCGTGCGCGGTTTCCATATTGCCATTCTCGCCTCAATTCTGAACTGTCCTGCGAAACTGGCCAGTAGGAGAATGCAAGATGGATCTGCGCGCTATCGCCATGGGCTTGGCCTTTGCCCTGATGTGGTCGTCGGCGTTCACGTCGGCGCGGATCATCGTGGCCGATGCCTCGCCTCTGTTTTCCCTGGCCGTGCGGTTTCTGATTTCCGGCCTGCTGGGCGTGGCAATTGCGCTTTACCTGGGCCAGACTTGGCGGCTGACCCGGTCCCAATGGCGGGCCACGATCATCTTTGGTGTCTGCCAGAACGCGCTGTACCTTGGCCTGAACTTCGTGGCCATGCAGACGGTCGAGGCGTCGCTGGCCGCCATCATCGCGTCAACCATGCCCCTACTGGTGGCACTGGCCTCCTGGCTGATGCTGGGCGAGCGCCTCCGCCCGCTTGGTTTTGCCGGGCTGATTGCAGGCATCGCTGGCGTCGCACTGATCATGGGCACGCGCTTGTCGTCTGGCGTGGACCTGTATGGGGTGATGTTGTGCGGCATCGGGGTTCTGGCGCTGACCTTTGCCACGCTGGCCCTGCGCGGCGCAACCTCCGGCGGCAACTTCATGATGATCGTCGGCCTGCAGATGCTGGTGGGGTCCGCGATCCTGTTCGTTGCGGCACCGCTGACCGAAACGATCCGCGTCGAGCCCAGCTTGCCGCTGCTTCTGGCGTTCACCTATACAACCCTTGTGCCGGGACTGGCCGCAACCTTTGTCTGGGTATTGCTGCTTAACCGGATTGGGGCCATTCGCGCCGCAACCTTCCACTTCCTGAACCCGGTGTTCGGGGTGGCCATCGCCGCCGTCCTGCTGGGTGAGAAACTGGGCCCGCTGGATATCGTGGGCGTTCTGGTTGTCACAGGCGGTATCCTGGCGGTGCAGCTGGCGCGACGTCCGGCCAAGTAAACGCCGGTCCCACTGCACAGAGTCGCGAACGATCTGAAATGTCCCTTCCCTTTCGCGCCCGCTGCACCCAACTATAGCTGCAAACCGCGCGAAAGGAGAACGTAGTGACAGAATACAAGAAAGATCCCGATGCCATCGCCGCGCTGTCGGAAGAAGAATTCTATGTGACCCAGCGATCAGGCACCGAACGCCCCGGCACCGGCAAGCTGCTCTACAACTCGGAACCCGGTATCTATGTGGACATTGTGTCCGGCGAGCCGCTGTTTGCCTCCTCGGACAAGTTCGAAAGCGGCTGCGGCTGGCCCAGCTTCACCAAGCCGATCGAACCCGCCCACGTGCAGGAACTGGTAGACCGGTCCTTGGGCATGGTCCGGACCGAGGTGCGCTCGACCCACGGCGACAGCCATCTGGGCCATGTCTTTCCTGACGGGCCGATGGACCGGGGCGGGCTGCGCTACTGCATCAACTCCGCATCCCTGCGATTCATCCATATCCGGGATATGGAATCCGAAGGGTACGGGGACTACATCAATCAGGTGGAGGTCTGAACATGAGCAAAACCGAACGTGCCGTTCTGGCCGGAGGCTGTTTCTGGGGAATGCAGGAACTGATCCGGAATCGCAAAGGCGTCATTGCAACCCGCGTCGGCTATACTGGCGGGGACGTGCCGAACGCGACTTATCGCGACCACGGAACCCATGCGGAAGGGATCGAAATCCTGTTCGACCCGGACAAGACGTCGTACCGCGAGATCTTGGAATTCTTCTTTCAGATCCACGATCCCAGCACCCCGAACCGTCAGGGCAACGACGTGGGCATGAGCTATCGCTCGGCCATCTACTATGTGGATGAGGCGCAGAAAGCTGTGGCCGAAGACACCATCGCAGACGTCAACGCGTCCGGCCTTTGGCCTGGCAAAGTGGTGACCGAGCTGGAGCCTGTAGGGGATTTCTGGCAGGCGGAGCCAGAGCATCAGGATTACCTGCAGCGTCTGCCCAATGGCTATACCTGCCATTTTCCGCGTCCCGACTGGGTGCTTCCCAAGCGCACCGAGACGGTCTGAGGCGGAGGGCCGGCACCCTGAAACCGGGGTGCTGGCCACAATGTCGGATCAGCCCAGCGCCACCCGCGGGCGGCCGCTGGCCTCAACCGTCAGCATTCCTTCGACGAACACCTGTTTGGCTTCGACCTCAGCGGTGCGAATGTCGCGCTGAACGTGAATATGGATGTCTTCCGCACCCGCGGCCTCGGCCGCCTGACGCGCTTCCTGCGACAACAGGTTCTCCAGCATGGCCAGCGCGGCTTCGGCTTCGGTGAAATCCTCGGGCCCGGTGTCCAGATGCACCCGGTAGCGGCCCTCGGCCGGTGAGGTCACGGTGCCGCTGCGCCGCATCGACACCCGACCGACAACCGCGCCAATCGCGTTGGCGACACCAGCGTGCTGCGGCAGGATCATCCGGCAATGCAGACGCTCCCCCACAGCCGGGTAATAGCTGGGCGCAGAGGCACCAAGCCCCACCACATCCACGTTCAATCCGGCATCCAGCGCCAGCAGCCCGCGATGATTGGCCAACGCCCGTTGCATCAGCACATGGCGCGCCAGTTCCGCCCCCGGAACACCGAAGTCGTGATCCTCTTCGGCAAAGGCCGATTCCAGCAGCGTCAGAGACGTCTGTTCGGTCAGCTGGTCGATGATCATCTGCGCCAGTTCCTCGGGCGTGGCTGCGACCTGATCGCCGCTGCCGACGCGACGGCGGGCAAAAAGGGTCAGCGCCTTCTCTGCCGCATCACGATCCCAGGCGTCCACCCGGCCCAGAACATGGCTGGCGTCCGACGGGGTGATGCCAGAGACCTGCACCAGCCCGCGATCCACCAGTTTCTTCAGTGCGCCCTGCTCCAGCCGGGTTCGCAGGATCTTACCCATCGGATGCACTTGGCGGCCAATCCGCTCCAACAGGGTGGCTTCACGCTCGGACAGGCCCGCCGAGGGCACACCCGGCACGGCGCGGACGAACTGACCATCGTAGTCGCCGGTGGTCGGCTGGCGCAGCTGGGCATCCAGTGCATCATGCACAATTTCCGGCGCTTCCTTGGCGATCAGCGATGCGGGCACAACCCGGCGCGGTCCAAGGGTCAGGCCACCCGACAGGCCCTGACTGTTCAGATGCACCTGGCTGTCACCGCCAAGACCGGAGGTGCGCATTGCCACGGCTTCAACCATGGTGCGGAACTCCCCAACGCGCGCGCCTGCCGGATCGATGGCGGGTTTGCCATCCCGCAGCAGTGCAACGTCGGTCGTGGTGCCGCCGATATCGGACACCAGCGCGTTTTCCGCGCCGGTCATCCAGCGCGCGCCCACGATTGACGCCGCAGGACCGCTGAGAATGGTTTCGATGGGGCGTTCGCGGGCCTGTTCTGCTGACATCAGCGCGCCATCACCGCGAACCACCATCATCTGTGCGTGAATGCCCAGATCTACCAAGGTCTCCTGCGCCCGCCCGATCAGACGGTCAATCATGCCGATCAGACGCGCGTTCAGCACCGCCGTCACTGCCCGTTTCGGGCCGTTCAGCTTGGCCGACAGCTGATGCGAACAGGTCACCGGTGCGCCGGTCCGCTCATTGATGATGCGGGCCACTTCCAGCTCGTGCGCGGGGTTGCGGGTTGCAAACAGACCGGCAACGGCGAAACCGGTAACGCCTGCCGCTTCCGTGGCCAGAAAGGCCTCCAACGTCTCCAGGTCCAACGCTGCGGCTTCGCTGCCTGCGTGGGTGTGTCCGCCGCCCATGATCAGGGCCGGGTCGCCTTTCAGCGCCTCCGACAGCCCGTGGCGTTCCAGATCATCCTGCTTGAAGCCAATATAGATCAGCGCCACGCGGCCGCCCTGCCCTTCGACCAGCGCGTTGGTGGCCAGGGTCGTGGACAGCGAGGCAAGGGACACATCCGTCGGGGCAACTCCGGACTGGTCCAGAACCGCACGGATCGCACCGCCGACACCAATCGCAAGATCGTGCCGTGTGGTCAGCGATTTCGCCGAGGCGATGACCTCTTTCTCATCGCGGATCAGCACCGCATCCGTATAGGTTCCACCAGTGTCCACACCCAACAGCAAGGTCATGCCACGTTCTCCATTCCGTTCGCCCGACCGAGATACCGAAGTTTTACGACGCGTCCCGCCTGTTTGCGGCATTCACAACCGGCTGACCGCCCATTTGGCCGCATCAGCGACGGTCGGATCGGGATCGTCCAGCAGATTGGCTGCCACCGGGCGCAGGCCGGCATTGCCAGAGTTGCCGATGGCGTAAAGAACATTGCGGACAAACCGGTCCCGCCCGATCCGTTTGATCGGTGATCCTGAAAACTTGGCCCGGAAAGCCGCGTCATCCAGAATCGCCAGCTCTGCCAGACGGGGCGCATTCAGCTCTTCCCGCGCGGCATAGCGCAGGTCGCTGGCCTCAACCGCAAATTTGTTCCACGGGCAGGCCGCAAGACAGTCATCACACCCGTAGATCCTGTTGCCCATCTGCGCACGCAGCTCGGGATCGATCGGTCCCTTGTGCTCGATCGTCAGGTAGGAAATGCAGCGCCGGGCATCCAGCTGGTAAGGGGCCGGAAACGCATTCGCTGGACAGGCCTCCAGACAAGACCGGCAAGAGCCGCAATTGTCCCTGCCCGCGGGATCAACCGGCAGCTCCAGCGTGGTGAAAACAGAGCCTATAAAGGCCCAATTGCCCCAATCCCGACTGACCAGATTGGTGTGTTTGCCCTGCCAACCCAGCCCCGCTGCCTGGCCCAGTGCCTTTTCGGGAACCGGGGCGGTATCGACAAAGACCTTCACCTCGCCCCCAGCTTCGGCGATCAGCCAACGCGCCAGACGTTTGAGGCGTTTCTTGACCAGATCATGATAGTCCTTGTTGCGGGCATAGACCGAAATCGCCCCGCGATCAGGTTGTCCCACCACCTGCATCGGATCGGTGTCCGGGGTGTAGCTTTCCGCCAGCATGATCACCGAACGCGCCTCTGGCCAGAGTTGCGCAGGATCGCCCCGCCAATGCGTGCGCTCTGCCATCCATCCCATCTGGCCATGATACCCGGCATCCAGAAACGCCTGCAGCCGTTCGGGAACCTGCGGCACGTCCCACGGCCGACAGATCCGGCAGGACACAAACCCTTCGGACAGGGCCTGTTCCACCACCTGCGCTTTCAGCGATGCTGTCATCTTTGTCCTGATCCCATTGCCGCCAACAGGCCCGGTTGATCTGGCCCCGCCCGCTTCTATCAGAAATCCAGATCAGTGTAATGCGGCGGCGGCCGAAAACCCGGCAGCTGATCCGCCAGAATCGACCGGAAGGCAGGACGCGACTTGATCTTGGCGTACCAATCCTTGACCACCGGCTGCCTGTTCCAATCCACGTCCGAGATATAGTCCAGCGACGACAGATGCGCCGCGGCGGCAAAATCCGCCAGCGTCATCGCATCCCCCGCCAACCAGCGCCGGTGATCCAGCAGCCACGCCATGTAGTCCAGATGGTACTTAATGGCACGGGCCCCATCCTTGACGTTGCGGCTGTCGGGATAGCCCTGACCGGTCATCTTCTTGTTCACCCGCTCATACAGCAGCTTCGAAGTGACCTCGTGGTGGAACTTGTCATCAAACCAGCAGACAAGGCGGCGCATTTCGTATTTGGCATCGGGATCAGATGGCATCAGAGACGGATCGGGGCGCGTTTCTTCCAGGTATTCGCAGATCGCGCTGCTTTCCGACATCATCTTGCCGTCCAGCCGGATCACCGGAACCTTGGCTGCCGGATTACGCCGCAGGAAGTCGGGATCCTTCTCCCAGTACCGCTCTTCCACAAGCTCCACTTCGATCTTTTTCTCAGCCAGAGACAGTCTCACCTTGCGGCAAAACGGAGAGAGGGGGACATGGAAGAGGCGAGCCATAGGCAGTCAATTCATCCGGAGAAAGAAAAACGGTCTTTTCTCAATAGACCCGTAAGGCCCGGATGTTCAATCCTCGAAACAGGCAGAACGACCATCTGCGCGGATGGTGGCTGCTCCATCCATGATCCCCTCGGCGCGTTTGCGCATCGCTTTGCTGGGCTCTGCGGCAGAGCGAGAGCGCGGCGCAGGCAGCACCGTGGCAAGAAGCGCGGCCTGTCGGGCCGACAGCTCAGAAGGCTTTACACCGAAATAGGTCTCGGCCCCGGTTTCGACACCAAAGACACCTTCATCCATTTCGGCGACGTTGACGTAAACCTCAAGGATCCGCCGCTTGGACCAGACCGCCTCGACCGCCGGGGTAATCACCGCCTCCAGCGCCTTGCGCAGCCAGCTGCGGCCCTGCCACAGGAACACGTTCTTCACGACCTGCTGGGTGATCGTGGATCCACCGCGGCTGCCTCCGGCTTCGATCGCGGCGCGGATGGCCACCACGTCAAAGCCCCAGTGCCGGCAGAATTGCGCATCCTCTGCCGCAACCACGGACCGCAGGTAGACGGGCGCCACATCCTCGATCGCCACCCATTCGCTGTCGATGGCGCCAAGCCGCTGTTTTTCCGACCAGATCGTATAGGTGATGGGGGGGTTCATGACCTTGAACAGGAACACAAGGCAGGTCACGCCGCCCACGAAAATCGTGGTCGCGCGCAGAGCCAGAAAACCGATCCACCCCTTGAAGCTACGTTTCTTCAGCTTCTTCCCGGTCGCGGATTTCTTGGCCTTTTTGTTTGCCGCCCGTGCCATGTGCTACCTATAGGCCACTAACCGCCGCCCCACAAACGGGGAAAATGCCGATCACGGCAGAGAGCTGCCGATCCAACGAAAAACCCCCGCAGCCGGGCTGCGGGGGTCTTTGTCATTCGGTGTCCCGGATCACTCGGCGGGGACCGCCGCGGGCTCATTGGTCAGCGGATGGGTCAGCTTGTTCAGCATCTCCTTCGGGCAGACCTGCAGGAAGTTTGCCTTCTCGATATCCCAGTGCTGGAGGATATCCAGCGCCTTGCGGCTTCCGGTTTCCTCGGCGTGGCGCTTGATCAGGTTCACCAGCTGCGATTCCCAGTGATCCACCGTGACCGGGCAGGTCACCAGCGTTTCCATGTTCATCACCGTCTCGGCCTGTCCATCCGGGTCATAGAGGTACGCCATGCCACCGGTCATGCCCGCGCCAAAGTTCGCCCCGATGGTCCCCAGGATGACCGCGACACCACCGGTCATGTATTCGCAACCGTTCGAGCCACAGCCCTCGATCACCACCTTAGCGCCCGAGTTCCGCACAGCGAACCGCTCACCGGCACGGCCGGCCGCGAACAGGTGACCGTCGGTTGCACCATAAAGCACGGTGTTGCCGATGATCGTGTTCTCGGACGCGGTCAGCGGGCTGACCTGCGCCGGACGCACCACGATGGTGCCACCGCTCAGGCCCTTGCCGACATAGTCGTTGGCATCGCCCGAGACTTCCAGCTTCAGACCGGGTGCCGCAAAGGCCCCCAGCGCCTGACCGGCAGAGCCTTGCAGCTTGACCGTCAGGTGGTCCGACTGGAACGCGTTGCGCATCCCGAAGTTGCGTACGATGTGCGACGAGGTCCGGGTGCCCACGGTCCGGTGCGTGTTCTGGATCGCATAAGACAGCTGCATCTTCTCACCGTCCTCAAGGAACCGGGCAGCATCCCGCACGATTTCCGCGTCCAGCGTGTCCGGAACCGCGTTGCGCGGCTTGTCACGGTCATAGACGATGTCAGCAGCGCCATCGACAGTGATCAGCAGCGGGTTCAGGTCCAGGTCATCCAGATGTGCAGAGCCACGGCTGACCTGCGCCAGCAGATCCGCACGACCGATCACATCATCCAGCGACCGCGCACCGATGCTGGCCAGGATCTCACGCACTTCCTGCGCGTAGAAGGTGATCAGGTTCACCACCTTGTCCGCGTTGCCGGTGAACTTGGCCCGCAGGCTTTCGTCCTGGGTACACACGCCCACCGGGCAGGTGTTCGACTGGCACTGACGCACCATGATACAACCCATTGCGATAAGGGCGGCGGTGCCGATGCCGTATTCTTCGGCCCCCATCATCGCGGCCATGACGATGTCGCGACCGGTGCGCAGACCACCATCAGTCCGCAGGGTGACGCGGCTGCGCAGGTTGTTCATTGCCAGAACCTGATGCGCTTCGGTCAGCCCCATTTCCCACGGCAGACCGCAGTATTTGATCGAAGTTGCAGGCGACGCACCCGTGCCACCATTGTGGCCCGAGATCAGGATGATGTCCGCTTCGGCCTTGGCCACACCGGCAGCAATCGTGCCAACGCCCGAAGACGCCACCAGCTTGACCGTCACCTTACAGCGCGGGTTGATCTGCTTCAGGTCATAGATCAGCTGCGCCAGATCCTCGATCGAATAGATGTCGTGATGCGGCGGCGGCGAAATCAGGGTCACACCCTTGGTCGAGTGACGCAGACGCGCAATCAGGTCGGTGACCTTCATGCCCGGCAGCTGACCACCCTCGCCGGGTTTCGCACCCTGGGCCACCTTGATCTCCAGCTCTTCACACTGGTTCAGGTATTCCGCGGTCACACCGAAGCGCCCCGAGGCCACCTGTTTGATCTTGGCAGACGGGTTATCGCCATTGGGTTCCGGAACGAAGTGTGCCGGATCTTCCCCACCTTCACCCGAGTCGGATTTCGCGCCGATCCGGTTCATCGCCACGTTCAGCGTCTTGTGCGCTTCGGGGCTCAGCGCCCCCAGCGACATGCCCGGCGTCACAAAGCGTTTGCGGATCGCAGTGATCGACTCGACCTCTTCGATCGGCACCGGCTTGCCCAGCGGCTTGATGTCCAGCAGGTCGCGCAGGTGGATCGGCGGGTTGCTCTGCATCTTGGCCGAATACTGCTTCCACAGCTCATAGGACGCACGGTTACAGGCCATCTGCATCATGTGCATGCTGGTGGCTTCCCAGGCGTGGGTCTCACCCGATTTACGCGCTTTGTAGAAACCGCCGATCGGCAGAACCCCATCCGCAGCGCCCCAGGCTTTGGCGTGGATTTCTTCGGCCTTGGCCTGGATGCCGGTCACACCGATACCGGAAATCCGGCTGGTCATACCCGGGAAGAATTCCGCACACATTGCGCGGGACAACCCGACAGCTTCGAAGTTCAGACCACCCCGATAGGACGAGATGACCGAGATGCCCATCTTCGCCATGATCTTGAGCAGACCCTGATCAATTGCCTCGCGGTAGCGCGTCACGTTTTCGGTCAGCGAACCGTCCAGCAGGCCACGCTCGATGCGATCGGCCAGCGAATCCTCGGCCAGGTAGGCGTTGACCACGGTTGCGCCGCAGCCGATCAGCACTGCGAAGTAATGCGGGTCGATACATTCGGCAGAACGGACGTTCAGCGAACAGAAGGTCCGCAGCCCCTGACGGGTCAGATGCGAGTGAACGGCCGAGGTTGCCAGGATCATCGGCATGGCGATCTTGTTGCCATCCGAATGCTGATCGGTCAGCACCAGATGCCCTGCACCCGAGCGCACAGCCTCTTCGGCTTCGGCCCGGATACGGTGCAGCGCTGCGCTCAACGAGCCGGACCCGCTTTCGAAGGTACAATCGATTTCCGCCAGCGGCGAGTTGAACTGCTTGGTCAGCTCATCCCATTGGGCATTGCCCACAAAGGGGCTCTCCAGAACGATGATCTCGGTCTGGCTGCTGTCTTCGTCCAGCACGTTCTTCAGGTTGCCGAACCGGGTCTTCAGCGACATCACGCGGTATTCGCGCAGGCTGTCGATCGGCGGGTTGGTCACCTGGCTGAAGTTCTGACGGAAGAAGTGGCTCAGCGGGCGGTACATCTTGGACAGAACCGCGGACGGGGTGTCATCCCCCATCGATGCCAGGCTTTCCTTTCCGTCTTCGGCCATCGGCGACAGGATCTGCTCCAGCTCTTCGATGGTATAACCCGCCGCGATCTGACGACGACGCAGTTCTTCACCTTCGAACAGAGCGGTTTCGGTCACGCCGGACAGCGTGCTTTCCAGGTCGGTGATCTTGCCGACCCAGTCACCGAACGGGCGCGATGCCGCCAGCTGGTCCTTGATTTCGGTGTCATGGAACAGTTTGCCTTCGGCCATATCGACGGCAATCATCTGCCCCGGACCCAAGGCGCCCTTTTCCACAACGGTTGCTTCGTCGATCGGCACCATGCCCGCTTCGGAACCGGCGATCAGCATACCGTCCCCTGTCACGACATAGCGCATCGGACGCAGACCGTTGCGGTCCAGACCGGCACAGACCCAGCGGCCGTCGGTCATCGCCAGAGCGGCAGGACCATCCCAGGGCTCCATTACCGAGTTGCAATAGGAATACATGTCCCGCCACGCTTGCGGCAGCTCAACCGCCTGCTTGGACCAGGATTCCGGCACCATCATGGTCTTTGCCATCGGAGCCGAGCGACCGGCACGCACCATGACTTCGAACACGCAGTCCAGCGCGGCCGAGTCCGATGCCCCACCCGGAACGATCGGCTTGATGTCATCAGCCAGTTCTCCGAAGAAGGCAGACGCCATCCGAATCTCGTGGCTCTTCATCCAGTTCAGGTTGCCCTTCAGCGTGTTGATCTCACCGTTGTGGGCCAACATGCGGAACGGCTGTGCCAGCCACCACTGCGGGAAGGTATTGGTCGAGTAGCGCTGGTGGTACAGGGCAAACGCCGATTCAAAGCGCTCGTCCATCAGGTCGGGATAGAAAACCGCAACCTGTTCGGCCAGCATCATGCCTTTGTAGATGATCGAACGGCAGCTCAGCGAGGCGAGATACAGATCATTCACCCCTGCCGCAGCGGCGGCTTTTTCGATCCGGCGGCGGATGACATAGAGTTCCCGCTCAAAGGTTTCCTCGTCCACGCCCTTGGAGTTCGAAATCAGGATCTGCTCGATCTCGGGACGGGTCGCGTTGGCTTTTTCACCCAGGCAGGTGACATCCACCGGCACGTGACGCCAGCCATAGATGTAGTAGCCCAAGCGCAGAACTTCGGTTTCCACGATGGTCCGGCACCGCTCCTGCGCGCCGAAATCGGTGCGCGGCAGGAACACCTGGCCAACCGCCATCAGCTGATCCATGCGCGGCTCATGGCCGGTGCGTTGGATCTGGTCATAGAAGAACTTGACCGGGATCTGCACGTGGATGCCTGCGCCGTCACCGGTCTTGCCATCGGCGTCAACCGCACCACGGTGCCAGATCGCTTTCAGCGCGTTGATGCCCGCTTCGACAACCTTGCGGCTTTTCTTGCCGTCGACGGAGACCACAAGGCCCACGCCACAGGAAGAATGCTCTTCTTCTTCCGAATACAGGCCGTTTTCAGCGACCCATTTGCGCTTCGCCTCTTCGGCGCGCACCCATTCTGCATCGTATTTGGTCATTGGCTGTCTCCTTCCGGGGAGGGGGCAAACATTTCGATCACGTCCGCTCCGGTCAGTTTCCGGCAGTCGCTGTCGAAGGCGTATCCCTCTGGCTTCTTGTCGATGTAGATTTCCAGGCTCAGGGTGGTGTCACCCGCGTTTTCAAAAAGCCCGGCTGATATTTGTGTTTGTCCGTGGTGCGGTCCCGGTGCGGTCATGCGATACCAGAGAACGGATCCGCACTCGCCGCAAAAGGCGCGCTCGGCCCAGCTTGAAGACTGGTAAGTTCGCACCGGCCCCAATGCCGCATAGCCCGGCTGCGCCTGAAAGCTCAGGAACGGACCGGCGGCCCAACGTTGGCACATTTCGCAGTGACACGCGGCGACGGCAGGTCGCTCGGGCGTGGCGGTCACAGTTACCGCGCCGCACATGCACTGTCCTCGAAGTTCCGTCATCATCCCACTCCGTCTGGTTGCGATGGGTCCGATCACCTTGCTCCGGGGATCGGACCGTTGGCTTGCCGCGCCGGGGCTTTCGGCCTCAGCTTGGGGAACCGGGCTTATTCCGCCGCGATCGCATCCTTGCTGTTGAACCGCTCCAGGATGGCATCGGCGCAATCGCGCCCGTCCTTGATCGCCCAGACGACCAGCGATGCGCCGCGCACGATATCCCCGATGGCATAGACGCCATCCAGATCGGTCGCGCCGGTGCGGAACGCCGCCTTGATGGTGCCCCAGCGGGTCACCGGCAGCTCTTCGCTGCCCCAGAGCGTCGGCAGGTCTTCGGGCTCGAAGCCAAGCGCCTTGATCACCAGATCCGCGTCTTCGACGTAATCCGCCCCCTCGATCACTTCGGGGGCCTGACGACCAGAGGCGTCCGGTTGGCCCAGGCGCATCTTCTGCACCATCACGCCGGTCACGGAGTCATCACCGGTGAAGCCTTTGGGCGCCGACAGCCACTCGAAGACCACGCCTTCTTCTTCGGCGTTCTGGGTTTCGCGCTGCGAACCCGGCATGTTGGCACGGTCACGGCGATACAGGCATTTGACCGAGGTCGCACCCTGACGGATCGAGGTCCGGACGCAGTCCATCGCGGTATCCCCGCCACCGATCACAACGACCTTCTTGCCATTGGCGTTCAGGCGACCGTTGTCAAAATCGGCCACGTCATCGCCAAAGCTCTTGCGGTTCGATGCAGTCAGGAAGTCGATTGCTTTCTCGATCCCGTTCAGCCCGCTGCCCGGCATGGCCAGGTCACGCGATTTATAGACGCCGGTCGCGATGATCACCGCGTCGTGCTTTTCGCGGATCTCAGCGAACTTGGCCGCGTCGACATCACAGTTCAGAACGAATTCCACACCGCCGTCAGCCAGCAGATCGTTGCGCCGCTGCACCACGTCCTTTTCCAGCTTGAAGCCCGGAATGCCATACATCAGCAGACCACCTGCGCGGTCATGGCGGTCATACACGGTGACCTGAATACCGGCGCGGCGCAGCATGTCCGCAGCAGCAAGACCGCCGGGGCCACCGCCGATGATACCAACGCTTTCGGACCGTTCCGCCGCGGGCTGGACCGGCTTGACCCAACCGTTGTCCCACGCGGTGTCGGTGATGTATTTCTCAACCGCGCCAATGGTCACGGTGCCGTGGCCCGACTGTTCGATCACACAGTTGCCTTCGCACAGGCGGTCCTGCGGGCAAATGCGGCCACAGATTTCAGGGAAGGTGTTCGTGGCCTGGCTGGTGGCATAGGCTTCTTCCAGACGACCGGTTGCCGTCAGGCGCAGCCAATCGGGAATGTTGTTGTGCAGCGGGCAATGCGACTGGCAATAGGGCACACCACACTGGCTGCAGCGGCTTGCCTGCTCCTCTGCCTTGGCAGCAGCAAATTCCGCATAGATTTCGTCAAAGTCTTCCTTGCGTGTCGCGGCTGCACGCTTTTCGGGCATATCCCGGTCAATCTGCACAAATTTGAGCATTGGCTGCTTGGCCATGGGGCAAACTCCCTAGTTTAGGCTGGCTGGCACTCTAGTAGACTCCTCGCGAGAGTTTTAAAAGTCAATTATGCTGACCTATATTTTCTTTTTTTACGTTCCCGCCCCGGCGTACGCAACGCAATCATCAAAATTTAGATCCGATTCGGACCCATAATTAGGCTTTTCATTCAAAATGAAGAACTTATACCATCACCTGATCATCAAGTCTCAGATTCAGCTTTGACAACAGGCGGGCGCACATGCCGATTTTTCAGTTGATCCTGATTGCCGTAATTCAGGGGATCACCGAATTTCTCCCGATTTCTTCCTCCGGGCACCTGATTCTGTTGCCAAGCCTGACCGGGCTTGAGGATCAGGGACAGCTGCTGGATGTGGCCGTCCACGTCGGCACCTTGGGCGCGGTGGTGCTGTATTTCTGGTCAGATGTCCGTCAGGGGCTGATGGGGCTGCTGCATCTTGCGGCGGGCCGGACCGACACCCCCGGCGCACGGCTGGCCCTGGGCCTGATCGTGGCGACCATCCCAACGGTTCTGGCCGGCGCTGCGCTGCACTTCTCGGGGCTGAGCGATACTCTGCGTTCGATCACAGTGATCGGCTGGACGATGCTGGGCTTCGGGATTGTCCTCTATTGGGCCGATCAACGCGGCACCAACACAAAGACCCAAGAGGATTGGACCGCCAAACAGGCGCTCATCTTCGGCCTCTGGCAGATGCTCGCCCTGATTCCGGGCACCTCGCGATCCGGCATTACCATCACCGGCGGGCGCTGGCTGGGCTATTCGCGTGAAGCGGCAGCGCGGCTTTCGATGTTGATGTCGATCCCGACGATCTGCGCCTCCGGCATCCTGTTGGGCGCGGAAATGGCGGTCGAGGCTGACCCGGCCGTTTATCGCGACGCCGCGCTGGCGGCCCTCTTTGCCTGCCTCTCGGCCCTTGCAGCGCTCAGCCTGATGATGCGCCTGCTGAAATCCGTCAGCTTCACCCCATATGTGATCTATCGGGTCGCCTTGGGCGCGTTGTTGCTCTGGATCGGCTACACCACATAGAAAAAGGCGCGGCCTTGCGGCAGCGCCTCGCTCTCAATTCTTCGGCCTCGTGACCCGGCAATCAGGCTTTCAGATTGCGCGCAGACCCCTTGATTGCATCGTACTGCCCCGAGGGGCGGAACTTCCACAGGTAGTCCGGCAGGACAGAGCCGGTGGTCACAGGTTCAATGCCCAGATAAGCGAAGCCCTTGGCGTCGGCCGAAACCACATTGTCCTTTTGCAGGTTGCGCAGCTGGTCGCGTGTCAGGATGCCGTTCGAAATCAGCTGGAAGCTGACAAACTGAACGATGTCGAACACACCCGCCAAAATCGCCGCCGCAAAGCGCGGCAGGGACACAACCGCCCGACGGCGGTGAATCACGCCCAGCATCTCGCCGATCAGCGCCCGCAGGGTTTTGACCTCGGGCCCGCCCAGCTCATAAGCGCCCGGGGCTGCCTGACCCAGAACGCCCATCACGGCCGCCTTGGCTACGTCATCTACAAACACCGGCTGGAACTTGGTATCGCCGCCCGCGATGGGCAGGATCGGGCCAAAACGGGTCATGCCCGCGAACCGGTTGAAGAAGTTGTCTTCGGCCCCGAAGATCACCGACGGGCGCAGGATCACCGCATTCGGGCAATGCGCCAGAACCGCGGCCTCACCTTCTGCCTTGGAGCGCGAATATTCGCTGTCCGAATTGGCGTCCGCGCCAATGGCCGACAGGTGAACCATGGTCTGGATCCCGTTTTCGGCTGCAATCCGCGCGATACGTCCGGCGCCTTCGGCCTGCACCGCGTCAAACGTGTTCTTGCCCAGCTCGTTCAGGACGCCCACGCAGTTCACCACCGCGTCCGCCCCCTGCATCACTGCCGCCACGGATGCATCGTTGCGGATATTGCAGAGAACCGGCTCCACCTGCCCGACAACACCATAGGGTTTCACATGCATCGCTTCGTTCGGGCGACGGACCGCGACGCGCACGCGCCAGCCTTCTTTTGCCATGCGGCGCGCGATGTACCGACCGACAAAGCCTGAACCGCCGTAGATGGTGACCAGCTTGGACATAGTGTGGCTCCTGCGAGTTAGCTGCTGTATCCGATCTACCCCCGCAGCCCCCCGCGAACAAGGCGCAAAAACGCCGCTGGCCCTGCTTGTGCGGCAGGTTTGCAGCCATTCGAACCGGCCGGACAAAGGAATTGCGCCAGAAGTTCGCAAAAACTTCAAATTCCGTTTGACGCCCCCTGCGACTCTGCGTATACGCCCCCTCACGACACCTGCCCAGGTGGCGGAATTGGTAGACGCGCTAGCTTCAGGTGCTAGTGTCCGTATGGACGTGGAGGTTCG
>JALEGX010000019.1 GCA_022763485.1 Paracoccaceae bacterium | reverse complement strand
TTCAACCGGGCGACCCAGGCGCAGCGCCAGCCGGGCTCCAGCTTCAAACCCTTCGTCTATGCCGCAGCTTTGGACAGCGGCTACAGCCCCGCAACCATCGTTGTGGACGCCCCGATCGAAATCAACACGCCGCAGGGCCTGTGGCGGCCCAAGAACGCGTCGAACAAATACTACGGTCCCACACCGCTGCGCACCGGGATCGAACGCTCGCGGAACCTGATGACCATCCGTCTGGCACAGGAAGTCGGTATGCCGGTTGTGGCCTCTTATGCCGAACGCTTTGGCGTCTATGATGAGATGGGCGCCTATCTGGCCAACTCACTCGGCTCCGAAGAGACAACGCTTTACAAGATGGTCGCCGCCTACGCGATGTTTGCAAATGGGGGCGAACGGGTCGAACCGACGCTGGTGGACCGGATCCAGGACCGCAGCGGCGACACCATCTATCGCCATGATGACCGCAACTGCGTGGATTGCGCCGACGCGAATCTGGCCCCCGGTCAAACGCCGCGGATCGTGACCGACCGCGAACAGGTCATGGATGCGATCACCGCCTATCAGCTGACGTCGATGATGCGCGGCGTGGTCGAACGCGGCACCGCCTCGCGGACGGTGAACCTGCCAGTGCCCACCGCAGGCAAGACCGGAACCACCAATGACGCGCGCGACGTCTGGTTTGTGGGCTTTACCTCCAACATCGTTGCCGGCTGCTACATTGGTTACGACCAGCCGGGTCCGCTGGGGCGTGGTGCATCCGGCGGTGGCATGTGTGGTCCGGTGTTCCAGTCCTTCATGACCAAGGCGACCAAGAAATACGGCGGCGGCAAGTTTGACGTGCCCGAAGGCGGCCATTTCATCAAGATCGACCGCTTCACCGGCGCGCGTCTGCCCGACGGCGCCTCGGGTGAATATGTGGTGGCGGAATACTTCCGTGATGGCGAAGAGCCGATCTTTGGCCTGGCCTATGACGGTGGTTTTGCCATGGGATCGAACCTGCCGCTCTTTGAAGAGGTGCAATCGGGTGGTCGCCAGGTCACCACCTCAACCGGTGGCACCGCCGTGGTGGGACCCAAGGCAAGCTTCGGCACCATCAGCTCGGGCGGTCTTTACTGACGTCCTGAACCAACAAGGCATTTGGCAGCACAGCCGGGGAGTTTTGCCGCCAATTGCATTGCCTCGCTTGCCCGTGCGCCAGCACTGGTTTATCAGACAATTTCACACAAGCTCTTTGCAGGAAGTCCCATGCGCGCCGAGATCCAGAACATCGTGTCAGACATCGAAAATTCGCTCGAGCTTTTGGCGCAGCGGATGGACCATGAGACAGCCAGCTACCGCCTGGAAGAGTTCAACGCCCGGGTCGAAGATCCGAACCTCTGGGATGACCCTGAGGCGGCACAGAAGCTGATGCGCGAGCGTCAGACTCTGGTGGACGCACTGGCGACCTATGAGGGGATCAAGACCGATCTCAGCGACAACATCGAACTCATCGAGCTGGGAGAGATGGAAGAAGACGCAGAGGTCGTTCAGGACGCCGAAGAGGCGCTGAAGGCGCTGAAGGAAAAAGCCGCCGAGAAAGAGCTGGAAGCGCTGCTGGATGGTGAAGCCGACAGCAACGACACCTTTCTTGAGATCAACTCGGGCGCGGGCGGCACCGAAAGCTGCGACTGGGCGTCGATGCTGGCGCGGATGTATGTCCGCTGGGCCGAGAAGAAGGGCTACAAGGTCGAGCTGCAATCGGAAAGCGCGGGCGAAGAGGCGGGTATCAAATCCGCCGCCTACAAGATTTCCGGCCACAATGCCTATGGCTGGCTGAAATCCGAATCCGGTGTTCACCGCCTGGTGCGGATCTCGCCCTATGACTCGGCAGCGAAGCGCCACACCTCGTTCAGTTCTGTCTGGGTCTACCCCGTGGTGGACGACAATATCGAGATCGAGGTGAACCCCGCCGACATCCGGATCGACACCTACCGGTCTTCGGGGGCGGGCGGTCAGCACGTCAACACCACCGACTCGGCCGTGCGGATCACCCACCATCCCACCGGGATCGTTGTGACCTCATCCGAGAAGTCGCAGCACCAGAACCGCGACATCGCCATGAAGGCGCTGAAATCGCGTCTGTACCAGATGGAACTGGACCGGCGGAACGCGGCCATCAATGAGGCGCATGAAAACAAGGGCGACGCGGGCTGGGGCAACCAGATCCGCTCCTATGTTCTGCAGCCCTACCAGATGGTCAAGGACCTGCGCACCAACTATGAAACCTCTGACACCAAAGGCGTGCTGGACGGGGATCTGGACGGGTTCATGGCGGCCACTCTGGCGTTGAACGTCGCGGGCAAAAGCCGCGCCGACGCGCAGAGCGAAGACTGATCCGCGCGGGTGCTTTGACGCGCCTGCCCATCCATAGCTGACAATCGAATGCTGCGTTCCGGAACCGGGGCGTACTGTGCTGCGCGATCTGCCGCGGGAGCGCTAAAAGATATATCCAGACAAAGGGTTTAAATGTATCCGGGCTGGGGCTAGGCTTTGCAATATTGTTGCTTTGACGTGAGCCCCGAATGACAAACCTTTTCAGACCGGCAATTGATCTGGTGGCCGATCTACAGGCCCGAAGGCTGAGCGCCCGCGCGCTGATGCAGGAAACCCTGGACCGCATCGCACAGGTGAACGGCAAGGTGAATGCGCTGGTGGCGCTGCGCAGCGAGGCCGCGCTGATGGCCGAGGCAGAGGCCTGTGATGAGGGGCCCATCAAGGGCCCGCTGCACGGCCTGCCGATCGCGGTCAAGGATCTGGTCAACACGCAGGGCATCGCCTCGACCCAGGGGTCCCCCATTCTGGCTGATTTCGTGCCACAGCAGGATGACCTGCTGGCCGCACGGTTGCGGGCCGCCGGGGCGATCCTGATCGGCAAGACCAATGTGCCGGAATTCGGTCTGGGCTCACATACGTTCAACCCGGTCTATGGCACCACGCTGAACCCTTATGACGCTGCGCGCACCTGTGGCGGCTCGTCCGGCGGGGCGGCGGTTGCGCTGGCCACCGGGATGACGGCGCTGGCCGATGGGTCGGACATGATGGGCAGCCTGCGCAATCCGGCGGCCTGGAATAATGTCTATGGCTTCCGGCCCAGCTGGGGCCGTGTGCCGTCGGAACCGGCGGGCGATCTCTATCTGCACCAGCTGTCGACGCTGGGCCCGATGGCGCGCAGCCCCGCCGACATGGCGCTGCTGCTGGATGTTCTGGCCGGTGCGGACCCGCGGTCCCCGCTGACCGCCAGCGCGCCACCCGCCCATCCGCTGGCACCACTGGACCTGAGCCAGATCCGTATCGGGTGGTTGGGGGACTGGGGTGGTGCTTTCCCCTATGAGGCCGGGATCGCCGAACAATGTCTGGCAGGGCTGGAGGTGTTCCGCGCCCTGGGCTGCCAGGTTGAAGAGGTCGCCCCGCCGTTTCCCGCAGACAAGATCTGGGACGCCTGGACAACGCTGCGGTCCTTTACGGTGGCCAGCGGCCTGCGCGCGCTGCGCTCCAAGCGGGAGCAGTTGAAAGACACCGCCCAGTGGGAGCTGGACCGGGGCCTGTCCTACAGCGCCATGGACATCCAGAACGCGTCCGAAAGCCGTTCTGACTGGTTCCGCGCGGCCGCACGCCTGTTTGATCGCTATGACGCGCTGGTGTTGCCCGCAGCGCAGGTCTGGCCCTTCCCGGTGGAACTGGACTGGCCGAAATCCATCGCCGGGGTGGAGATGGACACCTACCACCGTTGGATGCAGGTGGTGACGCCGGTCAGCCTGCTGGGACTGCCTTGCCTGTCCATTCCGGTTGGCTTCGGGCAGGCGGGCCTGCCGATGGGCGCTCAGCTTTTCGGACGCTTGGGCAATGACGCGAACCTGCTGTCGCTGGCGCAGGCCTATCATCAGGAAACGCAATGGCCGTCAAAGCGGCCGCCGCCGCTCTAAGCGCGGCGTGATGCACCGTCTTGGGAGGGGCGGGCAAGACAGGGAGGAGACACTTAATGACCATTGAAAAGGCCTTTGGCGTACCGCCAATGCGCCCCATGACGGCCGGAATTCTGAAGGAAGCGTTGTCGCGCGGGCTCCGGGATTTTCGCGCCGCGCCGACATTCGGGCTGATCTTTGCCGGCTTCTACATCATCGTGGGCTGGGCGATGACCTGGATCACGCTGAGCACCGGCACGACCTTCTGGCTGATCCTTGCCGCCATCGGATTTCCGCTGATCGGTCCCTTTGCTGCCGTCGGCCTTTATGAGGTGTCGCATCGGCTGACCGAAGGCGAACCGTTGGATATGAAAGAGATTTTCGGGATCATTCTTTTGCAGGGACGTCGCCAGCTGCCGTCCATCTGCGCCATCATTATCGTTGTCTTCCTGTTCTGGTTCTTTCTGGGCCACATGATTTTTGCCCTGTTCCTGGGGCTGGCCACGATGACCAATATCTCCTCCTCGCTGGAGGTGTTTCTGACGCTAAACGGTCTGGGCATGCTGGCCTTCGGCAGCGTGGTCGGCGCGCTGTTTGCGATGCTGCTTTACATGATCACCGTGATTTCCCTGCCGCTGTTGCTGGACCGGGAAGTGGACTTCGTCACCGCGATGATCACCAGTTTCCAATACGTCATGGCGAACTTCGTGCCGATGATCGGCTGGGCCATTTTCATCGCCGCGGCGACCTTTGCCGCAATGCTGCCGGGGTTTCTGGGGCTGCTTCTGGTGTTGCCGCTGCTGGGCCATGCCAGTTGGCACATCTATCGGATCATCGCCATCGAAGACGATGAAGATGGCGCGATCGAGCGTCGGTAAACATGCTGTTGCGACTGAACCGCCCGGTGATGTGGCGGGCGGTTTTCGCCTCTAGGGCGTCTCGCGGCCTGCCGCCACCAGGCGGTTGCGAAGATCCTCCAACGCCGGGTGGTTCTGCTCCAGCGCAAAGATATAGGCGTGAGTCAGGAAAAAGCAGGCGGCGTCCTGGTCATTGGCGGTATCCGCCGCTTCGGTATACAGCGCGACCAGTCGCTCGTCTTCGCCCGCCGCATGTGCGGCGAGCAGCCTTTCGTCCAGATCGTTCATTCAGCGGCCAGGGCGGTCTGACCGTCCATCAGCTTCTGAGCGACCCAGTCGTGGAACAGATGTGTCGGGCCGTCCATTGCGGGCGAGAAGCGCCCCCCGTCGAAACCGGGTGCATAGCGGCCACGCTGCATGCCTTCTACGACAAACACGTCTTCGCCGAACACGGCCTTCCAAAGACCGGTGTTCTGAGCCCGCAGTTCCGCACTGGTTTCCGGCACCGAGTAATACAGGTGGATCTGCTCGACCGTGCGATCAGTCGACTGCGGCAATAGAACGATGGCGAAGGCATGATCCCGGTGCACGCCCAGCAGAACATTCGGGAAAGCCGCGATATATTCGGCTGCTTCATTCCACTTCTCGCTCAGATTGGCGAAATCGGGGAAGCTGTTGCCCGCGTCATCCTTCAGCTGGCGATAGACCAGCGTGCCCTGACCGGAATACTTGCCTTTTTCTTCGATGTGATAGTGGTCTTCCAGACGCGAATAGCTGTTCAGGCCGGGGTGCACCCAAGGCAGGTGGTAGCTTTCGCAGTAATTTTCGACCGCCAGCTTCCAGTTGCAGTTGACCTCCAGCTCGAACTTGCTGTCGGCGCCCCCATGATAGAGCGGCTGCTCGAATTCGGCCCAGCGGGTCATGACATCAGCCATTGCGGTTTCGAAGTCCGGCGCGTCGCCTGAGACATTGATCCAGACGACATCCCGCCAGATGTGCGAGCGAACCTCGATCAGGCCCAGCAGGGACTTGTCCATGGCTTCGTGGGTGTTGTGGCCCGGACCTCCGACATGCGGGGTAGAGACCAGGCGGCCATCGGTGCCATAGCACCAGCTGTGATAGGCACAGCGGATGGCGCCTTCGATCTTGCGGGGCTCTTCGACCAGGATCATGCCCCGGTGACGGCAGGTGTTCTGGAACACGCGCACGCGGTCAGAGCGGTCACGGACCAGCAGCAGCGGGATTTGCAGAAAGGAAATCGGCTTGGCGTCGCCGATTTCAGGAACGTCCGATGCAACGGCAAGGCCGGCCCACTGGTTCAGCAGCAGGTGCTTGTTTTCCTCGGCATGGATCGCGGGATCCACGTAGTGTGCATTCGACAGACCGTTGGCGGTCTCGATGGGCTGACGGACGGAATTTAGCTCGTCGGCAGAAAATGACATGGCGCGTTCCTTTCTTTTGCCTCCATGCAATACTCGACAGGTATGTCGAGAATTGCATGGAGGCGACCAGAACTGCACATGAGCGACATTCAGCCGGATTTCTGTGGGGTGTCAGCGGAACGGATCGCCAATTTGCAGCAGTCTGGCGTGGAATGGCATCAGGTCTTCCTCGGAGCAGAACCCCTGGGTGCGGGCAGCCTTCCAGACGGTTTTCGGGTCCTTGCCCAGATGTTCGTAAACCATCCGCGCAACCCGCGTGCCGGTCGCACTTTCGCGGACCGTGCGGGTGACGTAACCGACCCAGAAGTTGTTTTCGAAAGAGGCCACCCGCGCCAGGTAGTTGAACGAGCAGGTCATCGCGTTGCGCCGTGAAATCATCATCGCAACGCCATCTTCCTGGCGGGTCACATAGCCACGGAATTCGCGCGTGACGGTGTCCGCCGGCAGACCCTGCTGGCGCATGGCCTCTTTGGCTTCGAAGCCACGGACGTAGGTGTTGTTGCTTTCCCGGAAAACATAGACAAGGCCCACGACAAACTGTGTGTCGTTGACAAAGCTTCGGCGGGTAAACCTATAAAAACCGGAAGGAAAAACGGTTTCGGGCAAGTTGTTGACGCCAGGCCCGACAAAGTCCTTCAGGACGGAACCGTTCAGAATGTGACCCTTGTTGGCAAGCGCTTCGACCGGGTCAAGCAGGATGCGGGCGTCGACATCGAAAAAGGCACAGATTCGGTCCAAAACATCAGGTCGGGGAAAACTTTCGCCCGACAGGTATCGGTTAAATTGTGTCCGGTTGATGCCCAGCTGCCTCGATAGCTCGGAAATTGACGGATATTGCTTCGATAAAACACGCAGGTTCGCACCAAACATGTTGCGCAACTCCGCAGGTGTTCGTGTGGTTTTGGACATATCTGCCCCAGATCTGTTTGTTGTTGACGCTTTGACCGCAACTTTTCCAAGGCTTCTGCACTCGGTTGTCGCTACTTTTACTCTTACTGACACTAATCAGCGTCAGTATTGACGCCAATTTAGGTCAGGAGGCTACCTAATTAGACACAAAATGCAAGGGTGCGACGCCGAATTAACCGTGTCTGAAACAAATGAATTGCCTCAAAATTAAGGAAAAGAAGAGAACGGGACTGAAAATGTTTGGCGTAGTACTCTGGAGTGATGCTGACGAACGCAAGGCCGTGATCTGGTGCGAGGACCACGGGGACCTTGCGTTCTATAACCAACCCGACGTTTCTTCAGGCATTCAGCTTGATGCCGGGGACTGGGTGCAATTTGACCTGACGATGGACCGACAGATGCGCCTGGCGCATAATCCCCGTCTGGTTCAGGAAGGCGTGTGCCATGATCTGGCCGGCACGCTGTATTCTGCCGTGCCGAAAGAGGACGCACCCGCGCGCCCTGCGCCGCGGGGGTCGGCAGAGATCATCCCCTTTGATGCCTTCAGAAATGGAAAAGGCGCCACCGATGGTGACGCCGTTCAGAACCTGGCCTGACCGTTGACGTGATCAGGCCAAAGTGAGGGGCGTCAGTCGCCCCTCAGAAGTGCTGCGACACCGGTCCGTGCCACTTCGACCAGACCCAGCGGACGCATCAGATCCGCGAAGGCGTCGATCTTGTCCGGCGCACCGGTGATTTCAAAGATGAACGAATTCAGCGTGCTGTCCACGACATTGGCGCGGAAGATGTCGGCCAGACGCAGCGCTTCGACGCGCTTGTCGCCTTCACCCACGACCTTGATGATCGCCAGCTCACGTTCGACGGCGGGACCTTCGACGGTCAGGTCGTGCACTTCGTGCACCGGGATGATACGGCCCAGCTGTGTCTTGATCTGCTCGATGACCTGCGGCGTGCCGGTGGTCACGATGGTGATGCGGCTCAGGTGACCGGTATGGTCAACCTCGGCCACGGTCAGGCTTTCGATGTTGTAGCCCCGGCCAGAGAACAGGCCGATGACCCGGGCCAGAACGCCGGGTTCGTTTTCGACCAGAACGGCAATGGTGTGGCGTTCCTGCACGTCAGAGAACGTCGGGCGTAGGTTGTAGGCAGAGTGGCTGGTGGAGCCTTTTTTGATGTGTAGGGCAGACATATGTGTCCCTTTCCTGAAATCGGGGCAGGGCGCGTGCGCCCCGCTGTATCCTGTTCCTGAACCGGCTTACACCAGCACGGCGCCGCCGGCCTGGATGACGCCCTGCGTATCGGCTTCGCCCAGCAGCATCTCGTTGTGGGCCTTGCCCGACGGGATCATCGGGAAGCAGTTTTCGTGCTTCTCAACCAGACAGTCGAAGATCACCGGCCCGTCGTAGTTGATCATCTCCATGATCGCATCGTCCAGGTCCTTTGGATCGCTGACCATGATGCCCTTGGCGCCAAAAGCCTCGGCGAGCTTTACGAAATCAGGCAGCGCTTCGGACCAGGAGTGGCTGTAGCGTTCGCCATGCAGCAGTTCCTGCCACTGGCGCACCATGCCCAGGCGTTCGTTGTTCAGGATGAACTGCTTGACCGGCAGGCGATACTGCACCGCGGTGCCCATTTCCTGCATGTTCATCAGCCAGGAGGCTTCGCCCGCCACGTTGATGACCAGCGAGTCCGGATGCGCCATCTGCACCCCGATCGAAGCCGGGCAGCCGTAGCCCATGGTGCCCAGACCGCCCGAGGTCATCCAGCGGTTCGGATCCTCAAACCCCAGGAACTGCGCCGCCCACATCTGGTGCTGGCCCACTTCGGTGGTGATGTAGCGGTCGTGGCCCTTGGTCAGCTCTTCCAGGCGCTGCAGCGCGTACTGCGGCTTGATGGTGGATTCCGAGTTGGTGAAGGCCAGGCAGTTCACCTTGCGCCAGTCGTTGATCTGGGCGTGCCATTTGGCCAGCGCTTCCTTGTTGGTCTTGCGGCCGCGCGACTTCCAGATCTTCAGCAGGTCTTCCAGCACATGGGCCACATCGCCAACGATCGGGATGTCCACGCGGATCACCTTGTTGATCGAGGAGGGATCAATGTCGATATGGGCCTTCTTCGAATTCGGTGAGAAGGCCGAAATCAGGCCGGTGATCCGGTCGTCAAAACGGGCGCCGATGTTGATCATCAGGTCGCAGTCATGCATCGCCATGTTGGCTTCATACAGACCGTGCATCCCCAGCATCCCCAGCCAGTTCTTGCCGGAGGCCGGATAGGCACCCAGACCCATCAGGGTTGAGGTGATCGGGAAACCGGTGGCTTCCACCAGTTCGCGCAGCAGTTGGCTGGCGGCATTGCCGGAGTTGATCACGCCGCCGCCGGTGTAGAACACCGGGCGTTCGGCTTTTTCGATGGCCGCAACCAGCTGTGTGATCTCTTCGGGGTCGCCCTTGACGATCGGCTGATAATGCGAGGTCGAGGGCCGGGGCGAAGAATACTCACCCGTGGCAAACTGCACGTCCTTCGGGATGTCGATCAGCACCGGACCCGGACGGCCCGAGGTGGCGACATGGAAGGCCTCATGGATGGTATCGGACAGCTTGTCGGTGTCTTTCACCAGCCAGTTGTTCTTGGTGCAGGGGCGGGTGATGCCCACGGTGTCGGCTTCCTGGAAGGCGTCCGAGCCGATCATGAAGGTCGGCACCTGGCCGGTCAGAACCACCAGCGGGATCGAGTCCAGCAACGCATCAGTCAGGCCGGTCACCGCATTGGTTGCACCGGGACCGGAGGTCACCAGCACGACGCCGGGTTTGCCGGTGGACCGGGCATAGCCTTCGGCCGCATGTACGGCGCCCTGTTCGTGCCGGACCAGAATGTGACGGATGTCGTTTTGCAGAAAAATCTCATCATAAATCGGCAGTACGGCGCCGCCGGGATACCCGAATACCGTGTCCACGCCCTGATCCTTGAGGGCCTGGACCACCATCTTTGCGCCGGTCATCTCACGTGTCATCTGCTTTGCTCCAAATACGCGACATCGTCATCTGCATAAAAAAAGCCCCCGATTTTGGTCGGAGGCGCATGGGTTCGATTATGGTCTACCGTTACCGGCCCATGCGCTTGGTTCCTACGATTACGACTAGGGTCTTCATTGCCCGAGGCTCCTTCATGCTTGCGGGGGACATTATGGTCGGGGGGCGGGGGCGTCAACCGGCAATCGCTACCTGTTTTGCGCGTTTTTGGACATTTTCTTGCGCAAAACGGGGGGTGCGGCGAAATATCCGGGAAACTGACGTGGCGAAGCAGGTGCGGCAAGGCTTGAAAGCGTCAGGCCGATGTCTCAAACGCAACAGATCCGCGGTGATGACCTGCGCAGTCTTGCAGACAGGCAAGACGAAACAGGGAGGCGGACATGGCCATACTTCATGACATCGTGGATCTTGGGAAATACCCGATCGACCGCCCCGGATCGCCTGCCTATGACCGGATGATCGACGATCTGCGCGGCGATCTTGAGCGCGAGGGCTGCGCTGTTCTGCCGGGGTTCGTACATGAGGAGGGCCTTGCGCTTCTGACCGAAGAGGCAGACCGGGTCTCAGACCGGGCGCATCGGTCCTTTGGCCGCACCAACCCCTATTTCAGTCAGGATGACCCCTCGCTTCCGTGGTATCACCCGGTCCGACAGTTCGAGGACCGCTCGAACGCCTTTGTTCCGGCCGACAATTTCGCCGCCGACAGCCCGCTGCGCAGGATCTATGAATACCCCGGGTTCATGCCCTTCATCCGGACCGCTCTGGGCGAGCCCGAGGACAGGTTCTTTCGCTATGATGATCCGCTGGCCGATGTGATCATCAATGTGGTCGAAGAGGGCAATGGGTTTCCCTGGCATTTCGACACCAACAACTACACCGTGACCCTGGCCATCCAGAACGGGCAGGACGGGGGCGAGTTCGAATATGTCCCACATCTGCGCACTTCCGAGGATGAGAACTATGCCGAGGTGACGCGCGTGCTGGATGGCGGCAGTGCCAGGGTCAGGCAGCTGGCGTTGCATCCGGGCGATCTGCAGATCTTCCGCGGCCGCTATGCGCTGCACCGGGTCAAACCGGTGGTCGGGGACCAGCGTCGCTACGTCGGCATCTTCTCCTTCGTCGAAACCGAGGGCATGTGTGGTGGCGTTGAACGGACCCGGCAGCTCTATGGCCGGGTGCTGCCGCTCCATCATGAGCGCGAAGGCCTGCGCAGCGATCAGCTGCGGGATTGAGCGCCGCAGGTCGTGTCGGGATCACCCGCAGCGCGCAGCGCTGCCGGGCCCAACCGGCGGGGGCGCCGCTTGCGGCACCACCGAGGGGCGGGAGGCGCGTCCGGCCGGCGTCACAGACCGACGCCGGTGCCTTGCAGCATCCCGTGTTCCAGCGCGTAGCGGGTCAGCCCGGCGGTGGAGGAGATGCCCAGCTTGCGCTTGATGTTCTTTCGGTGGGTTTCGACAGTGCGGACCGAGATTTCCAGCGCCTGCGCCACGTCCTTGTTGGATTTGCCCTGCGCCAGTTCCAGCAAGATCGTCTGTTCGCGGCCGGTCAGGGATTCCCGGGTTTCCCCGTCCTTGGGCTTCAGCGATCCGGCCGCCCCGGTGCACAGGTACTGCTCGCCCTTCATCACCGTGTCGATGGCCAGCTTGATCTCATCGGTGGGCACGTCCTTCAGCACATATCCCATCGCACCGTGGCTCAGCGCCGTTGAGATATATTCGGGGCTGTCATGCATCGACAGGATCAGGATCCGCGTGTCGGGGCTCTTTTCCAGCAGGATCTCGGTTGCGCTCAACCCGCCCAGACCGGGCATGTTCAGATCCATTAGGATCACGTCGGGCGACAGGGCGGCCGATTGCTCAACCGCGTCCTTGCCGTTGCCCAGCGTGCCCACGACCTCGATCTCGTCATAGCTTTCCAGGATCGCCTGGATACCTTCGGCGACCATCGGATGGTCATCCACGATCAGCACGCGCACTGGGCTTGTCATAGTCGTTTCCTCTAATCTGAGGGCCGGTCTCAGGGCACTTGCTGAGGGGCGGCTTCATCACCGGGGGCCAGCAGGTGGCTCAGCGGCAGGTTGGCTTCGATCATGGTCCCGCTTTGCGGGCCGCGTGATGACAGAATGCGCAGGCTGCCGTCAAGCTGTTCAAGCCGTTCCTGCATATTCCGCAATCCAAGGCCAGAGCCGGTTTGCCCCTGCTGCTGGGGCAGACCCGTTCCGTTGTCGGTTATCCGCATTCTGGCCCCCTTGGAGTGGCCGCGCAAGTCGATCTCGACCCGGCTGGCATTGGCGTGGCGCTCGATATTGGTCAGCGCCTCCTGCGCGATACGGTAGAGCGCGATCTTGCTTTCCTGATCCAGCCGGTTGCGGAACACCACGGTGCTGAAGCTGGTTTCGATGCCGGTGCGTTCGGCGAAGTCATCGGTGAGCGCTTTCAGCGCGGGCCCCAGACCCAGGTCATCCAACACGCCCGGGCGCAGGTCCCGGCTGATCCGGCGCACCTCGCTGATGGCCGTGCCCAGGTTGTCTATCCCCTTGTCCAGCGGCGTGGTCGCACCCTCCAGATCGCCGCGGCCCAGCTTGCGGCGGGTGTTGTCCAGCGCATAGCGAACCCCGACCAGGATCTGGCTGATCCCGTCGTGCAATTCGCGCGCCACCCGACCACGCTCTTCTTCCTGCGCGTCGAACACCCGCTGGGTCAGCGCTTTCAGCTTCACGTCCGCCAGGCGCCGTTCGCGGATGTTGAGCACCATGCCGGAGCCGAAGACCACCAGCAGCGCCACAAGCGCAATCGCCCCGATGTAGACAAAGGTGCGCCTGACCCGCGCTTCCACCTCGGCGCGGGAGGCGGCAACCTTGGCCAGCACGTCATCGATGAAGACGCCGGTGCCCACGGCCCATCGCCAGTCCTGCAAGCCGACGACATAGGCCACCATCTGCGCCTCTTCCCCGGTGGAGGGTTTCTCCCAGCGGAAACTGTGCCAACCGGCGCCCTGTCGCGCCAGGCTGATGAACTCGTCCACCACCGGCGTGCCCGAACTGTCGGTCAGCCCCTCCCAGTTGCGGTTGATGAATTCGGTCTGGCGCGGGCTGACCAGATTGTTGCCGTCATAGTCGTAGACAAAGAAGAACCCGTCCTGGCCATAGATCATGGCCGAAAGGATCTGCTTCACCTGCGTCTTGGCCGCCTCATCATCCGGGGCGGCGCGGCCATATATATGTGAGAAGCCGTTGCGCGCCTGCGTCACATAATTGCGTAGCTCGGCCAGCTTGGCCTCCAGCAGCTGGCTTTCCAGCGACTGGATCTCGCGTTCTGCCAGCGTGCGGGACTGGTAGGCGACCAGAACCGCGATTGCCGCAACGGCCACGACAAGGGGCAAAGTGGCCAGCAGAGACAGCTTTTGCGCGTAATTTGGACGAAGCAGAGAGCGGAACAGGGACATGCGCCGAATCGTTACGCAATCTGAGCACGGAAATCAAAGCGTGCTGCCCGATTGGTAGGGGAAAACACGTAACCCGCGCGGATCGGTCCCGAAATTTTCGTTACGTATCTTCGGTTTCGGGGCAAAAACCGAAGGTCCTACGTAGTAGTTGGTATTCACATCACAGAATGCACCGTTAGGCTTGCCGCACTCGAAACGATCCGCCCTGCCATCGGTCAGGGCAATATATAATGTGGGAGGAAACACTTATGGATCGTCGTTCTTTTCTGAAAACCTCTGCTCTGGGTGGCGCAGCCGCAACAACGACTGCTCTGGCAGCGCCGGCTTATGCGCAGGGCAAGCGCACCCTGACCATGGTGACCTCGTGGGGCCGTGGCCTGGCAGGCGTGTTTGACAGCGCGCAGCGTGCCGCCGACAGCATCAACGCCATGGCTGACGGCAGCCTGACCGTTGAAATCAAGGCCGCGGGCGAGCTGGTTGGCGCGTTCGAAGTGTTCGACGCCGTGTCGTCGGGCCAGGCGGACATGTATCACGCCGCTGACTACTACTTCGTGGGTCAGCACCCGGGCTACGCGTTCTTCACCTCCGTGCCCTTCGGCATGACCGCTCAGGAACTGCTGAACTGGTACCACCACGGTGGCGGCATGCAGATGCACGACCAGCTGGGTGAGATCTTCAACCTGAAGTCCTTCATCGCAGGCAACACCGGTGCACAGGCAGGTGGCTGGTTCTCGAAAGAGATCAATGGCCCCGAAGACTTCAACGGTCTGAAGTTCCGTATGCCAGGTCTGGGCGGCAAGGCGCTTGGCAAGCTGGGCGCATCGGTCCAGAACATTCCGGGTTCGGAAGTGTATCAGGCGCTGTCCTCGGGTGCGATCGACGGCACCGAGTGGATTGGCCCCTGGGCGGACGAAAAAGCCGGCTTCCAGGAAATCACCAAGACCTACTACACCGCGGGCTTCCACGAGCCGGGCGCAGCCCTGTCGCTGGCGACCAACCGCGAAGTGTTTGAAAGCCTGACCCCGGCCCAGCAGAAGATCATCGAAATGGCTGCCGGTGAAGCGCACCAGTGGAGCCTGGCCCAGTTCCTGAACAACAACGGTGCAGCGCTGCAGCGTCTGCAAGCCGGTGGCGTGAAGGTCATGGAATTCCCCGACAGCGTCTGGGATGCCTTCGGTAAGGCGTCGGGCGAAGTCATGGCCGAGAACATGGGCGATGACCTGTTCAAGGAAATCCACGACAGCTACATGGCCTCCATGTCGGCCTCGTCGAACTGGCTGAACCTGTCGTCGGGCGTCTACACCGCACAGCGTGACCGCGTCCGCGGCTAAGCCGCATCGCTGACGCATAATAGGATCCTCCGGAACATATTCCGGGGGATCTTTTCCAATTGCGCGGACCGCTCGGGCTGTTCCTGTCCGAAGCATCCGGCAATGATCCGGGGGAAATCATGCAGGAAGAGAGTGGTGTCTCCGCTGCTGGGATCTTTACCGGCCTGTTCGACGGGCTTTGGTGGCTGATCCAGAATATCGGGATGTCTTTTTTCAACTTCGGCTACGCCGTCACGCATCCGTCGCTGTGGCTGGACTGGTCGGATAAACAGTCGCTTATGCGGTTCATCTACTACGGGGGCTCCAAGGAGTTCTTCTTTGTGGTGTTCACCGCGTTCCTGTTGCTGACCGCAATAGGTGTCTGGCGGCGCAATTTCATGTGGGGCATGGTGCGTGGCCTGGAAGGCTTCGCCAACACGGTGGGGCGCTTCTTTGCCTGGGCCGGTCTGCTGATGGTCGTGCAACAGATCGTCATCGTCTTCATCCAGCGCGTCTTTGCACGTCCCGACATGGCGTTCGGGCTTGGCATTCCGTTCCAGATGGACATCAGCTGGTTCGCCGAAGAGCTTAAGCTGTACAATGCGATGGTCGTCTGTCTCTGCGTGACCTACACCTTCGTGCAGGGCAGCCATGTGCGCGTCGACCTGATCTATTCCGGCCTCAGCCATCGCGGCAAGAAGGTCGTGGACATGTTTGGTTCGATGATCTTCATGATGCCTTCCGCCGTGCTGATCTGGATGTATGGCTGGTTCTTCATGTGGCGCCACCTGGTGACGCCGAAAGTTTCGGCCAGCGACAAGATCGACCTGCTGATCCGCAAATCGCGCATCCTGAAGTGGAACGTGGAAACCATCGGCTTCAGCCCGAACGGGTTCAATGCCTACTTCCTGTTCAAGATCCTGCTGGTTGCATTCGCCGCTATCGTCTTCCTGCACGCGATCGCCTTCTTCTACCGCTCCTATCTGGAGTTCGTCGAAGGGCCTGAAAGCGAAGGGAAATACCTCGACAAGGACAGCCTTGGCGATGGTGAAGAAGCCTATGAAGGCACCCATTAAGGACGGAGACTCTGACTATGCTATTCGGTCTTGATGGCGTCGAAATCGGCCTGCTGATCGTATTTTTCTGCCTTTTCGGAGGCATCCTGTCCGGGTTCCCGGTGGCCTTTGCCATCGGTGGGGCCGGTGTCATCTCTTTTGGGATCATCGCTGCGCTGGATAGCGCGGGCCTGTTGATCCACCAGGCCATCGACACGTCGTCGGTGGTGTACCGGGATCTTGTCAGTTCGGGGGTGAAACCCGACTCGATCTCGATATTCCGATACCCGGAATTGCCACGTGTCGCCGAGGCGGTGTTCCCGGGCGGCTGGGAAAGCGCAATGACGCGCAACCTGTCCTTTATCGTGAACCGCATGAACGAGCGGGTTCTGGCGGGGCAGTCCATCGAAACGCTGCTGGCGGTTCTGATGTTTGTTCTGATGGGCATCACGCTGGAACGTTCGAAGATCGCCAACGATCTGCTGACGACAATGGCGCGTGTCTTTGGCCCGCTGCCGGGTGGTCTGGCCGTGTCGATCGTGGTCGTGGGCGCATTCCTGGCGGCGTCGACCGGTATCGTGGGCGCAACCGTTGTGACCATGGGCCTGCTGGCACTGCCCACCATGCTGCGCAACAACTACTCGCCGGAACTGGCGACGGGTGTTATCGCGGCTTCGGGCACGTTGGGGCAGATCATTCCGCCGTCCATCGTGATTGTTCTTCTGGGCACGCTGGCCGGGGACCTGTATTCCGCCGCGCAGGAAAACCGCGCGCTGGAAGCGGGGTGTTCGGATGCGCTGACCTTCCTGGGGGAGCCTGCGGTGGTGTCGGTCGGCACGCTGTTCCAGGCGGCGCTGCTGCCGGGCATCATGCTGGCGGGTCTCTATGCCGCCTATGCCTTTGGCTACGCATTGCTCAATCCCGAGAAGGCACCTGCGGTTGAAATGGGCAGTTCCAACAACGAACCCATCA
>JALEGX010000018.1 GCA_022763485.1 Paracoccaceae bacterium | reverse complement strand
GCAGGTGATCCGAAGGTCAATGGGAAGATCAAGAGTCTGGTGACATCGGACACAGTATTGGTCGAACCGAAAGGGCTGCCAGTGGTTCAGATGCAATCATACACGCGCTTCTATTTCGATAGTAACAATGATCGCGTTGTTCCGATCGATGGAAATGGGTCAGAGCGGCGTTACCTCGTTATGGAAGTCAATGACGATCATAAGAATGATACGGCCTACTTTGATCCGATCTACGATGAGCTGAACGGAGCCGGCATTGCGGCACTTGCATGGGAGCTGCAGCACTACGACCCTCAAACCGATGGACTGCGGTGGCAGGATGTTCGATCTGCTCCAGACACCCCAGAGCGTCGTCAGATGCGCTGGCATTCAATGCGCCCAGTCGAGCGCGCTTTGATCCGCCTGATCGAAGACGGCGGTGTCACGATGAAAACGGAGAGTGGTCAGACGTTCCGCTATGAATTCGAGGAAGGTGAACCAATCCGCTTGCCTCAAGCAGAACTAAGGCGACATCTTGGTTCCTCGATCAACCGTCATGAAGCCAAAGAGGGAGATATCGAAAGCCTCATGAAGGATTTGTTTGGCGAAACCGTTCTGGATGACGTTGGCACCGAGCACGTTGTCGTCAAAAAACCTCGCATCAACATCGTCTGCAAGGAGTTCATTTCGGGTGAAGGAACTGGAGACGACTGGAGCGACATTATTCGACGGAACATTCGCATCTTTGAGTTTCCACCAGTCGACACCCTTCGTCGTGCAGCTAAGGAACGCTTCAATCTGAAGGGATTTGGTGATGTCGAGTAACTTCGGCATTACCACCTCTGAAAACGGTGCCTGTTACACAACTTCGGTGCACCCTCCTCCAAAACTTTTGACCGTCGAAGAGGCTGCTCGCAGCATTCATGAAACGGTGCGACCCAGTACTATCCGTTCTGCTATCCGACGAAAGCAACTTGCCGCAGTTAGAATTGGGCGGCGCTATTACATCGAAGAAAACGAAATCAAAAGGTACATATTATGCCACGTAGACGTAAACCAGCACGACTGTTCCAAAGAAAAGATGATGGCGCATGGGTCATCATCGATGGTGGGAAGCACATCCGGACAGGATATGGTGACGGGTTTCATGAACAAGCAGAAGAAGTCCTAGCCCAGTATATTCGCGAAAAGACCTCCAAGGAAATTGTGACGGTTGATCCGCACAAGATCACTGTTGGAGAAATCCTTGTCCGGTATGGTGAGGAAAGAGTGGACGATGTGAAAGACCCAGAGCGGCTTTTGAATTCGATCAAGGCTCTGGCACCGTTTTGGGCTAACAAGACCGTGGCCGAGGTCGATGCGGGTACCTGTAAAGGGTATGTGCGCTGGCGCAAGAAATCTGCATGGACTATGCGCCGCGAAATGGGAACACTAAATGCCGCCCTGAAATTGGCTGCTGAGCGTAGGCGCATTCTCCATGCACCGCCCGTGAAGCTGCCACCAAAGGGTGTCGCGAAGGATCGTTGGCTCTCAGAGCGAGAGGTTGCCGAACTTCTGACCCACTCTGCACCTCACGTACAACGCTTCATCCGCATTGCAGTGGCAACAGGCCGACGCAAGGGCGCAATTCTAGGTCTCAAGTGGTTGCCGTCGCTAGATAGTGGCTGGATAGATCTAGACCACGGCGTGATCCACTTCTTGGGTAAGGCTGAAGAGGAAACCAAGAAAAAGAAAGGTGTAGTGCGTATTCCCAGCAAACTGCTCGAGGAAATGAAGGAATGGAAACAGGACAGTCCCTACGTGATTAATTTCGAGGGAAGTCCAGTTGCCGATATCAAAAAAGGGTTTGCTGCGGCTGCAAGGAGAGCTGGAGTGAGTGATGTCAGCCCTCATACCCTTAAACACACTGCAGTGACTTGGGCATTCATGGCTGGCATGACGCTCGAGCAAGCCACAGAGTACTTCTCAACGTCGCGAGATACGCTCGAAGATGTCTATCGTTCCTACAGTCCTGACGCGCAAAAGGAAGCGGCTGCAATTATGGATAGGATGCTTTGAATCGAGGTCTTAGACTATTCTTCTTCATAGGGGCACGAGCGCATTGCTTGCCTAAATGAGAACGAAGACCGTACAAAGACCCTGCTGAAACGTTGCGGATATCGTTGCGGTGAGTTCGTGAAAAACAAAAGGCCCCGTCAGGGGCCTTGTTTTATTGGTCGGAGTGGCGAGATTCGAACTCACGACCCCTGCCTCCCGAAGACAGTGCTCTACCAGGCTGAGCTACACTCCGACCGTGGCGCGTGGTCTATACCCGAGTCTCAGGGTTTGCAAGAGATATAGTTGCCCGGAATGTAGATTCTTCTGCTTGGGCGAAACCCGGGTAATCCGTCCCAAACAAGCGCCCTTGGAAACGGGAAACGCCCGCTCGAAAGCGGGCGTTTGAATGTTGAAAATTTCCGGACCGGCTTAGAGGCTTGCGTCCAGTGCGGCCAGCACGGCATCGCCCATTTCCGAGGTCGAAACCGGCTGCACGCCTTCTTCACCCAGCAGGTCTGCGGTGCGGACACCATCGGCCAGAACCTTCTCGACCGCCGCTTCCAGGCGATCGGCTTCGGCGCCCTGATCGAAGCTGTAGCGCAGCGCCATGGCGAAGCTGAGGATACAGGCGATCGGGTTGGCCTTGCCCTGGCCCGCGATGTCGGGGGCGGAGCCGTGTACGGGTTCGTACAGCGCTTTCGGACGGCCATTGGCCATCGGAGCACCCTGCGAAGCCGACGGCAGCATGCCCAGCGAACCGGTCAGCATTGCGGCGCAGTCCGACAGGATGTCGCCGAACAGGTTGTCGGTCAGGATCACGTCGAACTGTTTGGGCGCGCGCACCAGCTGCATGGCACCATTGTCGGCGTACATGTGCGACAGCTCGACCTCGGGGTAGTCGGCGGCCACGCGGGTCACGACTTCGCGCCACAGGATGCCGGATTCCATCACGTTGGCCTTCTCCATCGAGCAGACCTTTTTGTTGCGACGCATGGCCAGTTCAAAGGCCGAGCGCGCCGCGCGTTCGATTTCGGATTCGGTGTAACGCTGGGTGTTGATGCCGACGCGCTCGTTGCCTTCTTCGAAGATGCCGCGCGGTTCGCCAAAGTAGACGCCCGAGGTCAGCTCGCGCACGATCATGATGTCCAGACCGGCAACGATGTCTTTTTTCAGCGAGGAGAAATCGGCCAGCGCGTCAAAGCACTGCGCCGGGCGCAGGTTGGAATAGAGGTCCATTTCCTTGCGCAGGCGCAGCAGGCCGCGTTCGGGTTTGACCGAGAAATCCAGATCGTCATAGGCCGGGCCGCCCACGGCGCCCAGCAGGACGGCGTCGGCCTCTTGCGCCTTCTCCATCGTCTCATCTGCCAGCGGTTTGCCGTGCTTGTCATAAGCAGCGCCGCCGACCAGATCCTCGCTTACGTCGAATGCCAGATCGCGGTTGTCACCGAACCAGGAAATGATGCGGCGAACCTGCGCCATGACCTCGGGGCCGATGCCGTC
This sequence comes from Paracoccaceae bacterium, assembly GCA_022763485.1. Lineage (GTDB taxonomy): Bacteria > Pseudomonadota > Alphaproteobacteria > Rhodobacterales > Rhodobacteraceae > Aliisedimentitalea. Next base: position 11,275 of record JALEGX010000018.1, on the reverse strand, counting down.
GCCGGGCAGGATCAGAAGAGAGGGATTCGACATGCGGGAGACTCCTTGAAACAGCTTTCAGACGGCCTACCTTGGCGCACCGGGGCGGTCAATGTCCTGGCTATGAAAACAAGGGAAAACCATATGCTCATACCGTCGCAATCCGTGCCCGAACTGCAGATTGAAACGTTGTCTCACGGAAAGTTCAACCTAGATCAGGACGCCGGGAAGAATGGCACTCTGGTGATTTTCTATCGTGGCCTGCATTGCCCGATCTGCATCCGGCAACTGACCGAGGTCGAAAACGCGCTGGGCGAGTTTGCCGAGCTGGGGATTGAAGTGATCGCAATCAGCGGTGACGGCCCGGACCGCGCAGCCGAAACCGCCGAAAAGGCCGGTGTCAGCAAGCTGCGGGTCGGCCACGGCATGGACCTGATTGCAGCGCGGGACGACTGGGGTTTGCTGATCTCTTCGGCACGCGAAGGATCGGCCGAGGCGGATTTCTTTGCGGAGCCGGGGCATTTCTACATCGCGCCGGACCGCACGCTTTACTTCGGCTGGACCCAGACCACTCCGTTTGCGCGCCCGGCGATGTCGGACATCATTGGCGGCCTGCGGTTCACACTGGACAAGAACTACCCGCCGCGGGGCATGTACACCGGCAAACTGCCGGGCGAAGCCTGAAGCGCATCAGGTCAGGAGGCCGGTGCACCGGCCTCTTGCAGCCCGTCGGCCAGCAGGTCCCAGACCCGTGCAACCCGCGGCGTTCGGCGCAGGTTCTCATGTGAGGCCAGCCAGACTGGCAAGGCAGGGATATCCACCCCGATGTCCAGCTCTTCGACCAGCGGATCCAGACGCGCGATCCCGGTCTGGGAAAACCCGATGCCACAGCCGGCGCGCACCAGCTCCCAATAGGTGGTTTGATTGTCGCAGCGCGTGGCAAAGGCGTCTCTGCTGACCTGCAACCCGGCCTCTCGCATGCCGCGAATGATCTGATCGTTGCTGTCATATCCCACCAGATCATGCTGCAAAAACGCCTCGGCCGTTTGCGGGCGGCCCTTCCGATCCAGATAGGTTTTGGCCGCAAAGAGGCCCAGTTTCAGATCGGTGATGTGACGGGTCACCACGTCCAGCTGCGTCGGGCGATACATGCGCACCGCGATGTCGGCGGCGCGAAACAACAGGTTTTCGGTGCTGTCGCTGGGGACGAGTTCCAATTGGATCGAAGGCTCAAGAGCGCGGATCTTCGCAAGGATCCGGGGCAGGATGTGGTGCGAGACAAAGACGCTTGCCGTGATCCGCACCGTGCCCTGCAGGTGCCCGTCATCCCCGGCGGCGATCAGGGTCAGCTCATGGACGCTTTGCTGCACGCTTTGCGCCTTGGGCAGCAGGGCAGTGCCGGTCTGTGTCAGGCGCAGGCCCCTTGGGTGCCTTTCGAACAGCTCAACACCCAGAGAGTGCTCCAGGGCTGAGATGTGGCGGCCCAGCGTGGGCTGGCTGTGTCCCAATTGTTTGGCGGCACCGGACAGGGATCCGGTTTCGGCCACGGCCAGAAAGCTTTGTAACAGGGTCCAGTCAGGGGTCTTTGCATCCATTCATAAATGAATAGATGATATACGAATTCACGCAATAAAATATTCTCTTTCGAATGGATAGGTTGAGGCTGCACGGATTTGCAGCGGAGATTACAGATGACGCAGACGGTATTGATACTGGGCGCTTCGGGGCGCTTTGGGCGCAACGCGGCACAGGCCTATCGGCAGGCGGGGTGGTCCGTTCTGGCCTTTGATCGACACAAGAATGACCTGTTGCACGCCGCGCAGGGGGTGGATGTCATCGTGAATGCCTGGAACCCGCCCTACCCGGACTGGGCCGATCAGGTGCTGCCCCTGCATGCACGTGTGATCGAAGTGGCGGAACGCGTATCGGCCACGGTTCTGGTGCCGGGCAATGTCTATGTCTTCGGCCCGGAGGCCGGGATACCTTGGTCAGAGGGCACGCCGCATCTGGCCACCAATCCCCTGGGGCGGATCCGAGTGCGGATGGAAGAGATGTACCGGCAATCAAACGTCCGCACGATCATCCTGAGGGCGGGTGATTTTCTGGACACGCAGCCCTCTGGAAACTGGTTTGACATGGTGATGACCAAGCATCTGGCGAAAGGCTGGTTCACCTATCCAGGTGATCCGTCTGTTCCGCACGCTTGGGCGTTCCTGCCCGATCTGGCGCGGGCGGCGGTGCAGCTCTCAGATCGGCGTGGGCAATTGCCCCGTTTTGCCGACGTCCCGTATCAGGGCTACACCCTGTCAGGGGATCAGATGATGGATCTGTTGAACGGGGTCCTGACCCGGAAAGCACGCTTGTCCGGGATGCGGTGGTGGCCCCTGCAACTGGCGCGCCCGGTTTGGCCGATGGCGCGATGCTTGCTGGAGATGCGCTATCTCTGGAGCTTGCCGCATCATCTGGACGACGGCTTGTTTCACTCATTGCTGCCAGATTTCGCTGCAACAGATCCCGTGCAGGCCCTGGCCCAGGCCATCCCGCGTGAGCTATTGGATGCGGATATCCACCCAAACCAGGCGGTGGCGGCTTGCCTCTGAGACCATAGCATGGTCTGGCGCATCTGCGGTGGGCCAGAAGACGCCGCTGTTCAAAACCTCAAGCTCGGCAGATGGCAACACGTAGTCGACACGCAATTGGCCGACCTTCGGCCAATCCACCGTCGCGCGGTCGGTGTCATTGGGGGCAGGGCGGGTTGGCCTTGGGTCTTGCAGGCGTGGATCGGCCAGAAGGCTGCGGATCGCCTCCATCCGTCCATCGCTGCCCTGTGGGTCCAGGTTTGCATCGCCCAACAGCACGAAGGGCGCGGCGGGCGCAGGGCCCAGCTTGCCGTCCATCAGATGTTGCCAGAAGCGGATCTGATCCTGATTGCGGCGTCCGTTGCGGTCTTCGGGTCCGTCAAAGACTGGAGGGTTGGCGTGGAAGGCCATCAGGGTCAGTTTCTGCCCACCGGGAAGGATCACCGGGACAGTCCAATGCCCCACGCTGGTCAGGCGCTGGATCTGCTGCGCCTCTTCTGACGGGAAGGGGCGGCCATCAGGGAAGCGGGGCAGATCCGCATCCGGCAGATCGCGCCACAGCAGAGTGCTGAAGTCCCGGAGCGCTGCGACCTGGATTGGAAAGCGGGACAGGAGGGCCATCCCGAATTGCCCTGTGAAGCTGCCAAAACCCTGTGCGTCTTCGGGGCCGTGGCGTTTGCCATCCCCGTTCAGGTCCACGCCTGTCGCCGTTCCGGAATTGGGACGCGGCGACAGAGTGTGGGGCAGGGCGTAGTCCGGTCCCGCAATCTGTGCTGACAGCGCCGACACTGCACGCCCTTCGTGGTCCCAATCGATGCCTTGCAGCAGCAGGATATCGGGTCGAACTTGGCGGATCACCTCGATCACGGCCCGGACCTGCGGGTCGGTATTGCGGGTAATATCGCGCAGCAGCAACCCTGGCCCCTTGCGGCTCAGCTCGGTATTGAACGTGGCCACACGCAGGGTCTGCGCGGCAGAGAGGGTGGGCAGCACAAAAACAAGCAGGCACAGCAGGTGGCGGAGGGCGCCCGGCCGGATCATGCGGTCTGGACGACCTCGGCGCTGGCATAGGTGCGCTTGCGCTTTTCCTCGATCATGTCGGCAATGCGCAGCATGGCGACCCCGCGCATGATCATCGACGCCGGAAGGAAGGACCACGCGCTCATCGTCCAGATCAACGTGTGCGGATCGTTGAACAGTGTCGGCGCGTAGAAGTCCTTGGCCAGTTTCACCACCGCTGGAATGAGGAACGGCAGCAAGGAGCCCAGGATCACGTTGATCCGCCCGTCGCGCTGCAGCCTGTGAACGATGTCACCCCCCGTGGTCGGATCAAACAGCGGCAGGTTGACCCAGAAATTGAAGGGGCCGTTGCCGACGGGCCAGTCCAGAACACGAACGGTGAACAGGAAGATCGCAATGGTCGACAGGCCCAGCAGGTAGGAAATGCCAGCCGCCGCCCGCGCAGTATTGATGGTCTGCAGCGGTGCGTTTTCCGGCAGCATCAGCACGATCAATCGCACCGGGGAGTAGGGGAAATCCAGCATGTTGCCGACCAGATGCCCCAGCGCGGAAAAGAATGCAGTCAGGTTGGACGGGTCGAAGGGGTGTTTGGCAATGAGCGACAGCGGCACCAGCATCGCAAAGAGCGCAGTAAAGCGCAGGCGGTTCAGCGGTGGCGCATCGCGAAATTCGACAAAGCTGGGAAAGGTGGAGCTGTATTCGGCAAAGGTCAACACTGCGGCCAGCAACGCCAATAGGGCCACCATTTCCGCGGAATGGGTCGCGTAAGCCGGAAGCAACAGCGAAGGGGTGGCAATAAGCAATGCCACCAATACTCCGCGAATTGCCGCGCTGATGATGCGTGCAAACAACTGTTCGATCCCTTCAAACTGGACAGGCTGGTGCGTTGCCAGGCCCTTGTTCCAACTTGATCCCACCCCGAATGTTCCAGGATGGACTGCCTCATTTTGACCATATTTGTGCAGGGAAACGACGGATCACTCAAGCCTTGGTCAAAGGATTTCGGCCAAAATCAGGTGTTTAACCGATGCAGTGGTGCGTCTTTGCATCATCGCGGCGATTTATCGGGCAAGTTTTAACAAGATGTTGTGGTGCCCGGGATCACGGTCCCAAGACGCAAGAAGCCGCGCCAAGGCGGCGCGGCTTCCGGTGTTTGCGTGGCGATCTGTGGATCAGACCCAGGGGCGTGCCGCGCCGGCCTGGGCTTCGAACGCGTCGATTGCGTCCGCTTTTTCCATGGTCAGACCGATGTCATCCAGACCGTTCAGCAGGCAGTGCTTTTTGAACGCGTCCACTTCGAAGCCGATGGTCTGGCCGTCAGAGGTGGTGATCTCCTGCGCTTCCAGATCCACTGTCATGCGGGCGTTTTCGCCTTTTTCCGCGTCTTCCATCAGGATGTCGACCTGCTCTTGCGGCAGGACGATCGGCAGGATGCCGTTCTTGAAGCAGTTGTTGAAGAAGATGTCCGCGAAGGAGGTCGACACGACGCATTTGATGCCGAAATCGGCGATCGCCCAGGGCGCGTGCTCGCGCGAGGAACCGCAGCCGAAGTTGTCACCGGCGATCAGGATCTCGGCGTTGCGATACTGCGGCTTGTTCAGGACGAAGTCCTCGATCTCGCTGCCGTCGCGGTTGTAGCGCATTTCGTCAAACAGGTTCTTGCCGAACCCGGTGCGTTGGATCGACTTCAGGAACACCTTGGGGATGATCATGTCGGTGTCGATGTTCACCAGCGGCATGGGAGCCGCGATACCTTGGAGTTTTTCGAACTTTTCCATAATCTCGGTTCCTTAGATCAATTCACGCACGTCGGTCAGCTTGCCGGTCAGGGCAGCAGCGGCAGCCATGGCAGGCGACACCAGGTGGGTGCGGCCCTTGTAGCCCTGACGACCTTCGAAGTTGCGGTTCGAAGTCGAGGCGCAGCGCTCATTCTCGGACAGCTGGTCGGGGTTCATGGCCAGGCACATGGAGCAGCCCGCAAGGCGCCATTCGAAACCGGCTTCTTTGAAGATGTCGGCCAGGCCTTCTTCTTCGGCCTGTGCGCGCACCAGGCCCGAACCCGGAACGATCATCGCGCGGATGCCGTCCTTGATCTTCTTGCCTTTGACCACTTCGGCCACGGCGCGCATGTCTTCGATGCGGCCGTTGGTGCAGGAGCCGATGAACACGGTGTCGATTTCGATGTCCGACAATTTCTGACCGGGGGTCAGACCCATGTATTCGATCGAACGGCGGGCCGCTTCGACCTTGCCGCCTTCGAAATCTTCAGGGCTGGGCACAACGCCGGTGATCGGCAGAACGTCCTCGGGGCTGGTGCCCCAGGTCACGACCGGCTCGATCTCTTCGCCCTTCAGGGTGACAACCTTGTCGAAATGCGCGCCTTCGTCGGTGAACAGGGTCTTCCAGTACTCAACGGCCTGCTCCCAAGCGCCACCTTTCGGTGCGTGCGGGCGGCCCTTGCAGTATTCAAAGGTGGTTTCGTCAGGCGCGATCAGGCCTGCACGTGCGCCGCCTTCGATGGCCATGTTGCAGACGGTCATGCGGCCTTCCATCGACAGATCGCGGATCGCTTCACCGCAGTATTCGATGACATAGCCGGTGCCGCCGCCGGTGCCGGTTTCACCGATCACGGCCAGGGTGATGTCCTTGGCGGTCACACCCGGCTTCAGCTTGCCGGTGATTTCCACCTTCATGTTCTTGGACTTCTTCTGGATCAGGGTTTGGGTGGCCAGAACATGTTCCACTTCCGACGTCCCGATACCATGCGCCAGCGCGCCAAAGGCACCGTGGGTCGCGGTGTGGCTGTCGCCGCAGACAACGGTCATGCCCGGCAGGGTCCAGCCGTTTTCGGGGCCAACGATGTGCACGATGCCCTGGCGCACGTCGGTCACCGGGTAGTAATGCACGCCGAATTCCTTGGCGTTCTTGTCCAGCGCTTCCACCTGGATGCGGGACTCTTCGGTCATTTGCGCCGGGTCTTCACGGCCCGCGGTGGTCGGCACGTTGTGGTCCGGCACGGCGATGGTTTTTTCCGGTGCGCGCACCTTGCGGCCTGCCATGCGCAGACCTTCGAAGGCCTGGGGCGAGGTTACTTCGTGGACCAGGTGACGGTCGATATACAGAAGGCAGGTGCCGTCTTCGGCTTCGTGGGCGACATGAGCGTCCCAGATTTTATCATAGAGCGTTTTGGGGGACATAGGTCCTCTCCGATCTGTTTTGAATTGGCGATTTGGCTGCAAAACGGCGCGCGAATCCGCGCGCGTCGCGCTCATAGAGCTGCGATGACAGACTTCGACTGACCGAAGAAGCGCCAGGGCAGAAAGGCGCGGTCGTGGATGTCATAAATGCGTTCCATGCCCGGTCAGATAGCGAGTCTGTCTGAGTCCTGCAAGGGAAATGGCTTGTTTTGCGCCGTTGCGCCATGCAACGCTGGACCCGCAGAGCAGGGAGACACATGACAGACCGCGAAACACCGACGACGCTGGAACAGGTTCAAAGTTCAACTGACGGGCCGCAGGATGTTCCGGAACAGGATGCTCAGGAAATTGCGCTGGGCCTGTGGGATCAGGGGGTTAACTTCGCCGAAGGTCTGCTGCGGCCCTGGAACGCCTATCAGGTTCTGATCCTCATCGCGCTAGTTGTGGCGGCCTTCGGCCTGTCGCGGATCTTCAGCCCGCGCCTGCGCGAGTGGATGCGGGCCCGCGAGGGCTGGCCGAAATGGCGCTATCGTTACCTGCTTCTTCTGCAACGGCGGATGGCGCTGATCTTCTTTGTCGGGCTGGTCTGGGGCACGGTTCTGGTGATGCGGGAAGTGACCTGGCCCAGCCGGTCCTATCTGCTGGGGATTGCGGCCAATCTGGCCACAGCCTGGCTGGTGATTGCGTTGGTGACGCGTCTTGTTCACAACGGCGCGTTGCGGTCGATGCTGCGATACGGCGGCTGGATCTGGGTCACCCTGATGCTGCTGAACCTGACCGAGGAAACCCGGCAGCTTCTGCATTCCTTCGCGATTGAGCTGGGGGACGTGCGGATTTCGCTGTGGACCGTGGTTCAGGCGGTGGTGATGCTGGGCGTGACATTGGCCGTGGCGCGGTTCCTGGCAGGGACGGCGTCGTCCAGCATCCGGCGCAACGCAGAGATCAGCCCATCGATGCAGGTCTTGGCGATCAAGGTCCTGCAGGTGGTGTTCTATGGTGCTGCGCTGATCATTGCCCTGCGGATCGTCGGGGTGGATCTGACGGGGCTGGCGGTGCTTTCCGGGGCCATCGGCGTGGGGCTGGGTTTCGGATTGCAGAAGGTCGTGTCGAACCTTGTGTCGGGCGTGATCATCCTGCTGGACAAATCCATCAAGCCCGGTGACGTGATCAGCCTCGGGGAAACCTTCGGTTGGATCAATTCGCTGGGGGCCCGCTATGTCAGCGTGGTGACACGCGACGGGCGCGAATACCTGATCCCGAATGAGGACCTGATCACCGGGCAGGTGGTGAACTGGTCCCATTCCGATGATTTTGTGCGCTTGGATATCTTCTTTGGGGCGTCCTATGGCAATGACCCGCATCTGGTGCGGCGGATTGCGACAGAGGCGGCCAGCAGCATTGACCGGGTTCTGGAAAAGCCCAAGGCGCCGGTGTGTCATATCGTCGGGTTCGGCGACAGTTCCGTGGACTATATCCTGCGCTTCTGGATCAAGGACCCGACGGGCGGTCTGACCAATATTCGCGGCGCGGTGAACCTTGCGCTGTGGGATGCGTTTCAGGAGCACGGCGTCTCCATTCCCTTCCCGCAGCGGGAAGTCCGGCTGCTCAAGGATGAGAATGCATAGCGCTTTGGTGAATTTCCTCTTTCGCTCGCAGTGCAGATCGGGCACACAGCCGCGTCGATTCGAGCCGTACCGTCTCTGCATGCGTTGAAATGCATAAATGGGATTGTTACTTTTTAAGTACCCCAGCGCCGGGGGACGGTCGGCGTGTTAAAAGGAGGACAATGTCCTGTCACCCGATGTGCAGGCGGCCGGAGCCGCCGCTGGAGCTGCAATGATGGCCGCTCAAGCCCAACCGACCAGCGAAGAGTTGCTGGCGCGTATTCTTTCTTCTCTGGATGATGACAAGGCCGAAGATGTTGTGGAGATTGATCTCCGCGGCAAGACGGCGATTGGCGACTTCATGGTGATCGCGTCTGGCCGGTCGACCCGCCAGGTTGCCGCCATGTCCGAGAAACTGGTGGACCGCCTGAAGAAGGACTACGGCTTCACCGCGAAGATCGAAGGTAAGGACGCAGGCGATTGGGTCCTGATCGACACCGGTGATGTCATCGTTCACATCTTCCGCCCCGAAGTCCGGGAATTCTACCAGCTTGAAAAGATGTGGCTGACCACCGGCGGAACCGACGTCGCACGCTGATCAAACGGCCGGGGCAGGGTCCCGGCTGACGGAGTAGTTTGCCCCATGCGCTTGCATATCTGCGCGGTCGGCCGGTTGCGTGCCAGCCCGGAAAAAGACCTGATCGATGACTACCTGACCCGGTTTGACCGGACGGGGCGCGCACTGGGGCTGGGGCCGGCATCCGTTGTCGAGGTCGAGGACAAGAAGAACGCCGGCATGGCCGCCGAAGCGGCCCTTTTGCGCAAGGCGCTGCCCAAGGGGGCGGTCCTGTGTACGCTGGATGAGCGCGGCAAGGTCATGTCCTCACCGGATTTCGCTTCCCGACTGGCAGATTGGCGGGACACGGGGCGTCAGGATCTGGCCCTTGTGATCGGCGGCGCTGACGGTATCGACCCCAAACTTCGGGCCGAGGCGGATTTCTCACTCTCTTTCGGCAAGATGGTCTGGCCCCACATGCTGGTGCGGGTGATGCTGGCCGAGCAGCTGTATCGCGCCGCCACGATTCTGGCAGGCGGACCGTATCACCGCAGCTAACGGTCTATTTCAGGCTGTATTCGCTGCGCAGGGATGTCCATCCGTCGCGGCTGCACTTTGCTTCAATATAGACCTTGGTCAGATGATCAGGGATTTTCACACCGGTCAGGCCGCGTGTGAAAGGCTGCTCGTTCACGTGCGGATGCGCCAGAACCCGCAGGCCCAGAACGGTTCCATCCGGGGCAACAACCCTCCACCCATCTGCATAGTGATCCCAGCCCGTATCCGGGTGGGACAACGTGACATCAAAGCGCCACAAGCCGTTCTGTTGGCTGGCCTTCACGGCTTCGATCACCGGCGGATCCGCCTCTGCTGTGGTGGCCAGGGCGGTCAGGGTCAGGGAGGTCAGGAGGGCTGCAAATCTCATGCGTCGAATGTACCTGCTCTCAACGGTCGCGGAAGTCACGATGCCGTGTGAGCTGTGTAGCATTTGCTGAGGTGCCATCCCGTTTACAGGGCCGGGTAACAATTGCGCAGACAAGGCGCGTGAGATTTGGATCAGTGGGAAAACGCTTGCGCCATCGGATCAATTGGTAATATTAAGTTACCAAATTGGAGGATAGCCATGCAGATGCCGACCCCGGATCCACAGATTCTGGCGAAAAAGTCCAAACTGGTCTCGCGCCTGTCGCAGGTGCTGCCCGCAAACGCTTTGATTCAGGATGAGGCCGAAACCCGCGCGTATGAATGTGACGCGTTGACGGCTTACCGGTGTCCGCCGCTGCTGGCGGTGTTGCCGTCGACCACCGAAGAGGTCTCGGACGTCTTGCGGATCTGCCACGAAGAAGGCGTGCCGGTTGTCCCGCGCGGGTCGGGAACGTCGCTGGCCGGCGGGGCGTTGCCCACCGCGGACTGTGTGATCCTGGGCGTCGCACGAATGAACCAGGTTCTGGACGTGGATTATGAAAACCGGGTCATCCAGGTTCAGTCGGGGCGCACGAACCTGAGCGTTTCGGGCGCGGTGGAGGAAGAGGGCTTCTTCTATGCGCCAGATCCGTCGTCCCAGCTGGCCTGCGCGATTGCGGGTAATATCGCGATGAACTCTGGCGGGGCGCATTGCCTGAAATACGGTGTCACGACCAACAATCTGTTGGGTGTGCGCATGGTGCTGATGGATGGGACGATTGTCGATATCGGAGGCGCCTATCTGGATGCGCCGGGGTTGGACCTGCTGGGGGTGATCTGCGGTAGTGAAGGCCAGCTTGGCGTGGTGACCGAAGCAACCCTACGCATCCTCCGGCAACCTGAGGGCGCGCGGCCTGTGATGATCGGCTTCGACAGCAATGAGATCGCCGGCGAATGCGTGTCCGACATCATCAAGTCAGGGGTTTTGCCGGTCGCGATTGAGTTCATGGATCGCCCCTGTATCCGTGCCTGCGAGGCCTTTGCCAAAGCCGGGTATCCGGATTGCGAGGCTCTGTTGATCATCGAAGTCGAAGGCAGCGACACAGAGATCGCCGATCAGCTGGCCCGCATCATTGAGATTGCCCGCAAGCACAATCCGGTTGAGCTGCGCGAGGCGCAGGATGCCGATGAAGCGGGGCGCATCTGGCTGGGCCGTAAGTCCGCCTTTGGCGCGATGGGACAGATCAACGATTACATGTGCCTGGACGGGACCATTCCGGTGTCGTCCCTGCCACACGTTCTGAAACGGATTGGTGAACTGTCGCAGGAGTTTGGTCTGGATGTGGCCAATGTCTTCCATGCGGGGGATGGCAACATGCATCCGCTCATCCTGTTTGATGCCAACAAGCCCGGTGATCTGGAAACCTGCGAGGCCTT
>JALEGX010000017.1 GCA_022763485.1 Paracoccaceae bacterium | reverse complement strand
GGCCGCCTGGAACTGGCCGCGCTGGAGAACCTGCTGGACGAAAAGGTGCGCCTGCTGTGCTTCCCGCATTGCTCCAACGTCGTGGGTGAAATAAACCCGGTGGCCGAGATCACCGCGCTGGCCCATGCCGCGGGTGCCTTTGTCTGTGTCGATGGCGTGTCCTACGCGCCGCATGGATTCCCGAATGTCGAGGAGCTGGGCGCGGATATCTACCTGTTTTCCTCCTACAAGACCTATGGCCCGCATCAGGGGGTGATGGTGATCCGCCGCGCGCTGGGGGACATCCTTCCCAACCAGGCGCATTACTTCAACGCGGATACGCTTTACAAACGTTTCACCCCGGCCGGGCCGGACCATGCACAGGTCGCCGCATCGGCGGGCATGGCCGATTATGTGGACCTGCTGTGCGCCCATCACGGCGGTCCCGATGGGGAAGCCGCCGAACGGGGCGCCTTTGTGCATGATCTGATGCGCGCCCATGAGGTGAAGCTGCTGCAGCCGCTGCTGGATGCGGTGAAGGATCGCAATGACGTGCGTCTGCTGGGGCCGGATCAGGCCGAAAACCGGGCGCCGACCGTGGCGCTGGATCTGGGCCGTCCGGCAGAACCGGTTGCTGCGCAGCTGGCAGAGTTGGGGATCATGGCAGGCGGCGGCGATTTCTATGCGGTGCGCGCGCTGGAAGCGCATGGCATTGATCCGGTCAGCGGCGTTCTGCGCCTGAGTTTCACGCATTATACCTCGGCCGAGGAGGTGACGAAGCTGATCGATGCCCTAGATCAGGTTTTGTAATCAAAACCTTGGGGAAAATCGATGCAGCACAAACCGGCCATCTGGTGGATCCGCCGCGATCTGCGGCTTGCTGACAATCCGAACTTGATGCGGGCGATCCAGAGGGGTCGCCCGGTCATTCCGGTCTACGTGCTGGATGAGCGGGAAGAAGCGCTTGGCGCTGCGGCCAGTTTGCGCCTGATGTTGGGCCTGAAGACCCTTGCCAAAACCCTTGAAAGCAAAGGCAGTTATCTGATCTTTCGACGGGGCGATGCGCTGACACATTTGCGCGCTGTCGCGCAGCACTCCGGGGCGGATACCGTCTGTGCCGCGCGGGCGTTTGATCCGGCTGACATCCAGCGCGACACGCGGGTGACGGATGGGCTGCGGGGCGACGGGATGCAGATGGATTGGGGGCCGGGCAACCTGTTGTTTGATCCGCTGGGGGTGCAAACGGGCGCCGGGCAATACTACCGCGTCTACACCCCGTATTGGCGTGCGGTGCGCGGGCTGGAGGTGCCGGACCCGGTGGCCGCGCCCGGAAAAATTGCCTCTCCCGACGGACGCGCGCCCAGCGACAGCATCGACGCGTGGCATATGGATGCCGCGATGAACCGGGGTACCGCGATCCTGACGCAGCACTGTGTCGTGGGGGAGGAATCGGCGCTGGACCGATTGCATCATTTCACCGAAGAGAAGATTGCCGCCTATGCCGCCGACCGGGATTTCCCGGCGGTGGACGCGACGTCAGGTTTGTCGGAAAACCTGGCCTGGGGCGAGATCTCACCCATCCGCCTTTGGCATGCCGGACAAAGGGCCATGGCGCAGGGACGGCCCGGGGCGGAAACCTTCCTGAAAGAGGTCGTCTGGCGCGAATTTGCCTATCATCTGGCGGCCAATACACCGCAGATCATGACCGGCAACTGGCGGGACAAATGGGACAGTTTCCCCTGGAGCACCGAAGAGGATGAACAGGTGCTGGCGTGGAAACAGGGGCGCACCGGTGTTGACCTTGTGGATGCTGCCATGCGCGAACTTTATGTGACCGGCCGGATGCACAACCGTTTGCGAATGCTGACCGCAAGTTTCCTGACCAAGCATATGATGAAACACTGGAAAATCGGTCTGGACTGGTTTGCCGACTGCCTGATCGACTGGGATCCCGCCAGCAACGCGATGGGCTGGCAATGGGTGGCTGGCAGCGGCCCGGACGCGGCACCCTTCTTCCGGATTTTCAGCCCGTTCAGACAGCAGGAACGCTTTGATCCCAAATCCGCCTATGTGGCCCATTGGCTGGCCGAGGGGCAGCGCACGCCAAGTGCGCAGGCGCTGGCCTTTTTTGAGGCCTGCCCGCGGTCCTGGGACATGCGGGCGGATGATTTGCGCCCCTTGCCGATTCTGGACCTCAAGGCGGCGCGGCAGCGGGCGCTGGATGCCTATTCACAGAATTCGCAATAGGGCGAACTGACACACTTCTTGCCAGAGTGCCGCTTCCGTCCTAGCCTTTTCATTAACAGGTGCAGAGGGAGGAAGCGGATGGCATTGACGTCCACGGAAGGCCAAACGGATCTGCCGCGCTACTTTGCGCGGGTATTCGACCGGGTGAAGTCGGGCGTAACGGCCGGCATTCTGGACATCCGATTACCGGATGGCCGGGTGTTCCGCGCGCAGGGCACAAAGCCCGGACCCATGGCCGAACTGCACGTCCACCATCCCGACAGCTTTGCCCGGCTGATCCGTGAAGGCGACCTTGGCTTTTCCGACGCCTATCTGGATGGTTGGTGGAGCACGCCGAATTTGCAGGATTTCATGGATCTTGTGCATATGGGGGATGACACCGTTTATGATGGCTTTCCCGGACAAACCTTCGTGCGCGCCTATGAACGGCTGCGTTTCTGGCTGCATCGCAACCACCGGGAGCAGGCGAAGAAGAACATTTCCTACCACTATGATCTGGGGAATGATTTCTACGGGCTGTGGCTGGATGATACGATGACCTACTCCAGCGCCCTGTTCGAAACCGGACAGGAAAGCCTGGAGAAAGCGCAAACCGCCAAATACGCCTCGATGGTGGATCGCATGGGCGTCAAACCCGGCGATCACGTGCTTGAGATCGGCTGTGGCTGGGGTGGTTTTGCCGAATACGCCGCCAAGGAGCGCGGTCTGAAGGTCACGGGGCTGACCATCTCCAAGGAGCAGCTCAATTTCGCCCGGCAGCGCATTGAAAAGGCAGGGCTTTCCGACCGTGTTGAACTGAAGCTTCAGGACTATCGCGATTGCGAGGGCACCTTTGACGGCATCGCCAGTATCGAGATGTTCGAGGCCGTGGGCGAGAAATACTGGCCCGCCTATTTTGATACCATTCGCAACCGGTTGAAGCAGGATGGCAAGGCAACGCTGCAGATCATCACCGTCGCCGACAGGCGTTGGGACGTGTACCGCCGGGGGGTCGACTTCATCCAGAAACACATCTTTCCGGGAGGTATGCTGCCGGCCCCCTTCATCCTGCGGGAACAGGCGGGACAGGCCGGGCTGGACGTGGTCGACAGCTTCGAATTCGGGTCATCCTATGATCAGACGCTGCGGCGCTGGCATGATACGTTCAACGATCGCTGGGACGAGGTCAGCGCCCTGGGGTTTGATGATCGGTTCCGCCGCATGTGGAATTTCTATCTGACCTCTTGCGCTGCGGCCTTTAAAACGGGAACCTGCGATGTGACGCAGATCACAATTGCCCATCGCTGACCGGACCAAACTGAATGCCTGACGCCGCCCGACTTGTTGCAGCCCTGTTCCTGGCCTTGCTGGCCTTCATCGTGTCCGGGCAGGTCATGCCACTGATGCCCGAAGGCACCGATTTCGGCTATTTCACCTGGGTCAACGTGGGGCTGGGGGTGCTCTGTGGCTGGATCGTGATGGGCAAACGCGCCGGGCGCGGATTTGTGCCGTCTATCAACAATGGGCTGACCGGCATGGCGGCGCTGGTGTTCTGGGCGCTCTTCGTGCAGGGCGTCTATGAAATGGTGCGGCTTGCGATGCGCAACCGCTATGACGGCCCGTTCGAGGCGATCACCGCAATTTTCGAAATTGGCGCTGAATACGGCATGATCCTGCTCGTGCCCAACATCATTGGAACGCTATTGGTCGGGGGCGTTGTGGCGGGATTGGCAACAGAACAGGCCTGGCACCGCTGGCGCTGATTTTGTTTTGATCTGACAGGACTTAACTCTCGTGGCCGATTTGTTTTTCTTTGGCACGCTGCGTCATGTGCCGCTTCTTGAACTTGTCATGGGCCGGGCTGCGGATGACCTGAATGTGTCGCCGGCCACGCTGGCTGATCACGGGTCCTTCGAAGTGGTCGAGCAGGTGTTCCCCACAATCGAACATCGTCCCGGCCAGACCGCTGAGGGCATTCTGGTGCGGGGACTGAGCGACAGGGATCTGGACCGGCTGAACTTCTATGAGGGCGGGTTTTCCTACACGCTGAAGCCGCTGCGCGTGGATCTGCCGGACGGGACCAGCCACGCGGCAGAGGTCTATTTCCCCGATCCCGGTCTCTGGACGGCTGGCAGCGAATGGGATCTGGACGCCTGGGTCGCCGACTGGGGCCCGTTGTCGATGCGCGCGGCCGAAGAGGCGATGAGCTATTACGGCCGGGTGACGGCGGATGTCATGGCCACGCGGATGCCGTCGATCCGCATTCGCGCCGCGGCCTGGCTGGCGCAACAGGCACAGATTCAGGATCCGGAGCGGGATCTGGAACGGGACGTCAAGGTTGTCAGCCATGAGCGCAGCCACCTGAGTTTCTTTGCGATGGAGCAGATGGACCTGCAATTCCGCCGCTATGACGGGGGCATGAGCGAGGTGATGAACCGCTCTGCCGCGCTGATCGGGGCGGCCACGGTTGTGCTGCCCTATGATCCGCTGCGTGATACGGTGCTGCTGATCGAACAGTTCCGCGCGGCAACCTATATTGCCGGCAACCAGACGCCCTGGATGTGGGAACCGGTGGCCGGGCTGATCGATCCCGGCGAAACCCCGGAAGACACCGCCTATCGTGAGGCCGTGGAAGAGGCCGGTGTGACCCTGACGGCGCTGGAGCCCGTGGCGCAGGTCTTCTCCAGCAGCGGGTCGTCCGGAGAATTCGTGCACATCTTCATCGGGTTGACCGATTTGTCGCGTCTGTCCGGCGGGGGCGGGCTGGATACCGAAGGCGAAGATATCCGCAGTCAGGTCATCAGCTTTGATGCGCTGATGGAGGGCATTGACCGCCAGACGTATCAGGATATGCCGCTGGTGACGGCGGCGCTGTGGCTGGCGCGCCATCGTGACAGATTGCGCGAAGGCGTCGGCACAGCCTGAACACGGGTTGTGATCGGGCAGGGGCGAGGTTACATCTGTCCCAGATGCATGAAAGGGACAAGAATGCGCATTGCACGCGATCTGGCTGACGCCGTTGGAAAAACCCCTCTGATCCGGCTGCGCCGTATCAGCGAAGAAACCGGGTGCGAGATTCTGGGCAAAGCGGAATTCATGAACCCGGGCCAGTCGGTCAAGGACCGTGCGGCGCTCTATATCATCAAGGACGCCATCGCGCGTGGGGACCTGAAGCCCGGCGGCACCATCGTGGAAGGCACTGCCGGCAACACCGGCATCGGCCTGGCACTGGTTGGCGCGTCCATGGGCTTCAAGACGGTCATCGTAATCCCCGAGACCCAATCCGAAGAAAAGAAGGACATGCTGCGTCTGGCTGGTGCCGAACTGGTGCAGGTGCCCGCAGCACCCTACC
Organism: Paracoccaceae bacterium; assembly: GCA_022763485.1. Classification (GTDB taxonomy): domain Bacteria; phylum Pseudomonadota; class Alphaproteobacteria; order Rhodobacterales; family Rhodobacteraceae; genus Aliisedimentitalea. The sequence continues at coordinate 20,170 of JALEGX010000017.1, read as the reverse complement.
GCAACCCCAACAACTTCGTGCATTATTCGCGCCGTCTGGCCGAACAGCTGGCCAAGACCGAACCGAATGGCGCCATCTGGGCCAACCAGTTCGACAATGTCGCCAACCGTCAGGCGCATGTGGAAACCACCGGGCCCGAGATCTGGGAGCAGACCAACGGCAAGGTGGACGGCTTCATCTGTGCTGTGGGTTCCGGTGGCACGCTGGCGGGTGTGGCCGAAGCGCTGCAGCCCAAGGGCGTCAAGGTCGGCATCGCGGATCCGATGGGTGCGGGGCTCTACAGCTATTACACCACCGGTGAGATCGCCATGGAGGGCGGCTCGATCGCTGAAGGCATTGGCCAGGTGCGCATCACCAAGAACCTGGAAGGGTTCACCCCCGATTTCTCCTATCAGGTGCCCGATGAAGAGGCGTTGCCCTATATCTTTGACCTGCTGCGCGAAGAGGGCCTGGTGATGGGCGGGTCGACCGCGATCAACATGGCCGGTGCCGTGCGCATGGCCAAGGAAATGGGACCGGGCCACACCATCGTGACCGTTCTGTGTGACTATGGCACCCGCTATCAGTCCAAACTCTTCAACCCGGATTTCCTGCGTGACAAGGACCTGCCGGTTCCGGACTGGATGACCCATGTCCCGGCCAGCATCCCCGGAGTATTCGAGGAAGTATGACCCGGATTTCCGACTGGGCGCGTCACTGGCTTGCGGTTTGCTTGCTGATCCTTGCAACCGCGTCCGGGGTGTCCGCCCAGTTCACCGAGGAAAACCGCGCCTATCTTGAAGCATGGCAGCGCACGGCCGAGCGGGCCGAGCGCGCCATTGATGCCGACCGTGCATCGGAAAACGCGCTGGAGACGCTGCGGCGCGAACTGGCAAGCTATCGCGAGCGTTTCCAGACAGCCCGAGGCCGCAACGCCGAGCGCATCAAAACCCTTCAGGCACAGCTGGATGCCTTGGGGCCAGAGCCCGAGGGCGGTGACGCCTCCCCCGATATTGCCAACCTGCGCGACACGCTGAGCCAGCGTCTGTTGTCGTTGCAGGTGCCGCAGATCGTGTCGGAAGAGGCTTATAGCCACGCCAACGGCCTGATCGCGGAAATTGACAAGATCATCCGAACCCGACGCGGCGATGCGCTGATTGCGCGGGGGCCGATCCCGATCAATCCCGAATACTGGGGCCCGGCGCTGCGCAGCGTCCGCAACGCCACAACCGCGCTATGGAATGAAACGGCAAATCAGATCACCGCGGATACCACGCGGGAACGCATCCTGTCCCATCTGCCGCCCATTCTGGGGCTGCTGGCGCTGTCGCTGGTGCTGCTGTCGCGCGGGCGAGCCTGGGCCCATCGCATTGGTGAACATCTGCGCAGCTACGGTGGGCGTGGAACCGGCGTGTGGAGCTTCGTGGTCTCACTGATCCAGATGTTGCTGCCGTTCCTTGGGGTCTTCGCCCTGGTCCAGGCCGTGTCGCTGGCGGGGGTACTGGGGGTGCGGGGCACGCTGATCCTGCAGGCGGTGCCGCAATGGGCGTTGATCCTGCTGGCGTATAACTGGCTGTCGGAACGGCTGGTGGGCAACGCGCTGGAAAATGACCTGATCCCGGTGCGCGAGGGCTATCGGGCGCAGACCCGGATCCTGATCGGCGCGCTGGCCGTCATGCTGGTGCTGCGCGATGCCGTGGGCTATTTCCTGCATTTCGAAAACCTGACCGCGGCCAGCCAGGCCGTCATCGGATTTCCGCTGATCGTTGCCTCGGCGCTGATCCTGATGGGGCTGCACCGGATCGGCCTGCAGCAACGGCCCATCGGCGAGGGGGAAACCTCGATCGCGGCCAATGCCAACCGTCTGATCCGGTTGTTGCGACGGCTGTCCTATCTGCTGGCCTATCTGGCGCCGATGCTGGCCGTGCTGGGCTATCTGAACGCGGCAGAGGCGCTGATCTATCCGGTGATCCTGACCCTTGGCCTGCTGGCGGGCCTGCTGGTGCTGCAACGCTTTGCGGGGGATCTCTATGGCTGGATCTCCAAACGGGGTGAGGCGGCCCGCGATTCCCTGCTGACCGTGCTGGTGGGTTTTGGCCTTGCGCTGATGGCGCTGCCGCTGCTGGCCCTGATCTGGGGCGCGCGGGTGGCCGACCTGACCGAGATCTGGGCCAAGTTCCTGGCCGGGTTCCAGATCGGGGAAACCCGGATTTCGCCCACCAATTTCCTGCTCTTCGCGATGGTGTTTGCCGCCGGTTACATGCTGACCCGGCTGGTGCAATCCAGCCTGCGCAACTCGCTGTTGCCAAAGACCCGACTGGATCCGGGTGGTCAGAACGCCATCGTGTCCGGCACCGGCTATGTGGGGATCTTCCTGGCCGCCGTGGTGGCGATCACCATGGCCGGTCTGGACCTCAGCTCGCTGGCGATTGTTGCAGGTGCGCTGTCCGTGGGCATCGGCTTTGGCCTGCAGACCATCGTGTCGAACTTCGTTTCGGGCATCATCCTGCTAATCGAGCGCCCGGTTTCAAAAGGGGACTGGATCGAGGTGAACGGTGTCATGGGCTATGTGCGCGACATTTCCGTCCGCTCGACCCGGATCGAAACCTTCGACCGCACCGATGTGATCCTGCCGAACTCTGACCTGATTTCGGGCAGCGTGACCAACTACACCCGCGGCAACACTGTCGGGCGGGTGATCGTGCCCGTGGGCGTGGCTTATGGCACCGATACCCGCATGGTCGAAGGGATCCTGCGGGAAATCGCCGAGGCGCATCCGATGGTGCTGGCCAACCCCGCGCCCAGCGTGGTGTTCCAGGGCTTTGGCGCCGACAGTCTGGATTTTGAAATCCGCGCCATCCTGCGCGACGTGAACTGGGTCCTGTCGGTCAAATCCGACATGAACTATGAAATCAACCGTCGCTTCGCGGAAGAAGGGATCGAGATCCCCTTCGCCCAGCGCGACTTGTGGCTGCGCAATCCCGAAGCGCTGAAACCCGCCATGGTGCCTGCAGCCACGCCTAGCGATCCCATCGAACCCGATCTGGGAGACATGCCTGGGGACACAGCAGGGGACACCGACAATGTCTGATCTTCTTTTTCGACAGGATGCCTACCTGCGTTCGGCCCCCGCACAGGTCATCGCGCATACCGACGAAGGCGTGGTGCTGGATCAGTGCCTGTTCTACCCCGAAGGGGGCGGTCAGCCTGGCGACGCAGGGCGGCTGACCTGGGACGGCGGCGCGGCAGAAGTGGCGACCACGCGCAAAAGCCCGGACGGCCAGCCAGTTCTGGTGCTGGCCGATGGCGCGGAGCAACCGGCAGTAGGTACGGCCGTTCAGCAGGAGCTGAACTGGGACCTGCGCTTTGGTCACATGCGGGTCCACACCGCGCTGCATCTTCTGTCCGTTGTGCTGCCGTTTGGGGTCTCTGGCGGCTCCATCGGCGCACAAAAAGGCCGTCTGGATTTCAACATGCCTGAAGCGCCCGAGGACAAGCTTGCCGTGCAGGCCCAGCTGCAGGCGCTGATCGACCGTGATCTGAACGTCAGCGAAAGCTGGATCACCGATGCCGAGCTGGAGGCGAATCCCGGCCTGGTGAAAACCATGTCCGTTTCACCGCCGCGCGGTCAGGGCAGGGTGCGGCTGGTCCGGATCGGGCAGGGCGATGAGCAGATTGATCTGCAACCCTGTGGTGGCACCCATGTCGCCAGCACCGCCGAAATCGGCCAGATCCGCATCGGCAAGATCGAAAAGAAGGGCAAGCAGAACCGCCGGGTCTATCTGCATCTGGAGGGCTGAGCCGTCCTTTGCCTGGCGGTTGAAAAAATCTTTGTCGGCAGGGCAATAATTTGACTTTGTGCTCTTGCATCTTGCCCCGGGAATTCTGTAAACGGAGCAACACGGAGAGGTGGCCGAGTGGTCGAAGGCGCACGCCTGGAAAGTGTGTAGGCGGGAAACCGTCTCCAGGGTTCGAATCCCTGTCTCTCCGCCACTTACCCCAAGTTGAATAGCATCGATGCGCCGACGCATGTGTTGCATTCCATGGCTCTGCTGATCTCCTCCTCAATCCGCCCCAGTCAAAGCGTTCTGACGATGCTCGGTCGTGTTTTTTCGCTGGACCGTCCGGCATGGCATGTCATCTTGCACGGCGAGGAGACTGCACATGACACACCCCACCCAGACGCCCGACCAGAAACTCAACATTCTGTTCATCATGTATGATCAGCTGCGGTTCGATTACCTCAGCTGCGCCGGGCATCCGCATCTTGAGACCCCGCATTTCGACCGCGTCGCGGCGCAGGGGGTGCGTTTCACCAATGCCTATGTGCAATCCCCCATCTGCGGCGCGTCTCGGATGAGCTTTTACACCGGGCGCTATACCTCCAGCCACGGGGCGCAATGGAACGGCTTCCCCCTGCGGGTGGGGGAACAGACGATGGGCGATCACCTGCGCAAGCTTGGCATGTCCTGCTGGCTGCTGGGCAAGACCCACATGAAGGCGGATGTCGCCGGGATGGAGCGGCTGGGCCTGAGCCCGGACAGCGTGATCGGAGCGCGCCAGGCCGAATGTGGCTTTGACGCCTGGATCCGCGATGACGGGCTGTGGGCCGAAGGGCCGGACGGGTTCTATGATGCCAAGCGCTCCCCCTATAACGAATACCTGAAGTCCAAGGGCTACCCATCGGAAAACCCCTGGTCGGATTTTGCCAATGCCGGGATCGACGACGAGGGCGACATTGCCTCGGGTTGGATGTTCCGCAACGCCGACAAACCCGCCAACATCCGCGAGGAAGACAGCGAAACCCCCTGGCTGACCCAGAAAACCATCGAGTTCATGGACCAGGCCGAGGACGGCTGGTGCGCGCATGTCAGCTATATCAAGCCGCATTGGCCCTATATCGTGCCCGCGCCCTATCACGCCATGTACGGGCCCGAACATGTGCCTCCGGCCACGCGAAGCGAGGCCGAGCGTGAAAACCCGCAGCCGGTCTTCGGGGCCTATATGAACAATAGGATCGGGCAGGCCTTCCAGCGCGACGACGTGCGCGAAAAGGTCATCCCGGCCTACATGGGGCTGATCAAGCAATGCGATGATCAGCTTGGCGTCCTGCTGGATCATCTGGACCGGACCGGCCGGATGCAGAACACGATGATTGTTCTGACCTCGGACCACGGTGACTATCTGGGCGATCACTGGATGGGCGAAAAGGACCTGTTCCACGAACCCAGCGTGAAGATCCCGATGATCATTTTCGATCCGCGCTCCAGCGCCGATGCCACCCGTGGCACAACCTGCGACGCTTTGGTCGAAGCCATCGACCTGGCGCCCACCTTTGTTGAGGTCGCAGGCGGCGATGTGCCCGATCACATTCTGGAAGGCCGGTCGCTTCTGCCCTGGCTGCGCGGGGAAACGCCCGAGTGGCGCCAGTTCGCGATCAGCGAATACGACTATTCGGCCACGCCGCAATGTGTGCAGCTGGGACTTGAGCCCCGCGATGCGCGGCTGTTCATGGTGTTCGACGGGCGGTTCAAGCTGATCCACGCCGAGGGCGGCTTGCGCCCGATGCTGTTTGATCTGCAGGAAGATCCGCAGGAGTTCAACGATCTGGCCAAGGGCAACAGCCATCAGGCCGAGCTGGACCGCCTGTATGACTGTCTGGCCGGTTGGGGACGCAGGCTGGCGCAGCGGGTGACCATGTCCGAAGATGACATCAAATCTGCAAGGGGCCGCTCTGCGCGCAAAGGAATCCTGCCGTTCCTGATGGATGGCACGGAAGTACCTGACGAGCTGACCGAGAAGTATCGCGGAAAGGCACCAGCCAACTATCTGGACGGCTGAGCGCTGCTCTCAAGACAGGGGTCGGGGGCTGTGCTTCGGTCGCAGCCCCCGTTATCTGCTCAGCTGTTGCGGGTCAGGAAGTCCACCAGCAGGGCCGCGATCTGTTCTGGCTGGTCTTCCATCGCGAAATGTCCGCAATCCTCCAGCACATGCAGCTGTGATCCCGGAATGGCGGCGTGCAGCCTGTGCGCCCAATCCACCACCTGCCAGGCGTCGTCCGCGCCCCAGATCAGCTGCACCGGACCTTGTCCGAGCTCGGCATAGCGGGGGGCCATGTCGTTTGTGTGCCGGGGATCATAGTGCCTCACCTGATGCTGAAAGAAGCTGCCCTGACCAACCGGACCGCTGATGAAGTCCAGATAGATCTTCATCGCTGTTTCGGTCAGGCGCGCCTTGTTCTGTACCGTGGACAGCAGCCAATCGCGGAAATGCGACCGGTGATCGGTGTCCGGTGCCTTGATCAGCTGGTCCAGCCCCGCCTGCATCTGCTGCCGGGTGCGGCTGGAGGGCCAGCTGTCAAAGCTGACCACGTCAATCATCGTCAGGGAGCGCAGCCGTTCGGGTGACTGGATGCCGAACCGCTGTGCGATGCCGCCGCCGATGTCATGTGCGATGACATGCAGATCGGTCAGCCCCCAGACCTTCAGCAAGGCCTCAAAGATCGGCACCTGTCCGGTGACCGAGGTGTCGACCTGCGGATCGCTGGGGCGCTCTGACAGGCCGAAGCCCAGCAGGTCATAGACATGCACCTTGTACCCGGCCGCAACCAGAGACGGCAGCACATTGCGCCAGATATAGGACGACGAGGGGGTGCCGTGCATCAGGACAACGGGATCCCCGTCGCCATGCACGCCGTGCGCAATGCGGTGTCCGTTGATCACACAGTGTTGGTTCACAAGATGGGTCATCAGGGGGCTCCTGTTTCTGGCGCAGCACCTGCGGCTGCCAATCGGGGTCTGGATCAGGGGGAGAGGGGCGCGCGGTCTCAGACGCTCCAGGCAAAGATGCCATAGGCGCCGGTGGCGATGTAGAAGCCCTGCATCGTCGTCCAGCCCCACATCCGCTTGCGCACGGCCAGGGTGAACAGCAGCAGCGCGGCCAACAGGAAGAACGCGAAGGACAACACTTCATATCCGGTGTTGGAGGCGATGAGCAGCGAATAGGCGATGGACAGAAGCGCGCCGCCCCATTCCAGAGATTTGTTTGCATCGGGTGTCATGTTTCGATCCGTTTTCTGACTTTCCCCGACTGTAGTTCCGGCGTATCAAATCAATCAAATGAATGGTTGTCATGATTCGATAGGAAATCAGAATGAGAGGGCGCCATGGCTGAACGACTGGACATAGAGGGATTGCGGGCGCTTCTGGCGATCGCCACCCATGGGGGTGTCACCCGCGCGGCCGAGCATCTTGCGCTGTCGCAACCTGCGGTCAGCCACAAGATCAAGCGGCTGGAAACGGTGCTGGATTGTGACCTGCTGGCGCGCCGCGCCGGTGGGCCGCTGTTCACCGAAGCGGGCGAACGGTTGCTGGCCTACGCGCAACGCATGATGGACCTGCACGACGAGGCGCTGGCCGCGCTTGGAAAGAAAACTCTGGCGGGCACGATCCGGCTGGGCATGACCGAAGATACCACCGGGGGGGATGTGGCGCGCATTCTGGGCCGCTTTACCCGGTTGCACCCGGCCACCCGCGTGCGGACCCGGATCAGTCAGAGCCTGACGCTGAACGACTGGCTGGCCGCTGGTGAGATCGACATCGCGGTCATGCAGATCTTCCGTCATGAGGTCCGGCCCGACGATCTGGTGCTGTATCAGGATCGGCTGCATTGGATCAAATCCCATGATCTGCAGCTGGATCTGTCGGGGCCGGTGCCGTTTCTGGCCTTTGACAGCAACTGTTTCTACAAACACTGGGCCAATGCCGAAGGGGCGCAGGCCGGGCATCGCTTCGAAGCGGTGCTGGAATGCCCCAGCGCGGCGGGCATCCTGTCTTCGGTCCGCTCAGGCCTTGGCGTGGCGCTGATGAACGGGCTGCACCTGTCGCCGGACATGGAGGTGATCGAAGGGATATTCCCCGATCCGCCCCCCATTGCCTATGTCGTCCGCACACGTCCCAAAACCCGGAACGATGCCGTTCAGGCGCTGGTCCGGGAAATCTCCCGCGAGGTTACAAATGCAATTCCCCTACGCGTTGCTTGAGGCCCACAGCCTGACGGCCATCGAAGAACAGGCCGCCTGTATCCTGGATGAGATCGGGGTGGAGCTGCAGGGCGATCCCGAAAGCCTTGAGGCGATGGAGGCTGTCGGGGCGCGGATCGAAGGGGAGCGCGTCCGCGTGGATGCCGAGCCCTTGCGCGCGCTGATCGGGCAGGCCCCGGACCGCTTTGTCTGGCAGGGACAGAGCGCCGCGGCCTCGGTCACGGTAGGTGGGGATCATCGGCCCGTTCTGGTTCCGTTTTACGGCCCGCCGAATGTGCGGCAGGCCGATGGCCGAACCCGACCCGGCACGCTGCGGGATTATCGGGATCTGGTTCGCTTCTGTGAGGCCTCCCCGGCGTTGGACAGCACCGGGTTTCAGCTGTGTATCGCGCATGAGGGGCAGGAATTGGTGCCTTACATGGAACTGGCCCTCGCGCATCTGGAGCTGTCAGACAAGCCGATGATGGGCAGTGTCCTGTCCGAAGAGGCACTGCGCAATGTTGCGGCCGCCGCAGGCGTCGGGTCGGCGGCGGATGGCTGTCGTCTGTTGCATCTGATCAACCTGACGCCGCCGTTGGTGTACCAGCAGAACCCGCTGCGGTGTCTGCGGGCCTCGGCCCGGATGGGGCAGGCCAGCCTTGTCACCTCCTACATGATGATGGGGGCGACCGCGCCGGTTACCGTGGCGGGGGCCTTGGCACAGGGGCTGGCCGAAATCATGGTGGGCTTGGCGCTGACACAGATCTATCGCCCAGGCGCGCCGGTGGTGGGCGGGCTCTTTGCCACGCCGTTTTCCATGCAGTTCATGGGGCCGGTTTTCGGCACCCCGGAATCCCATCTGGCGCAGATCGCGGGGTGTCAGCTGGTGCGCAGGCTGGGCATCCCGTGTCGCGGGGACGGTCTGCTGACCTCGTCCAAGATCAATGACGCTCAGGCGGGGTATGAGGGGGCCAGCGCCTTGGGGGCGTCGCTTGCGGCCGGGGCCGATCTGATCCTGCACGCTGCGGGCTGGCTGGAGTTCGGGCGCACCGTGGGGCTGGACAAGCTGCGGGCGGATGAGGCTCTGTTGCGCGCCAGCCTGTCACAGGCCACGGCGGTTCCGGCCTGAGGCGGGTGCCGGGTCAGACGGTTTTGCCGATCCGGTCGCGCAGCTCCACATGCCGGCGACGGCTGACCGGAACCTGTTCACCGTTGCTCATGGTGCAGAGATAGGCGCTGCCCTTGCGCGACACCGACGCGACATGGGGCAAACTGATCCAATGGGAGCGGTGACACTGGAGACCGTTCAGCTCCTTCAGTTTTTCCAGACAATCGCCAAACTGTTCGGTCAGCAGCGCGCGCCCCTCGGTCGTCACAAGCTCAACATAATGGTCGCTGGCGTGCAGGCTGATGATGTCATCCCCAAGCTTGGCGGGCGCGCTTTCGATCAGCGTGCTGAGCACCGGCAGCGCCGGTGGAACCGGGGCGTCGCCCTGCGGTTCCTCTGGTAGCGTCGGCTGGTCTGGGGGCTGTCGCAACAGGAAGATGACCATCAGCGCAAGCGCCCAGGCCAGGGGGGCCACGGCAGTGATCTCATCCAGAATGAGCGCCCCGGCCGTGGTTGCGTCCGCGATGTCATCCTCGGCGTTTCCGAACCCGTAGTCCACGACAAGGGACACCAGGGCAAAGGGCAGGGGCAGGATCAGTGCAGGCACAAGGGCAGTATAAGGCGCGGGACAGGCCAGCCTTTGCAGGAGTGCAGCGCCCAACAGGAAGATCCCCGCCCCAAACAGAAGATGCGCATACCAGAGCGCAAAGGCCGCAAGGATCGGCAGCCCTTCGGTGTGGTTCGGCTCGATCGCAAGAATTAGCGCGGTGCCCAGGGCCACGGCAAGCAGGAGCTTTTTGAGAAGCTCACCGGAAAGAACGATATCTGCCAGCTTCATGATCCCCTGTTAGCAAGCCCATCGTGAATGGTCGAGACGGGACCGTTCACGAAAGAAGACCTGCCACTGGCGCAGATCCACGACCGTTTCGGCATTGCGCATTGAATGCGTTGCACCCGATCCACAGAACCTGCCGGTAACGACAATCAAAGGAGTGCAAAGATGGAGCGCTACAGCTTTTCCGCACGTGTGTTGCACTGGCTCATGGCGGCCAGTTTTCTGTTCATGTGGGTCTGTGGCTACGCCATGACCACGCTTGTTGCCGACGATTCCGCCCTGGAGGAGATGCTCTTCTTCCTGCATATCTCGACCGGCGTGACATTGCTTTTCCTGTTCTGCCTGCGTGTGGTGGCGCGCGTCACATCATCCGTGCCCGCGCCGCTGGAGGCGTTGACCGGTTGGGAAAAGACCTTGTCGCATCTTGGGCATCTGGCGCTTTATGCCTTGCCCTTCGCGATCATCTTCATCGGCTGGGCGGAATCCGACTTTGGCGGCCACGGCGTGACGTTCTTCGGGCTGTCCATGCCCAAGCTCTTTCCGACGATGGAAACATTGTGGGGCTTCAACCTTGAGACCACGACCGCCAACATCCACAAGTGGCTGGCTTATACGATGCTGGCCGTGGTTGTCGCCCATATCGCCGCCGTGGTGAAGCACCGGGTCGAAGGGCATGACGTGCTGCACAGAATGTCGTTCAAGTGACCGGGCGGGCACAGGCGCAGGGCGCACCTGTGCCTGTGTGAACGGCCAACCCCGGCGCGCCGGGCTGGCCGTCAGATGAACTGGCGGCCCCCGTCCAGAACCATGGTCTGCCCGGTCATGAAGCCCGACAGATCCGAGGCCAGATAAAGCGCGCCGCCCACCATATCGTCCGAACCTGCGGCCCGTTTCAATGCGCCGCGCGACACACCATAGGTTTCGGCGTCTTCGATCAGGTTCAGGCTGGCCTCGGTCAGGGTGAACCCCGGCGCCAGCACGTTGACGCGAATTCCGGCATCCCCCAGTTCACGCGCCATGGAGCGTGACATGGCGATCACCGCGCCCTTTGACGCGACATAATGCATCCACTCCGGCGAGCCGGAAAACACGGTGGCCGAGGAGACATTGATGATCGCGCCCCCGCCGCCTGTGCGCATCAAGGGCGTCAGCGCGCGGCTCATCTGCCAGACGCCTTTCACGTTGACGGCCATCACCTGATCCCAGACGGGTTCTTCGATGTCCTCAAACGGTTTGCGTTCCAGCCCGGCATAGATCGCGGCGTTGTTGACCAGAACATCAACCCCGCCCATGACCTCCTGCGCGCGCTCTGCCACGGCACGGCAACTGCCTGTATCGGTGACGTCGACGTGGACGGACCAGGCCTGCGCGCCGTCGGCGGTGATCCGGGCTGCGGTTTCCGCCGCACCATCGGCGTTGATGTCGGCCACAAGCACCCGCGCCCCGGCACCGGCAAAGCCTTCGGCAAAGGCGCGGCCCAGCCCGCCCGCGGCCCCCGTCACCACGACGTTTTTTCTGGCCAGTCCCAGATCACGCATCCGATTTCATCCTCATGTAATGGTCAATCTGTGCCTCTGCCCGGACAGCGGCGCACATGCCTTCGGCAAAGGCGCGGCCCGCCGGGGTCAGCATGTGCGGGTTCGACACCCGTTCCAGCGTTTCAACGGTCTCCAGAATGTCGGTGTCGTACCAGCCGGAGATGGTTTTCATCCCGTGCGGGGTGGCGCGCCAGCCCTTGTCGGCGTCCTTGACCACCGCGTCATTCAGCGAACGCGCCTCGCGCGTGGTGTCATGCCCGTCGATGATCGCAAGCACCGCGTCGATATCGACGCCTTCGGGCCGGTGGCGCAGCAGGATGTCGCGGGCGATCTCAGCGCCAAAGACCTCATGATCGCGGACCAGATCCTTGCGGGTCGGATTGCGACCGATGGCAAGCAGCAGCAGGTCCGGATCAATCCGTTTCCAGCCCACATCGTGCAGCAGGATTGCGGGCAGGACCACGCTTTCATCCGCGCCCGGTGTCTGCTCCAGCAGCATCCGCGCCAGCCCATAGGCCACCACCGTATGCGCGTCATTGTTGCGGACATCCAGATAGGGCAGGGCGTCCCGCCACAGCGGCAGGTCCCGGGGCAGGATCACGGCCTCCGGCGTCATGCGGGCACCTCATAGCTGAGGTACATGGTCTTGTACTCCAGATAGCTTTCCACGCCATAGCGGCCCTTTTCCCGGCCCAGCCCGCTTTCCTTCATGCCGCCGAACGGCACGTAGTGGGAGGATCGGTGAATGTCGTTAAGCCAGACCGATCCGGCCTCCAGCCCCTCGCAAAGCGTCAGGCCCTTGGCCAGATCCCCGGAGAAGACAAACCCGGCCAGCCCATAGCGGCTGGCGTTGGCATGGGCCAGCGCGTCAAAGGCGCTGTCCACCGGACAGATGCCCAGCACCGGGCCAAAGGTCTCTTCGGTCAGGATCAGCATGTCGTGGGTGGCATCGGCGATGATGGTCGGCGGGAAATAGAATCCAGCGTCATAGCCGGGCCCGGTGGCACGCTCACCGCCCAGCAGGATACGCGCGCCCTTGTCGCGCGCATCGGCCACCTGCAGCTCGCTGTTGGCATAGATCTTTTCGTTGACCAGCGGGCCAAGATCGCCGTCCCCGCCCGCCGGGGCCAGGGTCAGCCGCGCGGCCTTTTCGGTCAGGCGCTGCAGGAAGGCGTCATAGACGGGGCGCTCCACATACACGCGGTTCACCCGGTAGCAGAACTGCCCCGAATTGGCGAAACCGTGGCGGGCGATGGCGGTGGTGGCTTTCTCCAGATCCGCATCGGCACAGACGATCGCCGCGCTCTGACCGCCCAGCTCCAGCGTGACCCGTTTCATCGTGCCGGTGGCGGCCGCCGCAATCGCCTTGCCCGCTGCCGTGCCCCCGGTAAAGGCGATCTTGCGCGGGACCGGATGATCGATCAATGCGCTGCCGATGCCGCGGCCACGACCCGTCACCACGTTGAACACGCCCGCAGGCAGGCCCGCCCGGTGAAACAGCTCTGCCAGCATCAGGGTGGACAGCGGTGTGTCCTCGGCCGGTTTGGCCACCACGGTGCAACCCGCGATCACCGCGGCGCCCAGTTTGAACATCAGCAGGGTGATCGGGTAGTTGAACGGTGTGATCGCCACCACCACGCCCAGCGGATCGCGGGTGACAATGGTCTTTTCTGCGGGACCCGAGGCCAGCGACATCGAGGCGTTCAGGCGCAGGCCCTCTTCGGCGTAGACGTCCAACAGGTCAGCGCTGCGGGTGATTTCGGCAATGCAGGCCGCCAGCGGACGACCCAATTCGCGGTTCAGCACCGCGCCCACTGGTTCAGCGTTGTCGCGCATGACCTGCGCGCAGGCTTTCTGGATACGCACCCGTTCGGCCATGGGCGTGTGTTTCCACTGCTCAAAGGCGCGGGATGCGGCGGCGATGGCACGCTCTGCATCCTCCGCTGTGCCGGTCGGGACGGTGTCAAAGACCTCACCCGTGGCCGGTGCGGTGACATTCTGGCGTGCGCCCAAGGCCGAGGGGCACCAGGCCCCATCAATGAACATGTCCATGGCGGTTCGCGTCCTCAGATCACATGCAGCATCAACGCGCGGCGCGTGGCCGCCAGCGTCTGGGCCGCCATCCGGCGGCCGGCTTCGGTTTCCAGCGTGTCCTTCTGCTGCTCCAACCGTTTGGCATAGCCGCCCGGCGTGGTCTTGAACCAGTCGCAGGCCACCGCGACGCCGGTCACGTCAAAGCGCCACAGCTTGTCGGCGTCCCGCGCGATACGGTCGTTCAGATGGCGGGGGTCGGGGCGGGTGTCGTGGCCGTCGATGATCTCACACACCTGCGCGATCACGTCCTCGGACCAGCCGGTCTGCGCCAGCACTTCGCGCGCCAGACGCACGCCCTCGGCCTCATGCAGATAGCGCACGTCCGATTGCAGCATGTTGGGACCGGAGAAGCCCTTTTCGATGATGTCCTCCATGTCGATGGAATACCAGCCGATGTCATGCAGCAGGATTGCCAGAGAACAGACATCGCGATCGGCCTCCGGGTATTCCTCCAGCAGCCGTTGCGCCCAGGCAAAGGACAGCGGGATGTGGATGTCATTCTTGCGGGCGCGCATATAGGGTTCGGCCGCCGTCCAGACAGGATCATAGCGCGCGACATCGGCGGATTTGTCCAACATCGAAAATCTCCGGATTTGGTCCCAGAAAAAACCGGGGGCGCCGATCAACCGCGCGCCCCCGACAGTGGGGGAGTATCAGTCCAGGACAGTGACCTGCCCGGTGTTGCCGTCCACGCGGATCTTCTGACCCGTGGTGATCCGCGAGCTGCCGTTGCCGGTGCCGGTCACAGCGGGCAGGCCGTATTCGCGACACACGATGGCGGCGTGGCTCATCATGCCGCCGATGTCGGTCACCGTGGCCTGGATCTTGCCAAAGACCGGGGCCCAGCTGGGCGCGGTCACGGGCGCAACCAGAATTTCACCCTCCTGGATTTCATCCAGCTGATCAGGGCTGCGGATCACCCGGGCCAGACCTTCGACCACGCCGGGGCTGGCGGCCATGCCGGTCAGGTCGCTGCTGTCGCTGTCGCCCCCGGTCCAGTTCTTGATCGATTCCGACGTGATGCCCCAGAGCATGATGGTGAAGGGTTCGGTGATCACCTCGGGCGGGTTGTTCAGCGCCGGTTGCGGCGGCTGGGTCGACAGTGCGTCGATAATCCCGCGGCGGCGCTCGATCTCCTGCGGCCAGTAGCTGGGGCCGATCCACTCACCCCCCGTGGCCCAGGCGTTGCCATAGTCAAACAGCACGTCGCGAACCTCGTTACGGGTCAGGTAGAACATGCCGTCCTCGGTCGGCCAGAAGCCTTCCTGATGCAGCAGTTTCGACAGCTGGCGCATCTTCTTCCAGAAGACACCCATCGACCAGTGTTCGATGTAGAAGTTGTGGTCCTCGACATAGGGATAGACCACACGCGCCAGCCCCAGCTTGCCCTGAAAGACCTCCTGCGCTTCGGGATCCATCATCTCCTGATACTCGCCGGTGATCCGGTCACGCTCGGCGTGCAGCTTGGCGGTCGGCCGCTCGATGGTTTCCCCGGCTTCGGCCCGCACGATGTAATCGCGCAGATAGCCCATGGGGATGTCCAGATGTTCGATCCAGTACTTGTCGGTCGAATAGAACCCGTTGCCAGTGGTGTAGTTGAACCACGGATCCTTGGCCCTTTCCCAGGCCGCCAGCCATTTCTCACCGTTGGGCAGCGTGCCGACATTGGCCAGCGCCTCATCGACGGACCCTGCCTTGAGCGCGCCCGCGACACCCAGCTCAATCGCCAGCCGGGCCAGTTTCTTCAGCTCGTCATCGGGGCGGAACAGGTCGCTGTCATGGCCCTGAACCATCTTGGCAATCGCCTGATCCGGGATCGACGGGAATTGCTCCTTCATGAACCCGAACAGGTCCAGATAGGCGGCATAACCCAGGTTCAGGAACTCGAAGTGATATTGCCAGGTCCGATAGAGCAGCTGGATCGCCCGGTCATAGGCCTCGGTCAGCTGGGTGGTGTTGTCCAGCCCGACGCCGCCCTTGACGTCTTCGACGGGCACGGTTTCCGGCAGCTTTTCAAAGTTCAGCGCTTCCATCGCGTCGATATTGGCGCGCACTTTCTTGTGCCAGTTTTCCAGCAGGCTGGGCCAGTTCTGGAAGTAATGTCCGGCGCGATCCATGAACTGCGGAATGCGGCCTTCGATCAGCTCGGGCGCCACCGCAATCGGCGACATGTAGCAGTAACCGTTGTGAATGCGGTAATCGACGCCATTGGCAGGCGGCACCAGATAATGCCGGGTGTTGTACTGGCCCAGGCATTTGACCGCGAATTCAACCGTCACCGCATCAAAGGGCTTGAAGGGGTTCGGCCAGTGCTGACTGTCGCAGAACCAGAACTTCTGGTCCTCCTTGGCCCGCAATCCGGGCTGAAACGTCAGATAATAGGGGTAAAGCTCTTCCCAGCCCTCAGCGCCCGCAGGGGCGTTCAGGTCATATGCGCTGGGGAACATCGGTGTTTGCGCGTCCATTCGAATGGTTCCTCCCTGAGTATGCGTTATTGGCTCTTGGCGCCGATCGGATTGTTCAGCGCGCCCACAATCCCGGCCAGGCCGGTGGCATAGGCGGATTTGGGCTTGGCCTTTGCTTTCTGCGACCAGACGGTTTCCGGGCGGCTTTGCAGCGCCAGCAGGTTCTCTCCCTCGGGCAGATCTGCATCCAGCGCCCATTCCACGTCCTGCGGGCAGCCATTTTGTTTTTCCAGCCGTTTGGCCAGTTGCGCGACGGCCAGGATTTCCGCGTCGCTCAGGCATTGCGCGGTGCGCCGGTCGCCGGTCACTTCCCGCTCGACGGTCGAGGCCGCCGCCGGATCGGGGATCAGCTCGACCGTCTTGTCCGAGATCTTGCGGTCGACCACCTCCATCAGCACCTTTTCGACCGAGTAATTGTCCGGCGTCACGATGCCCGAGACCACCAGCTCACCCAGCCCGTAAGAGGCGTCAATCACGATGCGGGTTCGGTCGCCGTTCAGCGGGTCCAGCGTCATTGCCACCCCGGCGGCGCGGGCGTTGACCATTTTCTGCACCGCGACGCTCATCAGCACGTCAATCTGGCCCAGGGTGTTGGCGTGGCGGTATTTCATCGCCCGCGCAGTGAACAGCGAGGCCCAGCAATCGCGCACATGTTCAACCACGTCATCGCTGCCGACGACCCAGAGATAGGTGTCCTGCTGTCCGGCAAAGGAGGCGTCCGGCAGATCCTCGGCCGTGGCTGAGGAGCGCACCGCAACGGGCATGTCCGCGCCCATTTGCTCATAATCGGCGCGAATGGCCTGTTCCACGTGTTCCGGCAGGTGATGCGACCGGAACCGGATCTGGATCGCCTGCGCCGAACGGTCGAGCGAGGCGACATCGTCGAAATCGGTCCGCTCCAGCTGCTTTTCCACCTCGGCGCGCAGCCCGGTTTCGTCCAGGAAGGCCACATAGGCCTCGGTTGTGACCGCAAAGCCGGGTGGGACCGCGACACCGGCCTGGGTCATTTCCCCAAGGCTGGCGCATTTGCCACCGACGCGCGCGTGGTCACCAGATCCGATCCGATCGAAGGGCAGGGTGTACGCGCTCATGCAGCACCCCCAAGACCCAGATCCACCTCAACCTTCAGCGGCACCCGGAACGAGATGTTCCGGAGGTAGTCGATCTGCTGCTCATTGGTCAGCATCATGTCGGGGAAACGTTTGGTCAGCTCCCGCAGCATGATGCCGAATTCCATCTTGGCCAGCTGGAAGCCGATGCAGAAGTGGATGCCATAGCCAAAGGTCAGATGGGTGCGCGCGTTGGCGCGGTGAATGTCAAAGCGTTCGCCATCGGGGAACACCGCATCATCCCGGTTGCCGGAGCCCATGATCATCAGGATGTTGGCCCCGGCGGGCACATCAACGTCACCGATCTTGGTGTCGACCTTGGCCAGACGCCGCCAGCTGACGATGGAGGGGCAATAGCGCAGGATTTCTTCGGTCGCCGAAGGGATCAGGGCAGGGTTTTCCCGGATCTCATCCCAGGCGTCGCGATTGGTCATCAGCGCGATCACCGCATTGGCCATCAGCGTTGTCGTGGTTTCATGCCCGGCAAACAGCGTGGAATACATGACGCCGGCAATTTCTTCGTCGGTGATATCGGCGCCATCGGCCTGCGCCCGCAGCAGATCGCTGGGGAAATCGTCCTGAGGTTCGGCCTTGCGCGCGGCCACCAGCGCACAGCAATAGGCCCAGTAGTCCACCATGCCCTTGGCATGGATCACCTGATCCTCTTCACTCAGGTTGCCCCAGGTGACCAGCGCGCGGCTGACCGCCCATTCCTTGACCTTGGGCACGTCCTCATCCGGGATGCCCATCATCGTGAACAGCACCAGCGCGGGCACCGGATAGGCCACCTGACGGAAGAAATCGAACTGGCCCAACTTGGCCACATCGTTCAGCGTGCGATCAATGATCGCCTCGATCTTGGGTTCGATGGATTTGAACCGACGCGGGCCAAAGGCAGTCTGGGCGATCTTGCGGATCCGCGTGTGATCGGGGGGCATCCGCGCCGACAGGCCGGAGGTGAAGCCGCCTTCCTTGATGATGCGCTTGGCCTCCGTGCACAATGGCGTCATCGGGGCCTGTGCGATCTCGGCCGAGAAGGTCTGGTAATCATCGAAGACCGCCTTGATGTCGGCGTGACGCGTCACCACCCAATAGCCCGAAGCGGGGTCATGAAAGACCGGGGCTTCCTCGCGCAGCAGCTTCCATGTGGCATGGGGCGCGCTGAGGTCGAAAATGTCGTAATTCTCGGCCGCCCGGCTTTGCTGGATAACGCTCATTCCATGTCCTCCCAAAAATGCGCGTTTGTTGG
This sequence comes from Paracoccaceae bacterium, assembly GCA_022763485.1. Lineage (GTDB taxonomy): Bacteria > Pseudomonadota > Alphaproteobacteria > Rhodobacterales > Rhodobacteraceae > Aliisedimentitalea. Next base: position 1,773 of record JALEGX010000017.1, on the reverse strand, counting down.
GAATCACCTTAGGATGTGAGCTTTGGTTTTTCTTTGGGTCAAATTAACGCAATGATTCTATTGCGCTTTCAGCAGCTCATTGTGAAGGTTTCGCAGGTCGTCGGTCTCTGGCTCAGCGCCGATTGCATCCATCGCCGTGCGGTACTGACGGTATTGCCGGGTGATCGTGTCGGGGCGGTTCTGATCGTGGAAGATGCGCATCGCTTCGGCATGGGCGATCTCACACGTAGGGTCCATGGCCAGGGCCTTCTGACAGCAATCCAGCGCGTCGCCCAGCCGTCCCTGATGGCGCAGGATCTCGGCCTTGTCGCGATGCACCTTCAGCGCCATGTCCTTGAACCACGTGCGGCGCGGCAGGACCCAGTCCCCCACATCGCTTTCCACATATTCCGGCAACAGGTCCTCAAACAGATCCCCGGTATACAGCCGGTCCGCCGCGTCCAGCAGGGTAATTGCGCCGGTATCATCGCCGGATTTGGCAAGAACCTTTGCACGATTGCAAAGCTGTTCGAAGCTGGTGATGTCGATCCAGGTGCCCGATGGCGGCGCCAGGCTGTAGTATTCACCGGTGCGCACCACGAATTCGCGCCCCCCCAGCGTCTTGCGCAGCATGGCAATGGCGTGATGCAGCCGGGACCGTTTGGTCGCCTCATCCGGCACGTCCCCCCACAGTAGTTCCGCCAGCTGTTCGGCACGTGCGCCGCGTTCCCCGCATTGCAGCAGATAGGCAAACAGCGCCTTTGTCTTCTTGGGCGCGCTGCCCGGGATGCCCCAGCGGATCTGGCTGCCATCCGACAGGTAGATCCGCAAGCGCCCGAAGCAGCGGATTTTCCAGATATCATCGGACCCGGCCCGCGGCCGAACGCGTCTGGAGGTGCCAAGCCAGCGCGGATCAGCCCCGGAGGCCGCCCCTTGGGCCACCTCGCTTTCGGGGATCACCCCGCCATAATCGGGCACCAACCGGCCCAGCAGAAAGGCAACCTGCTGTGTCAGCGTTGTGCCATTGAGGTATTTCTCGGGCAGCCAGTAGGGGTTGGAGTATACCCCGGAGGGCGACAGGAAATGACTGTGCCCGCGAAAAGCGGCCACCAGTTGATCCTCGATCAACAGCCCGCGCCCGTAGATCGAAATGATGTTCAGCCCCAGTTCCGCGACAAGCTGATCGCATTGGCTGCCCCAGCGTTCGAAATTGGCCGAGGCCGACACGCTGCGCAGCCCCCAGCGCATGTCCACCACGATGCGGGCCTCCGGGCCGAGGGTTGACAGTGCCGCGCCGATGCGCCGTCGCACCGCGTCAAAGCGGATGGGAATTTCATCCAGTCCTGCTGCCGTGTAGTCCAGCCTGACCTGCCCTGGCAGGTCTTCAAGAAACTGGTCGTCTTCGGTCAGGATCAGCGTTTGCGCGGCGGGGATCGCCGTCAGGGAGGCCGTCAGAAAATCCCCCTCGTCCTCGCGAAAGATCAGCGCGACATTTCTATACACGCGCTCTGCCAAAGCATCCGGATCGGGGTGGTGTGGTTCGTAGTGCTGCGCCATTCCAGAACCCGAACATATTGATGCACAAGAATCCAGCCATCAGCAGGGTCGCATTGTGCGGCACAACAGCTGTGGCGCAGATCCACGCGACCGGCTTGGCCCGCATGGGCGGATCAGGAATAGGGGGTCTCTTGGGATAGTGGCGGAGAGACAGGGATTCGAACCCTGGGTGGGCTTGCACCCACAACGGTTTTCGAGACCGCCCCGTTCGACCACTCCGGCACCTCTCCGCGGGGG
>JALEGX010000016.1 GCA_022763485.1 Paracoccaceae bacterium | reverse complement strand
GTCAAGGGGCTTGAGGCGCAGGCCGGGGTCGAGCTTTTCGTGCGCCGCTCGAAACCGATGAAACTGTCGGCGGCCGGATTGCGCCTGCTGCGGCTCGCCAACAAGATCCTGCCCGAGATCGACGCGCTGGAGGCCGAGTTCAACGGGCTGCGCGACGGCAGTTCCGGCCGCCTGCACATCGCCATCGAATGCCACGCCTGTTTCGAATGGCTGTTCCCGGTGCTGGAGGCTTTCCGCAAGAACTGGTCCGATGTGGATGTGGACATCCGCCCCGGCCTGGCGTTCGGGGCGATGCCCGCCCTGCAAAAGGAAGAGGTGGATCTGGTGGTGTCCTCGGACCCGGATGACATCCCCGGTGTAGAATTCATTGAACTGTTCGACTATGCGCCGGTCTTTGTGGCGTCCTCGCAGCATCCTCTGGCGGAAAAACCCTATGTCGAAGCCGAGGATTTTCAGGGCCAGACGCTGATCACCTATCCGGTGGAGCGCAGCCGTCTGGATATCTTCAGCCAGCTTCTGACACCTGCAGGTGTGGAACCTGCTGCCATCCGTCAGGTTGAACTGACCGCTGTCATCCTGCTGTTGGTCGCTTCAAATCGCGGCGTCTCGGTTCTGCCGGACTGGGTGGTGCGCGAGGTCAAATATTCCTCGGATTATGTCACGCGGCCCCTGACCAGTGAGGGGATCACCCGGCGGCTCTATGCTGCGATCCGCAGCGAGGACCGGGAGAAGCCCTATATGCAGGAGCTGATCCGGCTGGCAAAGGTTGAGGCGCGAAAGCTGCAGCTGCAATAGGATCAGGCCCGCCCCAGCGTCCAAACCCGATCCCGAGGGGCAGGGGCTGCCCCTCGGACAAACGTAGCCCTCAGATCAGTTTGACGATCTGCTTGCCGGTATTGCCGCCCCGCAGCATGGACATGAAGGCGGCAGGGGCATTTTCCAGACCCTCGGCAATATCCTCCAGAAACCGGATCTGGCCGGTGGCGACCTTAGGACCCACGTCCTTCAGGAACTCCGGGTAGCGGTCGAAGTGGTTGGAGATGATGAAGCCATTCACCGACAGATATTTCACCAGGATGTTGCGCCAGATGGCTGGGCCGCTCAGGCCGGGGGCACTGGCCCCGGCGCCCAGCCCGCCGGCATTGTACCAGCTGATCATGCCACAGATCGGGATGCGGCCGAAGTCGTTCATCAGGGGCAGGATTGCCTCCAGCACCTTGCCGCCGACGTTTTCGAAATAAATGTCCACGCCATCAGGACAGGCGGCCTTCAGAGCGGCGCGCAGATCGGCGGCGGTCTCATGGGCGCGGTGATCAAGGCAGGCATCAAAGCCGAAGCTTTCGGTGGCGATACGGCATTTGTCAGCGCCACCTGCTATGCCTACAACGCGCAGGCCCATGGATTTGGCCACCTGGCCCACCATGCTGCCGACGGGTCCGGTGGCGGCGGCAACCACCAGGGTTTCGCCGGATTTGGGCAGCCCGTAGGCCGTCAGCCCATGCCATCCGGTGAAGCCCGGCATCCCCAGAACCCCAAGGGCCGCGGTGATCGGGCCATGCGCCGGGTCCAGCTTGCGCAGCTCTTTGGCGGGCAGGCAGCCGTGGCTGGCCCAGCCGAACATGCCAAAGGCGAAGTCGCCGGGCTGAAACCGGGGGCTGTTGGACGCGATCACCTCACCCACGCCGCCAGCCTCCATCGTGCCACCAATGGGCACCGGGGCGGCATAGGATTCCGCATCATCCATCCGGCCCCGCATATAGGGATCCAGCGACATGTAGTGCACCCGGACCAGCACCTCATCCTCTCCCGGTGTCGGCAGGGGCAGGCTTTCAAGGCTGAAATTATCGTCTTTCGGCGCGCCATCGGGGCGGCTGGCCAGGGCAATGCGCTGCATCATGTCGGGCATCTCAATCTCCATCTGGAACCGGGGTATGCCTGAACTGTGCGGTTCAGTTTGTGGTCACGCAAGCCGCAAGGCGTATGACCTGACGGAAGACCGGCTTTGCGAAGGCCCTATTCCCCCCTTGGCAATTGCCGGGACGCGGCGTATAGGACCCGCTTGACCGAACAGGAGCCCCCAAAATGATTGGCAGTGCGAATCTCAACATCATGATCAAGGCCGCGCGCAAGGCTGGCCGCTCGCTGGTCAAGGATTTCCGCGAAGTGGAAAACCTGCAGGTGTCGATGAAGGGGGCCGGGGATTTCGTGTCGAAAGCCGATATCGCCGCCGAGCAGATCCTCAAGGAAGAGCTGATGACGGCGCGCCCGACCTATGGCTGGCTGGCCGAGGAAGGGGGCGGGATTGACGGACAGGATCCGACCCGCCGCTGGATCGTGGATCCGCTGGATGGCACCACCAACTTCCTGCACGGGCTGCCGCATTGGGCGATCTCCATCGCGCTGGAGCACAAGGGCAAGATCGTCTCGGGCGTGATCTATGACGCCGCCAAGGACGAGATGTTCTTTGCCGAGAAGGGCGCAGGTGCCTGGATGAACGACACCCGCATCCGCGTGTCGGGCCGTCACCGGATGATCGAAAGCGTCTTTGCAACCGGGCTGCCCTTTGGGGGCCGGGCCGACCTGCCGCTGACGCTGCAGGATCTGGCGCGCCTGATGCCGGCCTGCGCCGGTGTGCGCCGCTGGGGCTCTGCCGCTCTGGACATGGCCTATGTGGCCGCGGGCCGGTACGAGGGCTTCTGGGAACGTCGCCTGAATGCCTGGGATCTGGCTGCGGGCATCATCATCGTGCGTGAAGCCGGTGGTCTGGTCCACCCGATCGACCCGGAGAATGACATTCTGGGCGGCGGCGAAGTGATCTGCGCCAACGAGCCGATCTTCGACAATTTCGCAAAAGTCATTCGCGGCTGATCAGGCGATCAACGGCCCCACGGGCCGTTGCGCGGTGCTTGATCGGTTTTGCGCGGGACGCGGGGGATTCGTGTCGCGCTTAGCGCATATCGCCCTTCGGGATGGGGCGGTGTGCCGTGGGTTTGTTGCCAGAACCCCATGCCCCCACGCCGCAGCCACAGCGGCAGGGTCAGGATCAAGCCAACTCCAAACCCGCCCGCATGGGCCCAATAGGCCACGCCGCCAGTATCCGGATCGGCCCCAAGCCCGCCGATGAACTGCATCGCCAGCCACAGGCCCAGCATGATGTAGGCGGGCACCGGCAGGATGCGGAAGAAAATGATCAGGATGATCAGAATATCCACCTTGGCCTTGGGGAACATCAGCAGGTAGCCGCCCATCACGCCCGCGATCGCGCCCGACGCGCCAACCGTGGGAACGGCTGACAGCGGCGCGGACAACACATGGATAAATCCTGCGCCCAGACCTGAGAGCACATAGAACAGCAGGAAGGGCAGATGCCCCATCTCATCTTCCAGGTTGTCGCCAAAGATCCACAGAAACAGCATGTTGCCACCCAGATGCATCCACCCGCCATGGATGAAGATCGAGGTCAGCAGCGTTTCATACCCCTGGCCCTCGCTGATGCGGGCGGGGATGATTGCATAGTCGAAATAGAACTGGCCAAGCGCGCGCTGGTTTTCGAACAGATCCAGATTGAGCACAAAGACCAATATGTTGGCGGCCATCAGGGCATAGACAACATAGGGGCGGCGGCCGGACGGGTTGTGATCGCGGATCGGGAACATGGGGCCACGCTGGTCCATCCCCGGGGCAAGGTCAACCCGGGGATGGACCCTGTGGGCCGGTTCAGCCCTTGCCGCCAAGCAGCGCCGCGTTGCCGCCGGCGGCGGTGGTGTCAACACAGACATGACGCTCGGCCAGGACGCGCGCGCGGTCCGGCTTGCCGGGGATCATCGGCAGGATCGGGCCATCGCGTCTGGACAGGCTGCGCTCGATCTCGCGCCCGGTGGTGTCATCGCCCCACCAGAGCACACCGGAGAGGCCGGTCATCGCGGTCAGCGCCTCTGCCGGGACGGATCCCGTTGTGGCAATCGCGGTTCCCCCAAGGGCGGTTACCGCAGCAACCTGATCGGCCACGGCCTCGGGTCCCGGTCCCATGCACAGCAGCGGCGGGCGGGCCGACACGGTCAGCCGGTTCGATTCCCCCGTCGGTCCGGGCAGGGATTGGGTGGCCGCGGGTTTGGGGGTGCCAGTGGGGGCGGGCATGTCGGCTTGCGCGGCTGTCCAGTCCGACGCGGCGGTCTGGCGATCGGGGGCGCAGAAACGCGCCAGGTAGTTCGGGCCGCCGGCCTTCGGTCCGGTGCCGGACAGGCCTTCGCCGCCGAAAGGCTGCGAGCCCACGATGGCGCCGATCTGGTTGCGGTTCACATAGATATTGCCCGCGTGAACGGCCTCGGTCACGTGCTGGACACGGTCGTCAATCCGGGTGTGCAGCCCGAAAGTCAGCCCATAGCCGGTGGCGTTGATCGCGTCGATCACCTGATCCAGCTCCTGCGCGCGGAAGCGGGCCACATGCAGCACCGGGCCAAAGATCTCTTTCTCCAGCGCCTGAATGGCGGGCACACCGATCAGCGTCGGCGCGACATAGGTGCCGCCCTCGGGGGTGGACAGCTGCTTCAGCAGCCTGCCATCGGCGCGCGCTGCATCTATATGGGCCACGATCCCGGCGCGGGCAGCGTCATCAATCACGGGGCCGCAATCGGTGGCCAGATGCCAGGGATCCCCGATGATCAGCGCGTCCATGGCCCCTTGCAGCATCTCCAGCACCGTGTCGGCGATGTCTTCCTGCAGGTAGAGGCAGCGCAGGGCCGAGCAGCGTTGGCCGGCGGATTGGAAGGCGCTTTCGATGATCGACTGGACCGCCTGTTCGGGCAGCGCGGTGGAGTCGACGATCATCGCGTTCAGGCCACCGGTTTCCGCGATCAGCGGGGCGCCGGGGTGCAGGTTTTCGGCCATCGCGGCGCGGATTTTCATCGCGGTCGCGGTGGAGCCGGTGAAGGCGACCCCGTTGACGCGCGGATCCGAGGTCAGCGCGGCGCCCACTTCCGGTCCGCCCGGCAACAGTTGCAGCGCGTCCTGCGGCACGCCCGCTTCATGCAGCAGCGACACGGCCAGATCGGCAATCAGCGGGGTCTGCGGGGCCGGTTTCGCCAGTACCGCGTTGCCGGTGGCCAGCGCGGCAGAGATCTGGCCGGTAAAAATGGCCAGAGGGAAGTTCCAGGGCGAAATACAGGTAAAGATCCCCGCCGGGGCGTCCTGAGGGATGCGCGCCGCATAGTAGCGCAGGAAATCCACCGCTTCGCGCAGTTCGGCCACCGCATCCATCTGCGATTTGCCGGCTTCCCGCGCCAGCAGGGCAAAAAGCTCGCCAAACCGTTCCTCATAGAGATCGGCGGCCTTGTTCAGGATCCGGGCGCGGGTCTCGGCCGGGGCCTGCCAGGGCTGTGCAGAGGCTAGCGCCAGTTCCACATCTGCCGCGCTCGCGGGGCTGACATGTCCGGTGACGCTGCCGTTTGCCGGGTTCAGCACCGGCTGCCGGTCCAGCGGGGCGGCGGCGTCGCTCAGGCGCGGGGCGGCCTCCCACTGACAGGAGCGATACGGCGCGCGGGCTTCTTCGATCCGGGCCAGGGTAGGGGCGTGTTTCAGGTCAAACCCCTTGGAGTTCGGGCGCTCCGGCTGAAACAGGTCCGGTCCCAGCGGGATGACCGGGGCAGGGAGCTTGACCGTGTCGAACGGGTCTGCGGCCACCACCTCGGGGGCGACATCCTCATCCACGATCTGGTTCACGAAAGAGCTGTTGGCACCGTTTTCCAGCAGGCGGCGCACCAGATAGGCCAGAAGGTCACGATGCGCCCCAACCGGGGCATAGATCCGGCAGCGGGTCCGGTTCTGCTCCAACACCATCTGGTGCAGGGTTTCGCCCATCCCGTGCAGACGCTGGAATTCATAGGGCTGTCCGTCCTGCGCCATATGCAGGATCGCGCTGACGGTGTGGGCGTTGTGGGTGGCGAACTGCGGATAGATCCGATCGGTCATGCCAAGCAGTTTGCGCGCATTGGAGATATAGGACACGTCGGTCGCGGATTTGTTGGTGAAGACCGGGAACCCGTCGATCCCTTCAACCTGCGCGCGCTTGATTTCGGTATCCCAATAGGCACCCTTGACCAGACGGATCATGATCTTGCGGTCGTGGCGGTTTGCCATGTCATAGAGCATGTCGATCACCGCACCGGCTCGGGGGCCATAGGCCTGAACCACGATGCCGAAGCCGTCCCATCCGGCAAGGGCCGGGTCGCCCATGACCGCGTCGATCACCTCCAGCGACAGCGACAGGCGGTCGGCTTCTTCTGCGTCCACGTTCAGGCCCATCCCGGCCGCCTTGGCCAGCAGCGCAAGCGCGCGCAGACGTGGCACCAGCTCATCCATCACCCGGCTTTCCTGGGCGATTTCATAGCGTGGGTGCAACGCCGACAGCTTGACCGAGATACCCGGATTGGCGCGGATATCATCGTGGGTGCAGGCCTCGGCGATGGCTGCGATGGCGCGCGAATAAGCCAGGTGATAGCGCGCGGCGTCGGCTTCTGTGCGCGCGGCCTCGCCCAGCATGTCATAGGAATAGGTATAGCCCTTGCTCTCCATCCCGGCGGCCCGCTTCATCGCGGACTGGATGGTTTCACCCAGCACGAACTGACGGCCCATTTCCTTCATCGCGCGGCCCACGGCGGTGCGAATGACCGGCTCGCCCAGGCGTTTGACGGCGCTGCGCAACGCGTTCACCGGCGATGGCTTGCTGTCGTCCAGCACCTTGCCCGTCAGCATCAGCGCCCATGTCGAGGCATTCACCAGCGAGGACGATGAGTGCCCCAGATGCTTGCCCCAGTCCGAAGGCGCGATCTTGTCTTCGATCAGCGCGTCGATCGTATCGGCATCGGGCACCCGCAGCAGGGCTTCGGCCAGACACATCAGCGCCACGCCCTCATCGGTGGACAGGCCATATTCGGCTAGGAAAACCTCCATCAGGCCGGGCGAGGAATGGCCGCGGATGTCGCGGACCAGCGCCGCGGCATTGGCGCAGATCGTCTGGCGGTCCTCATCGGACAGGGCGGCGGTCTGAACCAGCTGCTCCAGAAGGGTGTCCTGGTCAGCATAGGTCAGCGGGTCGAGGGTATCACGCAGGCGCATGGGCATATCCGTTCATGGTCTTTGTGGTAGAATACTTGCGAATTTTCGGGACATTCGACTGAATTTTGCGTATTCACGGGCGAAAGATCTGAAATTTTGGTATTTGGAGGTCGAAATGGATGGTTTGGGCTTGGATCGCTTCGATCAGGCGATTCTGAACGTGCTGGCCGAGGACGGGCGGATCTCGATCGCGGATCTAGCGCGGCGCATCGGCCTGTCAAAGTCGCCAACCCAGGCGCGCCTGCGCAAGCTGGAGGCGGATGGGGTGATCATCGGTTATCGCGCGCTGATTGATCCGATCCGTCTGGGGCTGGACCACGTGGCCTTTGTCGAAGTGCGCTTGAACGATACACGGGAGGCGGCGCTGTCGGCCTTCAACGCAGCGGTGGCCAAGGTAGGAGAGATCGAGCAGGCCCATATGATCGCATCGAATTTCGACTATCTGCTGAAGATCCGCACCCGGTCGATGGCAGCCTATCGCGCGGTTCTGGCCGAAAAGATTTCGACCCTGCCGCATGTGGCGTCCACGTCGACCTTCATGGCGATGCAGGCGATCAAGGAGGGTGGGGCGCTTGCTGCGCTCGAAAACGTGACTTGATCGCTTGCCTTTTTGCGTCAGCATAGGGATATGCCCCGTTCCGTTTCGCATTCTGCCCCGCTGTTTGCCTCGCTGATCGCCGGCGCCCTGGCCGGTGCTGCGTCCGCTGACACATGCCCCGCTGCGCCGGATCATTCCGAAGTCCTGCAATCGCTGATCTCGCAAGTGCGCGTCGCGCCGAATGAAATTCAGGCCGCGCAAATCTCAAACGAGATGTGGAGCTATTGGGCGGATGCACCAAACGAACAGGCCCAGGCCATTCTGGACCGGGGAATGCGGCGGCGCTCATCTTATGACTTTATCGGCGCATTGGCTGATTTCGATGCGTTGGTGGACTACTGCCCCCACTATGCCGAAGGCTACAATCAGCGCGCCTTCGTGAACTATCTGCGCCATGACTTTCCCGCCGCTCTGGTGGATCTGGACCGGGCGCTTGAAATCAGCCCGCAACACATCGCCGCCATGAGTGGCAAGGCGCTGTCGCTTTATGCGCTGGGGCGACTGGACGAAGCCAGCGCCGTGCTGCAGCAGGCGTTGTCCCTGAATCCCTGGCTGCCGGAACGGGGGCTGGCGGGGCCGGGTGGTCCGCTGGAGCCAAAGGGGCAGGAACTCTGATTCATTCCCCACGATCTGGCATTGTTTTTGCCAGAACCTGCTTGTAGGGATGGGACGTCGCGTGCGGGCGTGATGGAATGGTAGACATATCGGACTTAAAATCCGAAGGGCGTATGCCCGTGTGGGTTCGAGTCCCACCGCCCGTACCAGACAACTCTCTGAAAATCCTTGGTTTCCCGGTCTGGCGTGGCAAATTGCGGCAGCGCAGCAGAAATCTCTTGTTTTGCCATTTATAAATTATCTATAAAAACGATCAGTCGCGGATGTCCCGTGACAGATATGGAATTTCGAGGAGCGCCATGCTGGACCGTTCGCCTATTCGCACCGATTGGACGCGTGAAGAAGCTGAAACTATCTATAATCAGCCTTTCATGGATCTTCTCTATGAGGCGCACACTGTGCACCGTCAGCATTTCGACCCGAACCAGGTGCAAAAATCCAAGCTGCTGAGCATCAAGACCGGCGGCTGCGCCGAAGACTGCGCCTATTGCTCGCAGTCGGCCCGCAACGGCGCCAAACTGTCGGCTTCGAAGCTGATCGAGGTCGAACGCGTGATCGCCGAAGCCCGCAAGGCCAAGGAAGGCGGCGCGACCCGCTATTGCATGGGGGCGGCCTGGCGCTCGCCCAAGGATCGGGACATGGCGTCGTTGACCGCGATGGTCGAAGGCGTGAAGGCGCTTGGCATGGAAACCTGCATGACGTTGGGTATGCTGGACGATGACCAGGTGATCCAGCTCAAGGGCGCGGGTCTGGATTACTACAACCACAACATCGACACCTCCGAGCGCTACTACTCCGAAATCATCACCACGCGGACCTTTGCGGATCGGATCGACACGCTGAATCGGGTGCGCGAAGCGGGCATCAAGGTCTGTGCGGGCGGGATCGTCGGCATGGGGGAGCAGCAGATGGACCGCATCGACATGCTGCTGGCGCTGGCCACACTGGAAGAGCACCCCGACAGTGTGCCGGTGAACATGCTGATCCCGATTGCCGACACGCCGCTGGCCGACGTCAAGCCGCTGGATCCGATCGAATTTGTGCGCACCATCGCGCTGGCCCGCATCCTGATGCCCCGGTCGCATGTGCGCCTGTCCGCCGGCCGCACCGACATGACCGATGAGCTGCAGGCGATGTGCTTCTTCGCCGGTGCAAACTCGATCTTCGTAGGGGACACGCTGCTGACCGCGGACAACCCGGAAGAAGATACCGATACCATGCTGTTCAACCGTCTGGGCCTGAGCGCGATGGACGTTGGCTGCGACGGAGCAAGATGACCGCCTTTGCGCGACAGGATCAGGCGCTTGCCGCGCTGAAGGCCCGCGGGCGGTACCGGTCGCTGGTGCCGCGCGAAGGCTGTGATTTTTCCTCGAACGACTATCTGGGGCTGGCCGGTTCGGAAGAGCTGCGCCAGGCCGCCGCCGCGGCGTTGGCCCGCGGCGTGCCCGTTGGCGCGGGGGGCTCGCGCCTGTTGCGGGGAAATGATGCCGAACATGAACGGCTGGAGGCCGAAGCGGCCCAGTTCTTCGGAACTGAGGCGGCGCTGTTCATGGGCGGTGGCTTCAATGCCAATTTGGCGATCTTCTCGACCCTGCCGCAGCACGGCGATCTGGTGCTCTATGACGCGCTGATCCATGCCAGCACCCATGACGGCATGCGGCAGGGGCGCGCCGAAACCCGCAGCTTTGCGCATAATGATGTGGCGGATTGCACCCGCGCCATTGCCGAGTGGAAAGCGGCAGGCGGCAAGGGGCAGGTCTGGATCGCGGTCGAAGCGCTGTATTCCATGGATGGTGACATCGCCCCCTTGGCCGCCTTGTCTGAACTGGCCCTTCGGGAAAACGCCGTTCTGGTGGTGGATGAGGCGCATTCGACCGGGCTGTTCGGTCCGGGCGGGCGCGGTTTGGCGCATGATATCGCGTCCGCACCGCATGTCCTGTCCCTGCACACCTGTGGCAAGGGGCTGGGGGTGTCCGGGGCGCTGATCTGCGGCCAGAAGGTGCTGATCGAAACGCTGGTGAACAAGGCCCGCACCTTTATCTTCGCCACCGCGCCGTCGCCGTTGAACGCGGCGTTGGTCCGGGCGTCGCTGTCGCTGCTGGCCGGAGAGCCGGATTGCCGGGCGCGTGCCTGGGACAACATCCGGCACGCCTGGCGAGAGGCGGACCGCCTGTTCGGGCTGCAGGGCTGCCAGAGCCAGATCATCCCGGTGGTGATCGGATGCGACAAGCGCACCATGCGAATTGCCGAGTCCCTGCGCCAGAGCGGTTTTGATATTCGCGGGGTGCGCCCGCCGACCGTTCCAAGGGGAACCGCGCGCTTGCGCATTTCAATCACGGCCAATGTCACGCCCGAGCAGGTGACCGCCGCGTTCACCGAAGTCGCCCGCCAGCTTTTGGAGGAACCCGTATGACCCATCTGATCGTGGCCGGCACCGATACCGGCATTGGCAAGACTGTCTTCTCTGCCGGTTTGGTCGGGGCATTGAACGGCACCTACTGGAAACCGGTGCAATCAGGCATCGAAGGCGAAACCGACAGCCAGATTGTCCAGCGCTTGTCCGGACGGCCCGCGTTGCCCGAAGGCTATATCTTCGATCTGCCCGCGTCACCGCATCTGTCGGCCGAAGCGGAAGGCGCGACCATCGATCCGTCCACGCTGACCCTGCCGGACTGTGACGGGCCGGTGGTGATCGAAGGGGCGGGGGGGCTGATGGTGCCTCTGAACCGGGAAAGCCTGTATCTGGATCTGTTCGCCCGCTGGCAGGTGCCGGTTGTCCTCTGCGCGCGGACCCAGCTGGGCACGATCAATCACACGCTGATGTCCCTTCAGGCGCTGCGCCAAGCCGGGTGCCAGCCCGTCGGCGTGGCTTTCATCGGTGAAGCTGAGCCGGACGTGGAACAGACGATCGTCGATTTCGGACAGGTGACGCGCCTGGGCCGCTTGCCGGCCTTGCCGTCGCTGACGCCGGACACCCTGCGCCAGGCCTTCAAGGACACGATTGACATGCACCCGATCCACGAGGCGCTTGCACGATGACCCCATTGGAATTTGACCAGCAGCACCTCTGGCACCCTTACACCAACGTTGAACGGCCCGGTCCCACCTTCGTGGTGCGCGAATCCGAAGGCGTTTATCTGACGCTGGACGATGGCACCCGCCTGATCGACGCGATGTCGTCATGGTGGTGTATGGTGCATGGGCATCGCAATCCGGTCATCACCAAGGCGATCCACGACCAGCTGGATCAGCTGCCGCATGTGATGTTCGGCGGGCTGACGCACAAACCCGCGATCAGCTTGGGCCAGCGGTTGCTGTCGGTGACGCCGGACAGCCTGACGCGCATTTTCTATTGTGATTCCGGGTCGGTGTCCGTCGAAGTTGCGATGAAAATGGCGGTGCAATACCAGCACGCCAAGGGATTTCCGGGGCGCAGCGAGTTTGCCACCATCCGCTCGGGCTATCACGGGGACACCTGGAAGGCGATGAGCGTCTGTGACCCCGACACCGGCATGCATCACCTGTTTCAGGGCGCGCTCAGTGTGCAGCACTTCGTGTCCCGCCCGCCGATCCGCATCAATCAGGAGTGGGTTGATGACCCGGCGCAGAACGGTCTGGCCGAGCTGCGTCAGGTACTGGAGACAAACGCGCAGAAGATCGCCGCCTTCATCCTGGAGCCGGTGGTTCAAGGCACGGGCGGCATGTACTTCTATCATCCCGAATACCTGAACCAGGCGCGGGCTCTGTGTGATGAATTCGGCATCCTGCTGATCTTTGATGAGATCGCCACCGGTTTTGGCCGGACAGGCAAGATGTTTGCCACGGATTTCTGTTCCATCGAACCTGACATCATCTGTCTGGGTAAGGCACTGACAGGCGGACATATTTCCTTTGCCACCACGATGACCAACGACCGCGTGGCCGAAGGCATCGGCAATAGCAATCCGGGGATCTTCATGCATGGGCCGACCTATATGGGCAATCCGCTGGCCTGTGCGGCGGCATCTGCATCGCTGGATCTGTTGACCGGTCAGAACTGGTCGGGGACCGTGTCGCGGATCGCAAACCAGATGGAGACCGAGCTGGCCCCGGCCCGCGACTTTGACGGGGTGGCCGATGTGCGTGTGCTTGGCGGCATCGGGGTGATCGAAATGAAGCATCGTGTGTCCGCGGATGCGGCCCATGCCCGCGCGTGCGAAATGGGCGTGTTCCTGCGCCCCTTCGGCACCAACATCTATACCATGCCGCCCTTCGTGACCTCGCCCGATCAGCTGAGCGAGATCACAGCAGGCATGTTGCGACTGGCGCAGGAGCTTTAGGGATGCAGGCACGATGGCTCAGCCAGACCGGGACGGACACGGCATTGGTCGTGTTTGGCGGCTGGGCTGTCAATTCATCCCCATTTGAACGCTTCGCGGGGTGTGTAGATCTCTTGTTCGTGTCTGATTACAGGGATCTGGCGGCGTCCATTGATGTGGGCAACTATGATCGGGTCTGCTTGCTGGCGTGGTCTTTCGGGGTGGCCGCCTATGCGCATTGGCAGGCTGAAAATCCCGATCCCTTTGCCGCGAAGGCGGCCGTCTGTGGCGCGCTAACACCCGTGGATCGGCAGAAGGGCATCCCGCCTGTGGTGTTTCGCAGGACCGTTGACGGGCTGAGCCACGACAGTTTCCAGACGTTCCTGACTCATGCCCATGGTTCCGCCCAACCGGAACAGACGTTGGACGTCGCGGCCCGGGCGCAGGAACTGCGAGAGGTCGCCGCGCGCGGTCCCGCCCCGGATACGGCCTTTGATCGCATCTGGATCGCGGATCAGGATCGTATCTTTCCGTCCGTCAATCTGGAACGGGCCTGGGCGGATCAGGGCGCAGCGGTGCGCCGGATCAAAGCCCCCCATGTGCCGTTTGACCAGTTCGACCATTGGACCGAGGTGTTTGCATGAGGGATCTGACACAGGATCGGGGTGCGGACCTGTCCCGCGTGCGGCAAAGCTTCCGGCGCGGGGCGCAGAGCTACCATGACGGGGCGGTGGTGCAGACCCGGATCGCCACGGCTTTGGCCGACCTGCTGGCCGCAAATGCAGATCAGCCCCATCTGGGCCGTGTGTTCGAATTCGGTTGTGGAACCGGTCATCTAACCCAGGCCGTGGGGGCCCGGTTTGAGCTGGGGACCTTGATCCTGAACGATCTGGTGCCCGAAATGCAGGCGCAGGTTCAGGGGATCCTGAGGCCGGGGGACCAGTTTCTGCCCGGCCCGATCGAAGAGGTTCACCCCGAAGGGTCGCTGGATGCGATCCTGTCTGCGTCGACCGTGCAATGGGTGCCCGAGATCGCCTTTGTTCTGGAGCGCCTCTGCGCGCAGCTGGCCGCCGGTGGCTGGCTGGCGCTCAGCGGGTTTGGCCGCGCGCAGTTTCTGGAGCTGGAGGCATTGGGCTCCAATGCGGCGGCCCCGGCCTATGCGGATGCGGCGGATTGGCCGAATCTCCTGCCGCATGGCATGGAACTGGTGCATCTTCATCAGGAACGCATTGTTCTGACCTTCGAAACCCCGCGCGATGTGCTACGGCATCTGCGTGCCACCGGGGTCAACGGCCGGGCCGAGCGCGGCTGGACGCGGGCGCAGCTGCGCCAGTTCGAAGCCGAGTATACAGGGCGGTTCGCGGTCCCCGGCGGGGTCAGCCTGACCTATGATCCGGTGTGGGTTCTGGCGCGCAAACGCTGAACACGCCTGTTTCGATCCAGTTATGAATGTCCCGCTTTGCCAGCGCGCAGGCCTGGGGCAGGGCGTGCCCCTGGGCAAGGCGACAGGCGATCGCGGTTGCCAGGGCGCATCCGGTGCCCCGTTGGCTGCGGTTCAGCCGGGGCGCCGAAAAGCGATGCGGCTCCGCTCCCGGCATCTGCAACAGGTCCACGCTGGTTTCGCCCGTGTCATGACCGCCCTTGATCAGGCTGGCCTGAACACCGCGTGACCCAATCGCCCGTGCAAGCGCGCCCGGGCGTCCGTCCGGCAGGCCTGCCAGAACGCGGGCCTCCTCCAGATTGGGCGTCAACAGGGTGATGCGCTCCATCAACGGTGCGATCAGCGAAAACGCGTCTGACCGGTTCAGCGCGGGGCCGGAGCTGGCGCGCAAAACGGGGTCCATCACCACCGGGCAGCGGGTGCCGTTCAGGGCATCGGCAACAGCGCCCGCGGTTTCGGCACTGCCCAGCATCCCGATCTTGACCGCATCAACCGGCGCGGCAAGGGCGCAGCTGATCTGCTCAAGCACCAGATCCGGCGCGACCGGGTGAATGGCGCTGACGCCGCTGTCGGTCTGGGCCGTGACGGCGGTGACAACCGGCGCGACCTGCATGCCATGTGCTGCTGCGACGCTGGTGTCCCGCGTCAGCCCGGCCCCGCCGCTGCTGTCGGTCCCGGCGATGATCAGAACCCGCTTCATGCGCTGCAACTTGTGGCCAGCAGGGCGATGTTGCAATGACCAAGGGCGGACAGGGCGCGCGCGGATCTCCAGGCACGTAGCCCCGTTGCACAGCACAGGACCGTGCGCTGATCCGGGCTGACCTCCAGCGTCTCCAGGGCCCGGGGATCCAGGCGCTGCGCCTCTGGCGCGGCGAGGTGGGGTGCTTCGCTTTCGGGACGCAGTTCGATCACGCGATCGGCAGCGGTCAGCTGGGACCGGCTGACAAAGCGAAAGCCGTTTTCAGGTTCCGGTGCAGTGGCAAAGGAGAAGCCGCCGAACTGAAACTGCTCCAGATCGACAGTAACCAACCGCCCAAGGGGCGAAGGGGAAAGGTCCAGCAGCACCCGCAATGCCATCTGCGCCTGCAGCGTCCCGATCACGCCCACCGCCGGGCCCAGCACGCCCGCCGTGGCGCAGGTTGCCGCCTGTTCGGGCAGTTCCGGGAATACCGCGCGCAGCGAAGGCACGCCGCCGCAATAGCCGCCGACATAGCCGCTCTGGCCCAGAACAGAGGCCGAAATCAATGGCTTGCCCATCTCAAGACATGTGTCCGACAGGATGTAGGAGGCGGCAAAGCTGTCGGCGGCATCAATCACCACATCGGCCTGTGCGACGGCCGCGGCGACATTGGCAGGGGTCAGCCTGCACGCCATGGGGGTGAGGATCAGATCCGGATTGGCCGCCCGCAACCGGGCGCGCGCGGCCTCCACCTTTGGTGCGCCGATGTCGTCCATCGTATAGAGCGGCTGGCGGTGCAGGTTGCCTTCCTCCACCCGGTCGTGGTCCATGATGTCCATCGTCCCAACGCCAGCTCCGGCCAGATATTGCAGGACCGGGCAGCCCAGCCCGCCCGCGCCGACAACCAGCACCCGCGCCTGTTCCAGCCGGGCCTGACCTGCGGCGCCCACGTCGGGCAGCGACATCTGGCGGGCATAGCGGCTCATGCAGGCACACCGGCCGCAGCACAGGGCGCAGAACTGGCCGCAGAACAGGCGGCGATCCATTCGCGGGTGCGCGCCTCGGGGTCGGTGGCCTGTTGAATATCGGTGACGACTGCGGCGCTGTCGGCTCCGGCCTCAAAGACGCCGGGCAGACGCTCGGGCGTCAGACCACCGATGGCAACCAGCGGCGTATCCCCCGTCATGGCTTTCCAGCGCCGGACATTGTCCAGGCCCTGCGGCCCCCACTTCATCTTTTTCAGCAGGGTGGGATAGACCGGCCCCAGCGCGACATAGGCCGGATCATGGCCGAGCGCGCGGTCCAGCTCGCTTTCGTCATGGGTCGACAGGCCGTATCGAATGCCCGCGCGGCGCAGGGCGGCAAAATCGGCGGTGTCCATGTCCTCCTGCCCCAGATGGACAAAATTGCACCGAAGATCCAGCGCCAGTTCCCAATAGTCATTCACCACCAGCTGCGCGCCATGCACGGCACAGAAATCGCGGGCGCGGGTGATCTGGCGGCGGACTTCTTCCAATGGCTGGTCCTTGATCCGCAGCTGCACCAGCTTCACCCCATGCGGCACCAGAAGCTCCAGCCGGTTCACATGTCCGACGATCAAATAGAAACGTTCCATCATCCCAGCTCCGCCAGTCCCAAGAGGGGGGTTGAAGGCACCGCCATGTCGCGCGGTTCCATCGGTTCGGCCATGTGACCCATGCGGCCTGCCTCGATGCCCAGGGCCATGGCGCGGGCCATCGCGACCGGATCGCCGGCCTTGGCCACTGCGGTGTTCAGCAGAACCGCGTCTATGCCCAGTTCCATCGCTTGTGCAGCGTCCGAAGGGCGGCCAATCCCGGCGTCAACGATCAGCGGGATGTCCGGGAAATGCGCCCGCATCGCCCGCAAGGCATCCGGGTTGCGCAACCCCTGGCCCGAGCCGATGGGCGCGCCCCAGGGCATCAACAGCTCACAGCCCGCCTCAACCAGCTTTTCGCCCACCACCAGGTCATCCGTGGTGTATGGGAAGACCTCGAACCCGTCGGCACAGAGGATCCGCGCGGCTTCGACCAGACCAAAGACATCCGGTTGCAGGGTGTCGGAGTGGCCGATAACCTCCAGCTTGATCCAGTTGGTGCCAAAAACCTCGCGCGCCATCTGGGCGGTGGTCACGGCCTCCTGCACGGAATGACACCCCGCGGTGTTGGGCAGGATGCGGGTGCCGGTGTCGCGCAGCAGATCCCAGAACCCGGCACCGGAGCCATCAGCGGTTTCCCGGCGCAGCGACACGGTGATGATCTCACATCCGCTGGCGGTGATCGCCTCGGCCAGCACCTTGGGGGATGGGTATTGCGCGGTGCCCAGCAGCAGCCGCGAGCTTACTTCGGTTCCATAGACGCGCATGTCACCCTCCTTGCATCGGGGCCAGCACTTCCAGCTGGTCGCCGCTTTTGAGCGATGTGGTCTGACGGGCCTCACGCGGAACGAATTGGCCGTTCAGGGCGGTGGCGATGGCGGGGCCGGTGAAGCCAAGCTCGCTCAGCGCGTCGGCAAGGGTTTGGGCGGTGACTTCACGCGGTTGCGCGTTGACGATCAGGTTCATGGGATGTCTCCGAAATCAGGTGGTCCGCAGCCCGCGCGGCCATGGCCGGGGCCAGCAGAAATCCGTGGCGGTAAAGCCCGTTCAGGTGCAGCGTGTCGCCCTGCTGGACCAGCCGGGGCAGGTTGTCGGCAAAGGCCGGGCGCAGGCCCGCGCCGGTTTCCACCACGCTGGCCTCGGCAAAGCCGGGGTGCAGGGCAAAGGCCGCGCTGAGCAGTTCGCTGAGCGAACGCAGCGAAATCGCGCGGGTTGAGCTGCTTTCGATCATCGTGCCGCCGATCATGTAATGCCCGTCGCCGCGCGGCACGAGGTAGAGCGGCATGCGCGGATGCAGCAGGCGCAGGGTGCGGGTGATCTGCACCTCCGGACAATGCAGGATCGCCATTTCCCCTCGCACCGGGCGCAAGCCCTCCACCGGGGAAGCCATGCCTGTGCAATCCAGCGTAACGCCGGACGGGGCAGGGGTGCCATAGATGATCTCCACCCCCAGCTCCTGCACTGTGGCGGTCAGGTCCCGCAGGGCACGGCGCGGGTCCAGATGTGCCTCTTGTTCAAAGAACAACCCTTGCGAAAACCGCCCCGCAAGCGCGGGTTCCAGGGAGGCAATTTCATCCCCGTCAACACCGCGAAACCCGGCGGTGCGGCGGGCAAAACGCTGCAGTTCTGCCCGGTCGCGCGGTGGCGTCACAACCAGGGTGCCGCGCCGGGTGACCGGCGTGACCTCGGCCCACCAATCGGCAGCCTGCGCGCCAAGGGTGATGACCTCCTCCTCGGCGCTTTCGCGTTCGCACCAGGGGGCCAGCATGCCGCCCGCATAGCGGGCGACGCTGCGGTCTCCGGGTGCGTGGCCCGGGTCAAAGACCCGGACCTGCGCCCCGCGCCGCGCCAGTTCCAGGGCGCAGGCGAGGCCGGCCAGACCGGCCCCGGCGATGGTGATCATTCCGCCGGTTCCGCCTCGGTATTGGGTGCGGGCATATAGAGCTCACCGCCTTCGCGGAACTTGGCGGCCATCGCCTCCATGCCCTCTTTCTGCGCCTCGGCCCGGATGTCGTGGCTGATCCGCATCGAGCAGAACTTCGGCCCGCACATGGAGCAGAAATGCGCCACCTTATGCGCCTGTTTCGGCAAGGTCGCATCGTGGAAGTCGCGTGCGGTTTCCGGGTCGAGCGCCAGGTTGAACTGATCCTCCCAGCGGAATTCGAACCGCGCCCGCGAAATCGCGTCATCGCGGGCCTGCGCCCCCGGCATCCCCTTGGCCAGATCCGCGGCATGGGCGGCGATCTTGTAGGTGATCACCCCGGTTTTCACGTCGTCGCGGTCGGGAAGCCCGAGGTGTTCTTTGGGCGTCACATAGCACAGCATCGCGCAGCCGAACCAACCGATCATGGCCGCCCCGATGCCGGAGGTGATGTGGTCATAGCCCGGCGCGATGTCGGTGGTCAGCGGGCCAAGCGTGTAGAAGGGCGCCTCGTGGCAGCACTCCAGCTGCTTGTCCATGTTCTCTTTGATCTTGTGCATGGCCACATGGCCCGGCCCTTCGATCATCACCTGACAGTCCTTGGCCCAGGCGATCTTGGTCAGTTCCCCCAGGGTTTCCAGCTCGGCAAACTGCGCTTCGTCATTGGCGTCCGCGATGGAGCCGGGACGCAGACCGTCGCCCAGCGAGAAGGACACGTCATAGGCGCGGCAGATGTCGCAGATCTCGTCGAAGTGTTCATAGAGGAACGACTCTTTATGGTGGTGCAGGCACCATTTGGCCATGATCGAACCGCCGCGCGACACGATGCCGGTGACGCGATTGACGGTCATCGGCACCATGTGCAGGCGCACACCGGCGTGGATGGTAAAGTAATCCACACCCTGTTCGGCCTGTTCGATCAGCGTGTCGCGGAACACTTCCCAGGTCAGATCCTCGGCGATACCGTTCACCTTCTCCAGTGCCTGATAGAGCGGCACGGTGCCGATGGGCACGGGCGAGTTGCGCACGATCCATTCACGGGTGTTGTGGATGTTGCGACCGGTGGACAGGTCCATCACGGTGTCCGCGCCCCAGCGGATCGCCCAGACCATCTTGTCGACCTCTTCCTCCATGCTGGAGGTCACGGCGGAGGTGCCCATATTGGCGTTGATCTTTACCAGGAAGTTGCGGCCGATGATCATCGGTTCGCTTTCCGGGTGGTTGATGTTGGCGGGAATGATGGCGCGGCCTGCGGCGACCTCATCGCGGACAAATTCAGGCGTCACATAGTCCGGGATGTTTGCCCCGAAATCATTGCCGTCACGGTGGCAGGGGGCCAGTTCACGCAGCTGGTTTTCGCGGATGGCGATGAATTCCATCTCTGGCGTGATGATCCCGGCGCGGGCATAGGCCAGCTGGGTGACGGCCTTGCCAACCTTGGCGCGTAGCGGGCGCGGTTTGACGGGGAATTCGGGGGTCAGCCGGTCGCCTTCGACAAAGCCGTTGTCCTCGGGCTTGATCTCACGGCCCTCGTAGTCCTCGACATCGCCGCGCGCTTCGATCCACTTGCGGCGCAGCGGGGCAAGCCCCTGCTTGATGTCTGTCAGCACGTTCGGATCGGTATAGGGGCCGGAGCTGTCATAGACCGGCAGCGGCGGCTCGCCCGCGGTGGGGTGGACCGAGATTTCGCGCATCGGCACGCGCACATCGGCGTGCAGCTGGCCATCGACGTAGATCTTGCGCGAGGCGGGCAGTTCACCGGTGGTGATTTTCGGATTGGGGACGTTCATTCAGGTGCTCCTCAAGCATTCACTCAAAAAGACACCAGGTGATTTCGCGCTGGAAACAGGGGGTGTACGGCCCCCTTGTTCGGCACCTGCATGGCTGGGGGCGTACGGGTCCCCGGGCGATGCAAACCTAGCTTCCTCCGCCAGTATCAACTGGGTCAGGTTCAAAGGGTCGCATCACCGGGCATATGCCCTCGTCCGCCTCTCAGTCCCCTTGGCGGGACCCCCCTGCGTGAGGCAATTGGTAGGGGGAGGAGAGGGCAGGCGTCAACCTGGAAATTTTATCCAAGCACCAGAAGCCAACCCCAGACCGTGACGATGCACAGCCCCGTCGCGATCAGCACGGAGGAGGCCGCAACGCGCTTTGCGCGGCCGTACATATTGGCAAAAATATAGGCGTTGAACCCCGGTGCCATCGCCGCGTTCAACACGCCGGAGCGGAACAGATCCTGTTGAAGCGAAAGACTTTTCCCGAAAGTCCAGACCAGCGCCGGATGCACCATCAACGAGATGCCGCAGACATAGGCGATGGTCTTCAGATCGCCTTCGGGCCGGTATTGGACCAGCACGCCCCCCAGGGCAAAAAGCGCCCCCGGAAGGGCCGCGCGTATGACCAGTGACAGGGCACTGTCGACGGTTTCTGGTATCACGATCCCCGTCAGGTTGACCACGAACCCCAGCCCGATCCCGAGAATCAGCACATTGCGGAACATTGCATTCAGGACCGATGTCACGGTCTTCACGCCGCCATGTCCACGGTTGCGGATGATCTCCATCGCAGTGATGCCGACGCCGTAGCAGAAGGGCGAATGGAAGGCGACGATGGCATAGTTGCCGGTCAGGTTTTCCGGCCCATAGGCGCGTTCGGTGATGGGCAAACCCAGCAGCACCGAGTTGGAAAACAGGCAGCAGAAGCCGATGGCCACGCAGTCCTCCCAGTCGCGTTTGAACAGGATGCGGGCGCCGAAAAGCCCGGCCAGAAAGCACAGGAAGGCGGCCGAATAGAAGCTGGCCAGAAGGCGGGGATCGAAGCTGGCCGACAGATCCAGGTTGGCAATGGCGCGGAACAGCAGGCAGGGGATCGCGAATCCTTGCGTGAAGCGCATGATCCCGTCGATATGTTCGAACTTGAAATAGCCCGCCCGCGTGGTGGCATAGCCCGCGCCGATCACCAGAAAGACCGGCAGGATGACGTCAATCAGGCTTTGGAACATGGGGTATGTCCGGGCCGGGGGAAGGGGGCCTGAGGGTGTTCCGAGCGGAGAGCGGGGGATTTGAGTATTTGTGACGAGAAGAAGCAAGGGGCCTGCGCCTGATCCCGGAGCGGGGTGCGGAAAGAGGCGCGGACAGCCATCATGCCGTCCTCACAAGGGGTAGCGGATCACCATGCCGTCATAGGCAGGGGTGATGTGTTCGGCGGTTTCCGCCTCGACCGTGGCATAGTCCAGATCGATATGCATGTTGGTCAATACGGCGCGGTTGGGTTTGACGCGGTCGATCCACTCCAACGCCTTGTCCAGATGCGCATGGGTCGGATGCGGGGTGCGGCGCAGCGCGTCGACGATCCAGCAGTCGAGGTCCTGCAATTCCTGCCAGGCGTCGTCATGCATTTCGGCTACATCCGGCAGATAGGCCAGGTCCATGATGCGGAACCCCAGGCTGTCGATGGAGCCGTGGTTGACTGTGAAGGGCCGGAACGGGATCGGGCCGCCGGGGCCGTCGATTTCGAAGGCGCCGGAGATGGATTTGAGCTCCAGGATCGGCGGATAGGGGGAGCCTTCGGGTTGCACGAAGGCATAGCCGAAGCGCGACAGCAGTGCGTTTTGCGTGTCGCCGTCGGCCCAGACCGGGATCCGGGCGCGCATGTTGAAGACGATCATCCGCAGGTCGTCGATGCCATGCACATGATCGGCGTGGGAATGGGTATAGACCACACCATCCAGCCGTCCGGTGCCGGTATCCAGCAGTTGCGAGCGCATGTCAGGCGTGGTGTCGATCAGCACCGTGGTGGTGCCGTCCGGACCTTCGCGTTCCACCAGCATCGAGCAGCGGCGACGTATATTGCGCGGGTTTTCCGGGTCGCAGTCGCCCCAGTGACCACCCAGCCGCGGGACCCCGCCCGAGGAGCCACATCCCAGGATCGTGAAGCGCAGTTCTGAACTCATGCAGCGGCTTTCTGTTGCGCGACCTTGGTGAAGAGGCGGTCGAAATTGGCCTGCGTCTGGGCGGCGAAATCGGCGTAGTCCATGCCGAAGACCTCGGCCCCTTTGCGGGCGGTATGCGCCGTGTAGGCGGGTTCATTGCGCTTGCCGCGATAGGGGGGCGGCGCAAGATAGGGGGCGTCGGTTTCCACCAGGATCCGGTCCACCGGGGCCGCGGCGAAGATGTCGCGCAGTTCCTGGCTCTTGGGGAAGGCGGCGATGCCCGACATCGACAGGTAGAAGCCCAGATCGATGGCCGCCCTGGCCAGCTCTGCCGAGGAGGAGAAGCAATGCATGACGCAGGAATAGGGCCCATGGGCCAGCTCATCCGACAGGATGCGGGCCATGTCGTCATCGGCGTCGCGCGAATGGATGATCAGCGGCAGGCCGGTCTGGCGCGCGGCCTCGATATGGATCTTCAGGCTTTCCTTCTGAACATCCTTGCTGTCGGCGGTGTAGTGATAATCCAGCCCCGTTTCCCCGATGCCCACGAATTTCGGATGCCGGGCCAGCGCGACCAGCTCTTCGACCGTCGCCATCGGTTCTTCGGCGGCGCTCATCGGGTGGGTGCCCGCGGCGTAGAAGATCGGGGCGTGGGCCTCGGCGATGGCGCGCACGGTGGGTTCGTTTTTCAGCCGGGTGCAGATGGTCACCATGCGGGTCACGCCAGCTTCGGCGGCGCGGGCCACGACCTCGGGCAGTTTGCCCTCGAAATCGGGGAAATCGAGGTGGCAATGGCTGTCGGTAATCTCTGGGATCGTGGTGTCGGTCATCTCAAGCCCGGCTGGCGGTTTCCTGCATCTTGAAAACCGTATCTAGAACAAGTGCGGCGGGGTCAAGGTTCACCGATTGGCCATGCCGCATTCGGGCGGTGATGCGGGTGGCCAGATCGGCCCAGGCCCGGGCCTGATGCGGGCTGGCAGAGAGGCGTTCAAGCGCCGCAGCCTCGCCCTGGGCGGCTTCGGGGCGTGGGGCCATGCCAACCGCTCCGGTGCGGGCCAGGCGGGCCAGAAGAATGTCCAGAAGTGTCAGCATCAGCTCAAACCGGTCGGCTGCGCCGCGCTGGGCGGCGGTATCCGCCAGGGCCTGCGCGCGCGGGCGGTCCAGCTGTGGCATGGAGCCGACGATGTTGATCAGGTCCTGGTAGATGCGCAGCCCGTCCAGGGTCAGCAGGCGCAGCGCCGCACCCACCGAACCGGAGGCAAGCGCGGCCAGTTGGTCTGGCGTTTCCGGCAGGTCGGCGCCCGCCTGCAGCAGCGCGGCCTGCATGTCATCCGGCGACAGCGCCGGTAGGCGAAGGGTCCGGCAGCGGGACCGGATGGTCGGCAACAGGCGCGACGGCTGATGCGAGACCAGCAGCAGCGTGGTCCGGGCTGGGGGCTCTTCCAGCATTTTCAACAGCGCATTGGCGGCGCTGGTGTTCATTTCATCGGCGGAATCCACGATGACCACCCGTCGCCCGCCATCGGTGGCGGACAGGCCGAAGAAATGATTGAGCTTGCGGACATCGTCGACCACGATCTGGTCGCGCAGCTTTCCCTTGTCATTGGCGCTGCGGGTAATCGCGGCCAGGCCGGGTTCGGCACCGGCAAGGATGCGGTGACTGACAGGATGTTCATCAGAAATGGACAGTGTCTCAACGGGCGGGGGCGCGCCGAACAGCCCGGCCTCCGCCGGGGGCGTGGCAAGCAGGAAGCGGGCGATCTGCCAGGCGAGCGTGGCTTTGCCGACGCCCTGTGGGCCGGTCAGCAGCCACCCGTGGTGCAGCCTGTCGGCGTTATAGGCGCTCAGGAAATCGGCCTGTGCCTGATCCTGACCAAAAAGCCTTTGGGTTTCGCGCGGGTGGGGGAAACCGGGGACCTGATCCGGGGCGGGGAGGTCGTCACTCATTCCAGCGCGCCCGTGACAAGCGACAGGATTTCAGCGGCAATCGCATCCATCGGCTGGGCCCCGTCGATAACACGGAACCTTTGCGAGAATTCATCGGCAAGGGACAGGAAACCGGTCCGCATCTTGCGTTGCAGGTCCACTCCGAAATCCTCGAACCGCTCTTCTGTGCCCTGACGCCCCTTGGCGCGAGAGAGGCCGATTTCCGGATCCATGTCGATCAGCAGCGTCAGGTCCGGTTCACGTCCGATCATCAGGCTGTGCAGCTGATCCACCACCGGGCGCAGGTCGCCGCGCGACAGGCCCTGATACATCCGGGTGCTGTCGGCAAAGCGGTCACAGATCACCACCTTGCCAGCGCCGAGCGCGGGCAGGATCGTGCGCTCAAGGTGATCGCGGCGCGCGGCAGTGAACAGCAGGATCTCGGTCTCGGCCGACCAGCGATCGGGATCGCCCTCCAGCACCAGACGGCGGATTTCTTCGGCCCCGGGTGATCCGCCGGGTTCACGGGTCAGAACAACATCATGCCCCGCAGATTGCAGGGCACTTGCCAGCCGTTTGGCCTGGGTCGATTTGCCGGAACCGTCAATCCCTTCGAAGGTCAGGAACAGGCCGTGTCTGCCACTCACGTCGCCCCCTCGGGTCCTTTGAGGAACCGTGCGATCAGCAGCTGCGTGGCGGTTTTCACCCGCACCATGAAGCCCCCAGCGGGCACGTCCTGTTCCGCCACCAGCGGCAGGCGCAATTCGGGCAGCCCGGCCGGTGTCACAACCAGATCAGCCAGCTTCTGCCCCTGTTTGATCGGGGCGGTAACGGGGCCGGTATAGACGATTTCCGCGGGCATCTGCTTGCCCGAGAGCGCAGGCAGCAGGACCTTCAGGTCCTGGGCCGCAACCAACCCTACCGTCGGCTGTCCCCCCATCCAGACGTCGGCCTGGGCGATGGGCTCACCGGCGCGGGCGATGGTTTTTTCGGAAAACTGGCGAAACGACCAGTTAACAATGGCTTCCGCCTCCTCTGCGCGGGCGGCATTGCTGCTCATGCCGGAAATCACGAAGATGACCCGGCGGTCGCCCTGTTTCGCAGAGCCCACAAGGCCATAACCGGCCTCTTCGGTGTGGCCGGTCTTCAGCCCGTCCGCGCCGATGTTCAGGCGCAACAGCGGGTTGCGGTTGCGGGTGTTGGAGGGCGCGCGCCCGTCGAACTGGAACTCGGTTTCCGAAAACAGCGGGTAATATTCCGGAAAGTCCTCGATCAGGTGTTCGGCCAGGATGGCCAGATCTTCGACCGACATGCGGTGCCCGGCCGCGGGCCAGCCGTTGGAGTTGGCGAAGGTGGAATGCTCCATGCCCAGCTGGCGCGCGCGCTCGGTCATGTAGCGGGCAAAACCGGCTTCGGTGCCATCCGGGCTCAGCGCTTCGGCGATCACCGCGCAGGCATCGTTGCCCGACAGCACGATGATGCCGCGCAGCAGGTCTTCGACGCGGACCCGGTCCTGGGTGTTCAGGAACATGGTCGAGCCCTTGTAGCTCATCGCATGTTGCGAAACGGGCAGGCGTTCATCCAGCGTCAGACGGCCGTCGCGCAGGGCTTCGAACGCCACGTAGAGCGTCATCAGCTTGGACATCGAGGCCGGAGGCAACGGCTCTTCGGCGTTCTTGGACAGCAGCACGGTATCGGATTGCTGATCCACGACAAAAGCGGCGCGGGCGCGGGTGTCAAACGCGCTGGCCGTAGTGGCAGCCAGACACAGCACGAGCCCGGCAGAGGCCAGGAGACGAGAGGACAAGCGGAGAGTTTCAAGCATCGCGAGAAAGCTCCTGTTACTTTGATACGAAGTAGGCGTCCGAGAAGCCGGTAGCCTTCACTTTTTTCAACAAGGCAGCGCGTTCCGAGCTGGACTGAGCCGGACCAACGACAACGCGCCAGAACTGCTTGCCGTTCAGGCTCTGTTCAAACACGGTGGGGATCATCCCGGCACCGGTCATCATCTTGGCACTGCGGTTGGCGTTTGCTTCCACGCTGAAGATCCCGATCTGAATATAGGGTTTCGACAGCGAAGAGGTCTTTTTCTTGGGTTTCGGCTTGGGCGCGGGCGCCGGTGCGGGCTGCGCGGCAGGGGCCGAGGCTTCGATGGCGGCGGCGGCCCCGGCGATCGGGTCCAGCGGCGTGGCCGAGATTTCGTCACCGGTGTCGTCTGAGGCGGCCAGCTGGGTGTCGGTCTCTTCCGGCAGCTCCTCAACGGGGGGTGTTTCCTCAACGGTTTCGCGGCGCAGCGCGGTCACGTTCAGCTCAACCGGAGCACCGGCCAGCATGCCAAGGGCAGCAGCTGCGTCAGAAGAGGCCTGAATGCGCGGTCCCGGAATTTCACGTTCCCGGCGGAACAGGGCGCCGATGACGAATTTGCCGTTGGCGCTGTTGCGGATGATGACCCGCTCGGGATCCTTGGCATCAGAATGCGCGACCCAGACCCCGCCAAGGGACGGGCGGCCATCCCAGAGACCCGCCTCGGTGACCGAAAAGACCTCGGGCGCTTCGATATCCCGCTCCACCAGCTTGGTCGAGGTGCTGGGCTGCACCTCACCGGTGTCTTCGCTTTCGGGCTTGGGTTTGAGGAAGGTGGGCATGTTCACACCGTCTTCGCATCCCGCCATAAGGCTCAGCGCCACGGCGGCGGCCGTAAGGCGCAACAGGGTGCGTCTGTGTTTGCCAATATCCACGGAAGTTCTGCTCGTTTCCCGCCCCATCCCTGTCATCCTGCTCTTGCGCCGGTTCCCCGGTCTGTGCTGCCTGCTTGCCGGAGCGGCCCGCATGGCCACCCCGTCTTTTTGCGCATCATAGCGGGTGGCGCGGATCATGGAAAGTGAAGGCTGCGCGGTCGGCAAGAATTCACGTCAGGTTGAAAAATGCCCGGCCGCCACGAAAAACGGCGCGCAGCAGAGGCCGCGCGCCGTGGTGATTTTTCCCGAAGGATGAGAGCTTATTCCAGCTCGATCAGCAGGTCCTTGGCATCGATCTGGCCCCCCGCATGAGCGTGCACGGCCTTGACCGTTGCGTCACGTTCGGCGTGGATGCCGGTTTCCATCTTCATGGCTTCGATGGTCAACAGCAGATCGCCTTCCTTGACCTCTTGGCCGGCGCTGACGGCAACGGTGGCCACGACGCCCGGCATCGGGGCGCCGATGTGGTTGGCGTTTCCGGCTTCCGCTTTGGGACGCGAGGCGGTCGACGACTTCACCAGGCGGTTCGGTACGCGAATGACACGCGGCTGACCGTTGAGTTCGAAGAACACCTTCACTTCGCCGTTTTCGTCGGTTTCACCGATGGCCTGCAGGCGGATTTCCAGCGTCTTGCCCGGATCGATCTCTGCGGTGATCTCTTCACCCGGTTCCATCCCGTAGAAGAAGGTGCGGGTCGGCAGGGCACGGACCGGACCATAGGAGCGGTGACGCCCCATGTAGTCCAGGAAGACCTTGGGATACATCAGATACCCGTTCAGGTCCTCATCATCCACCTTGTAGCCTTCCAGCTCCTTGCTCAGTTCCGCACGCACCTGCTCCAGATCCACCGGCTCCAGGTGGGCGCCGGGGCGTTCGGTGTTGGGAGATTCGCCTTTCAGAACCTTCGACACGATCCCGTCCGGGAAGCCGCCCGGAGGCTGGCCCAGGTTGCCGCGCATCATGTCCACGACGGAGTCGGGGAAGGCCACATCGGTTTCGGGGCTTTCGACCTCATCCCGGGTCAGGCCCTGGCTGACCATCATCAGGGCCATGTCGCCGACAACCTTGGACGACGGGGTCACCTTCACGATGTCACCGAACATCTGGTTCACGTCGGCATAGGTCTGGGCCACGTCGGACCATTTTTCTTCCAGTCCCAGCGAACGCGCCTGCGCCTTCAGGTTGGTGAACTGGCCGCCCGGCATCTCGTGCAGGTAGACCTCGGAAGCAGGGGCCGCCAGGCCCGACTCAAAGGCCACATACTGCGCCCGCACGCCTTCCCAGTAATCGCTGATCTCGCGCACTTTGGCGATGTCGATACCGGTGTCTCGGTCGGTGTTGCGCAGACCTTCGACAATCGAGCCCAGGCAGGGCTGCGAGGTGCCGCCCGAGAAGGCGTCCATGGCCGCGTCCACTGCATCAACGCCTGCATCAGCGGCGGCCAGGATGGTGGCGCCGGCAATGCCGCTGGTGTCATGGGTGTGGAAGTGGATCGGCAGGCCGACCTGTTCCTTGAGCGCTTTGATCAGCACTTTGGCCGAGGCCGGTTTCAGCAGACCTGCCATGTCTTTCAGGCCCAGAACATGGGCACCAGCGGCCTCCAGTTCCTTGGCCATGCCGACATAGTATTTCAGGTCGTATTTCGACCGCTCCGGGTCCAGAATGTCGCCGGTGTAGCAGATGGTGCCTTCACAGACCTTGCCGCTTTCGACCACGGCATCCATGGCAACACGCATGTTTTCGACCCAGTTGAGCGAGTCGAAGACGCGGAAGACGTCGACGCCAGTCTGGGCGGCCTGACGCACGAATTCCTGTACCACGTTGTCCGGATAGTTGGTGTAGCCGACGCCGTTGGAGGCGCGCAGCAGCATCTGCGTCATCAGGTTCGGCATGGCCTCACGCAGATTGCGCAGACGCTGCCAGGGGCATTCCTGCAGGAAGCGGTAGGCCACGTCGAAGGTCGCACCGCCCCAGCATTCAACACTGAACAGCTGTGGCAGGTTTGCGGCGTAGGCCGGAGCCACCTTGATCATGTCGATCGACCGCATCCGGGTGGCCAGCAGCGACTGGTGACCATCGCGCATGGTGGTGTCGGTCAGCAGCAGCTGGCGCTGTGCCTTCATCCAGTCGGCGACAGCCTGTGCGCCTTTCTGTTCCAGCAGGTTGCGGGTGCCGTAGGGGGCAAAGCCCGGATCCACCTGCGGCGCGCGCGGCTCTTTCAGGTCGGCCGCGGGCTCGGCGCGGTCGGTGGTCTCGGGGTGACCGTTGACGCTGATGTCAGCGATATAGGTCAGCACCTTGGTGCCGCGGTCGCGACGGCGCTTGAACTGGAACAGGTCCTGGGTCTCGTCGATGAACTTGGTGGTGTATTCATTCGACAGGAAGGTCGGGTGCTTCAGCAGGTTCTCGACGAAGGCGATGTTGGTGCTGACGCCACGGATGCGGAATTCGCGCAGCGCTCGGTCCATCCGCGCAATGGCTTTTTCCGGGGTCTGGGCGTGGGCGGTGACCTTCACCAGCAGCGAGTCATAGTAGCGGGTGATCACGCCGCCCGAATAGGCGGTGCCGCCGTCCAGGCGGATGCCCATGCCGGTCGCCTCGCGGAAGGCGGTGATGCGGCCGTAGTCGGGGATGAAGTTGTTCTGCGGGTCCTCGGTGGTGATCCGGGTCTGCAGCGCGTGGCCGTTCAGACGCACCTCATCCTGGCTGGCCTTGCCGGTCGCTTCGGCAATGGTCTTGCCTTCTGCGATCAGGATCTGCGCCTGAACGATGTCGATGCCGGTGACTTCTTCGGTGACGGTGTGTTCCACCTGAACCCGCGGGTTCACCTCGATGAAGTAGAACTTGCCGGTGTTCATATCCATCAGGAATTCGACGGTGCCGGCGCATTCATAGTTCACATGGGCACAGATGCGGCGGCCCAGCTCACAGATCTCGGCGCGCTGCTCTTCGGTCAGGTAGGGGGCGGGGGCGCGTTCCACGACCTTCTGGTTGCGGCGCTGGACCGAGCAGTCACGCTCGTAGAGGTGATAGATCTCGCCGTGCTTGTCGCCAAGGATCTGCACCTCGACGTGACGGGCGCGGGTGATCATCTTTTCCAGATAGCCTTCGCCATTGCCGAAGGCGGCTTCGGCTTCGCGGCGGCCTTCCAGAACCTTCTCTTCCAGCTCATCTTCGGAGTTGATGGGACGCATACCACGTCCGCCGCCACCCCAGGAGGCCTTCAGCATCAGCGGATAGCCGATCTCGGCGGCTTCCTTCTTGATGGCGTCCATGTCATCGCCCAGCACCTCGGTGGCGGGGATCACCGGCACGTCGGCCTTGATCGCAACCTTGCGGGCGCTGGCTTTGTCGCCAAGGGCGCGCATGGTTTCGGCCTTGGGGCCGATGAACGTGATGCCGTTGCGGGCGCAGGCGTCAACGAAGTCGGGGTTTTCCGACAGCAGGCCATAGCCCGGGTGGATCGCATCGGCGCCGCTTTCCTTGGCGACGCGAATGATTTCGTCGATCGACAGGTAGGCGGCCACCGGCCCAAGTCCTTCGCCAATACGATAGGCCTCATCCGCCTTGAAACGGTGCAAGCCAAGTTTGTCTTCCTCGGCAAAGACGGCAACGGTGCGTTTGCCCATCTCGTTCGCGGCCCGCATCACACGAATCGCAATTTCGCCTCGGTTGGCTACAAGGATCTTCTTGAAGTCGGTCATTTCACCCTCGGAGAAGTAGAGTTGTGACGTTGTGTTATGGTCATATTAGCGTCACGTATACCCGTGTTTCTGGGTAGAACCGGCATGATTGCGCTCTCATACGGCGAAAATCCGGCACTTTTTGTAACGGCTTTGAAAGATTCTGTTGGGATTCGTTAGAATTCAGAGGTCGCTCAGGGTCCGGGCAGGGGGCAGATCCCCCAGGGAGGCAATGCCCATCTGCCCCATATTGGCTTCGAGGTCACGCTGCAGAATCTCGATCAGGTGTTGCGGACCCTTTTCACCAAGCGCAGCCAGCGCATAGTGAAAGCCGCGCCCCAGCATGATGAAATCGGCCCCCAGCGACAGGGCGCGCAGAATATCCAGGCCCCCTTCGATGCCACTGTCAAAGATCAGCGGCAGCTTGGTCGCCGCGCGAATCTGCTGCAGCATCTCGATCGAGGCGGGGCAGCCGTCAAACTGCCGGCCGGCGTGGTTCGACACCCAGAGCGCATCGACACCGATCTGTTCCAGCATCGGCGCATCGTCAGGGCGCATCACCCCTTTGATCACCAGTGGACCGTCCCAATTGTCGCGCAACCAGCGCACATAATCCGCGTCCGGAGAGGTCCGCAGCAGATAGCCGATATGTGCGGTGGGGGGCAGGCCAGCCATATCCGCGGTCACATATTTGTGCAGCGACCGCATGCGGGGCATCCCGGCCTGCGCCATGCCAAGTGCCCAGGCGGGGCGGCGTGCGACCTGTGCCAGCAGGCGCGGGGTCAGGCGCGGCGGTTGGGTCAGGCCCGACCGGGTCTGTCGTTCGCGGCGGGAGGCCACCGGAATATCAACAGTAAGGACCAGCGTATGGAACCCGGCCGCGCGCGCACGTTCCAGCATGTCGGCGCGGATCTCCGGCGCCTTGGGCGGATAGAGCTGGAACCAACCCTGCGCGCCGATATGGGGCGCCAGATCCTCGGGGTTTTGGCTGGCCACGGTGGAAAGCGTATAGGGAACGCCCGCGCGCTGGGCGGTTTGGGCAAGGATCTGCTCGGCCCCGGGCCAGATCAGTCCGGACATGCCGACCGGGGCGATGCCGATGGGCAGGGGGTACTGGCGCTCAAGCAGGGTGACGCTCAGGTCGACATCCAAAGGGCCATGCAGGATCGAGGGCAGAAAGCCCAGGCCGTCCAGCGCCGCGCGGTTGCGGGATTTGGTGGCCTCTACCCCGGTGCCGCTGTCCAGAAACTCCCACACGAAATGAGGCAGGCGTTTTTGCGCCTTGCGTTTCAGGTCGTCCAGGCCGGGATAGGTTTGATGCAGGTCCATGCCGATTGATCGGACCTGCGGATCGATTCGGCAAGGGTGGGTTCACTCCGCCGCCAGCGGGCTTTGTCCCGGTTGCGGCTCGCTTGGGCCCATGGGGTCTGCCTGCCGCGGATCCGGGTGGGGCCGGGGCTTTGACTGATCGGCGACGCAGACCTGATTGCGGCCGCTGGCCTTCGCGTCATAGAGCGCCTCATCAGCGGCGCGCATCAGGTCCTGGGGCATGGTGCCGTGGGTCGGGTAATGGGCCACGCCAAGCGAGATGGTCACCCGTGGCAGCGACTTCTCCCCATAGCGGACGGTGATCGCCTCAACCGCCTGGCGCAGACGTTCGGCACGGGCGATGACCTCCTCGGCGGGCAAATCCGGCAGCAACAGGGTGAACTCCTCACCCCCGATGCGGCAAGCGATCTCATCCCGGTCGCAGGCCTGATCCAGCACCGATCCGACCGCGCGCAGAACCATGTCCCCGGCATCATGCCCGTGGTTGTCATTGAACTTCTTGAAGTGATCGACATCCACGGCAATCAGGCTCAGCCGCGCGCCCTGTCCCTGACAGCGTTTCAGGCATTTGCGCAGCGTGTCGGTCATGTGTCGGCGATTGAACAGGCCGGTCAGCGGATCGCGGACGGATTGATCATGCAACTGATCGCGCATCCGCACATTGGCGATGGCCATGCTGATCTGTTCGGCGCACATCTGGGCCAGCTTCTTGTTTTCGCGGAAACATTCACAGTCTTCCCGCTTTGCTCGCAGGTGCATAAGGCCGACGGTTTCGCCATGGGCCAGGATCGGGAAACAGAAATAGGGCCGCCCGTCGTGCGGTTCGGCGTGTTCGCAGACAAAATCCACCTCTGTCGCGCCGAATTCATAAGTCCGCCCGCGGCGCAGGCCCCAGCAGCTTTCGGGCTGGATATGGGCCTTGTGGTTGCCGCCGTTCCAGCTGGCGCTGCCGTCCAGCACATCGCGTGAGTTCGAATAGACATACACGCTGCCCTCGGCATCCGGCAGGATATGGGTCATGAAGCGCGCTACCATATCGAAAAGCTCATCCAGCGAGCGGCTGGATTGCAACCACTCATTCAGCTCTCCCAGCAGGCGCACCTCACGCGCGAGACGCAATTGTTCGTTCATCAGGTCGCGTTCGGAATCTGACTGGCGGCTGAGCGCTTTGATCTGTTTGCGGTTGCTGCGGTAGATGACGATGCTGTTTGTTGCCAGGGCCAGATAGGCCACCCCACAGAGCACTGACAGCAGGATCCGCACACGCAGGATGAAGGTGTTCCGGATCTCTGTGATGTCGGTGTAGAACTCGATTGCCCCGGAAAAGCGCCCGTTCAGCAGGATCGGCCGATAGATCTCGGCCACGTGGCGGGGCTTGTCACCGTCCATCTGACGTACATGCAGCGGCAGGTCGTCCACTTCGGACGCCGGTTTTTCCATGTGGTTGTAGTAAACGCCGCCCTGGGAAACGATTTCCAGGAAATAGGGCTTGGTGTTCTGCCCGCCAATGTCACTGGCACGGGTCGACCAGAAGACCGTGCCATCGGCCTCGAACAGCTTGAACCGATAGACGTCCGAGGCTTCGGGCATCATGTTCAGGTATTCGGCGTCATGTTCGACCACGACGCCGGAGTCGAAGGTGCGCTGTACGTCCGACATGTGCAGTATCACACGGCGCTCCCAAAGCTCGGCCTGACGCCGGATATCCGCTTCGAGCATGCGATCCACGATTGGTACGGGGAGGGCCAGAACGCCCCAGATTGCAACGATCAGCAATCCCCCAAGAAAGGTGGTCAGGCCAAGCCAGCGCAGCCGTGCCAGCATCCCGCTCTGCGTGTTTTCCATCATGTTCCGCGCTCCTGAATTGCCCGGCGAAGCTGGCTTGCGAGGGTTGAGATCCGGTTAATTCACCCATTGCGAAACGATGCGGAATTGAGTGAAATTCTTGGCGTCGAACGGTTTTGCGGGCCCGTGAACAAGAGGTGAACAAAATCTTTCCCTTGCGGCCCGATTGGCTTACTCTGTAAGGCATGAGCATGACCGATGAATTCGACGCCTTCGAAACCGCCTCTCTGTCCGCCCGCGCGATGGCTGCGCGGCCGATGCCCTATCTTGATGACCTGAACCCGGCCCAACGTTCTGCTGTTGAAGCGCTGGACGGGCCGGTCCTGATGCTGGCCGGGGCCGGGACGGGCAAGACCAAGGCGCTGACGACTCGGATCGTTCACCTGCTCAACACCAACAACGCGCGTCCGAATGAAATCCTTGCGGTGACCTTCACCAACAAGGCCGCGCGTGAGATGAAAGAACGCGTGGGGCGCCTGCTTGGCCAATCCATCGAAGGCATGCCCTGGCTGGGGACCTTCCATTCGATCTGCGTCAAGCTGCTACGGCGGCATGCGGAGCTGGTTGGACCTGCCGGTGCGGATGCCAACCAAGTGTTGGAAGGTGCGGCTGGCCGCCCTCCGCTGACGCTCAAATCCAATTTCACCATTCTGGACACGGACGATCAGATTCGGCTGCTGAAACAGCTGGTTCAGGCTGCCAACATCGACGACAAGCGCTGGCCGCCGCGGGTGCTGGCCGGGATCATTGATGACTGGAAAAACCGCGCGCTGACGCCGGACAAAGTGCCCGCAGCGGATGCCGGGGCCTTCAACCACAAGGGCGTTGAGCTGTATGCCGCCTATCAGCGCCGGCTGCTGGAGCTGAACGCGGTCGATTTCGGGGATCTGCTGCTGCATATGGTCACCATCTTCCAGCGCTATCCGGATGTCTTGCAGCAGTATCAGCGCTGGTTCCGCTACATTCTGGTGGACGAGTATCAGGATACCAACATCGCCCAATACATGTGGCTGCGCCTGCTGGCGGCAGGGCACAAGAACATCTGCTGTGTGGGCGATGACGATCAGTCGATCTATGGCTGGCGCGGCGCCGAGGTGGGCAACATCCTGCGGTTCGAAAAGGATTTTCCCGGCGCCCATGTGGTGCGGCTGGAGCAAAACTATCGCTCGACCCCGCATATCCTGGCCGCGGCCTCCAATGTTATTCGCGGCAATCAGGGCCGGTTGGGCAAGGAGTTGTGGACCGAAGCCGAAGACGGGGAAAAGGTCCGCCTGATCGGCCATTGGGATGGTGAGGAAGAAGCCCGCTGGATCGGTGAGGAAATCGAATCCATGCAGCGCGGCACCCGCCACATGCGGCCGTTCGACCTGAACGAAATGGCAATTCTGGTGCGTGCCTCGCACCAGATGCGCGCCTTTGAGGACCGCTTTCTGACCATCGGCCTGCCGTATCGGGTGATCGGTGGCCCGCGCTTTTATGAACGGTTGGAGATTCGGGATGCCATGGCCTATTTCCGGCTGGTGGTCAGCCCGGATGATGACCTGGCGTTCGAGCGGATCGTGAACACCCCCAAGCGGGGCCTTGGCGACAAGGCGCAGCAGACGATTCAGGCGATGGCGCGCAGCAATGGGGTGTCGCTGGTCGAGGGCGCCCGGCTGTGTGTCGAGAGCGGCCAGATCAAGGGCAAGGGCGGAAACGCCCTGCGTGAACTGCTCGAAGGTCTTTCGCGCTGGGGGCGCATGACGGGCGACAAGGATATGACCCACATGGAGCTGGCCGAGGTGGTTCTGGACGAATCCGGCTATACGACCATGTGGCAGAACGACAAGACGCCAGAAGCGCCGGGACGGTTGGAAAACCTCAAGGAACTGGTCAAGGCGTTGGAGAATTTCGAGAACCTGCAAGGGTTTCTGGAGCACGTCAGCCTTGTCATGGACAATGACAAGCAGGATTCGGACCAGAAGGTCTCGATCATGACGCTGCATGCGGCGAAAGGGTTGGAATTCCCTGCCGTATTCCTGCCCGGCTGGGAGGATGGCCTGTTCCCCTCGCAGCGGTCGATGGATGAAAGCGGCGTCAAGGGGTTGGAGGAAGAGCGCCGGCTTGCCTATGTCGGGATCACCCGGGCTGAAGAGGTCTGTACGATCTCCTTCGCGGGCAACCGCCGGGTCTTTGGACAATGGCAATCACAGCTGCCGTCGCGCTTTGTCGATGAGCTGCCCGAAGACCATGTCGAGGTGCTGACACCTCCGGGCCTTTATGGCGGGGGCTACGGGGCGGCCCAGCCGACTATGTCCTCGCGCGTTGAACAGCGGGCGGTCGAGGCCAATGTCTACAACTCGCCGGGCTGGAAGCGGATGCAGGCCCGGTCGGGTCAGCGCGGCACCTCGCAACCCAAGGAAAGCAAGACCACGGTGATCGATCTGGAAGCCGTGTCCAGCTTTGTGGTGGGCGACCGGGTGTTCCACCAGAAATTCGGCTACGGACACGTCCTGGATATCGAAGGGGACAAGCTGGAGGTGGATTTTGACAAGGCCGGTATCAAGAAGGTTGTGGGCCGGTTCCTGAGCTCCAGCGACGACATTCCCTTCTGAGCTGCCGTTCAGCCGGCCGGCAAGTGTAACCTGACAACCAGCGTCCCATCCGGGCGCTGGTTTTGTTTTGGGCGTCTGGTCTGTCTGCCGCTGACGGGATCAAGGGGCAGGTCACGCAAGACGGTGCCGTGGGGTGGGCCGGGGGCTGGGATCGGGTGATGAGGGGAGCGCTGGGCCGAAAAAAGAAAAACGGCGACGCCAGGGAGGAGGAGGGCGCCGCCGTCTTCATTTAACACCAAGGCCAAGGGAGGAGGAGAAGACCCTGGTGCGTAGGCTTCACCGAGACAAGGGAGGAGGAAGGCCCCGGTGAACTCTGTCCGGCGTGTTGGGCCGGTATTGGGTGCGGCGACAGCAGGGAGGAGGGAGCTGCCGCCGCGTATCTCAGGCCTTCAAGGGAGGAGGAGAAGAAGACCTGATCTCGGTGTTTCAGTCGTAGGCGGCCTGCA
Organism: Paracoccaceae bacterium; assembly: GCA_022763485.1. Lineage (GTDB taxonomy): Bacteria > Pseudomonadota > Alphaproteobacteria > Rhodobacterales > Rhodobacteraceae > Aliisedimentitalea. The sequence continues at coordinate 35,557 of JALEGX010000016.1, read as the reverse complement.
GGGCGACGCGCCGAAGTTCGGAGCGGCTCAGCCCAAGATCCGCCAGCTCCCGGTTGCTCAGCGACGCCAGTTCATTGACGGTCTGGCGGTAGATCCGGTAGCGGGAATAGCGTTCGATCAGGGTTTCGATCATCGCCGAGACACCACCAAAGCCAACGCCTTTGCGGGTGCTGATGTGGGTTGTTGCGGCCATGTGTCGATCCTCTGAATCTGTGTTTCGTGTTGCCCGAGTGGTGGGCTGTGTGCTGCGGTGCAGCGCTGTTGTGAACCATATTTAGGGAAATGCTGCGGCTGCACAATACCTTCCAGAGTCAATGCTGCTATGCAGAAAGTGCATGGGTGGAATGATTACTTTTCCGGCACTTAGGGCCTGTTTCTGTTTCGCTTGGCGCTGAAATGTGCAAGTGATATGCAGTTTTGTTGGCCATTCCCCCGGTTTGACCGGGTTAATCAATCTGGAGGCGGAAATGACTGTGGATCGCAAGGACGTATTCGACGCGTTGGAGCGTCTGTCATTGCCTGACGGGGGCACTTTGGTGAGTCGCGATATGGTGCGTGCGGTCTCGATCGACGGCGCGGCGGTCCGATTCGTCATTGAGGCCCCAAGCCCTGAGATCGCAAAGCTGATGGAGCCACTGCGCCGCGCGGCCGAAGCCTCGGTTCAGGCCTTGCCGGGCGTGGATACCGTATCCGTGGCCTTGACGGCCCATGCCGCGGCGGCCCCGGCGCAGCCCGCGCCCAGCCTCAAGATCGGTGGCCATGCCAAACCGCAGGCCGGACCGATGAAACCGGCGGGCGTCAAGCGCATCCTGGCTGTGGGATCCGGCAAGGGCGGCGTTGGCAAATCGACGGTGTCCTCAAACCTTGCCGTGGCGCTGGCACGGCAGGGGCGTCGCGTCGGCTTGCTGGATGCAGATATATATGGACCAAGTGTGCCGCGGATGATGGGGGTCAGCGGGCGCCCCGCCAGCCCGGACGGAAAAACCATCGAACCGCTTCATGCGCATGGGGTCACGATCATGTCCATCGGCCTGATGTTGGAGGAGCGCAAGGCCGTGGTCTGGCGCGGCCCCATGCTGATGGGGGCACTTCAGCAGATGCTGACCCAGGTCAACTGGGGCGAGCTGGATGTGCTGATCGTGGACCTGCCACCGGGGACCGGCGATGTGCAGCTGACCTTGTGTACCAAATCCGAACTGAGCGGCGCCATCGTCGTGTCCACACCACAGGATGTGGCGCTGCTGGACGCGCGCAAGGCGCTGGACATGTTCGGCACGCTCAAGACGCCGGTGCTGGGGTTGATCGAAAACATGTCATTCTTTGCCTGTCCCGACTGTGGTTCCGAACACCATATCTTTGGTCACGGCGGCGTCGCCAAAGAGGCGCAGGAGCTTGGGGTGCCGCTGATCGGCAGCCTGCCGATTGATCTGGACACCCGTCTGGGCGGGGACGCGGGTACGCCGGTTGCGCTGGGTGAGGGGCCGATGGCCCAGGCCTATGCCCGCATCGCAGAGGGGCTGATTGCCGGAGGCGTCGCCTGAGGTTGGTCTCTTTTGGCAGGTTTCCCGCATCCGTGTGGGAAATCATGGGCCAAAAGGGGGGCACGGGAATTCATGGGCGAAAACTTGGGATTTTCGGGAAAACAGCGCTCCGAGGCCGAATCATCTTCGGTTTCGGGGCGTTTTTTGGTTAAGCCCTGATGAATGACGTGAGAACAAAATAAAAACATTTTCCGAGCATTGAATTTCCCGAGGGATTCTTGGGAAATTATGGGAAGTTTTTTCCCGCTCCCATTTGCGTTGCGACTTGCCTATATATGGTATGCGGTCGCGAGGCAGGCCCAAATTACGGGTGTTGTGCTTCTAAAATCCCTTGCTATGGTTTGCGATCCAGCGAGCCGGATCTCAAACTTCCCTCATAAACCTATTGATTTCCATGAATTCCCATGGCATCCCTTATTCATCGGATGAGAGGAGGGATACGGGGCACCCAAGACCCCATAAACCAAAAAATAGCAGGTTTCATACAGGCCTCCGCTTTCGACGACAAAAGTAAGAGAGATCCGGCGCGCGAGCGAGCAGACATCCCCCCAGGTGGCGCGCGCAGTCGGACACCCCGCAAGGCGGGACGAGGGCGGCGGGTTGATCAGTGGCAGCAGATCAACCCGCCGTTTTTCCTTCAACGGGGGGTGACGCGGGGGCGCGACAGAAAGGGACAGGGAACTTGGGCCGCAGGTTCAGAGGCGAAAGCCACCATAAGGTGGATACGAAGGGCAGGGTGTCTATCCCGGCCTCTTTTCGCCGTGTGCTTGAGGCCGGTGATCCCAACTGGCAGTCCGGCGACAACCCCGAACTGGTGATCGTATACGGGGATCACCGTCGCAAATTCCTGGAATGTTACACGATGGAGGCGATCGAAGAGGTCGACGCCAAGATCGACGCGATGCCGCGCGGCTCGATGGAGCGCAAGATGCTGCAGCGCATGTTCCACGGTCAGTCCTTTCCGACGAATGTCGATGAAACCGGACGCCTGGTGCTGCCTGCGAAGCTGCGCCAGAAGATCGACCTGGACAAGGAAGCCTTCTTTATCGCGGCCGGGGACACCTTCCAGATCTGGAAGCCGGAAACCTACGAAAGCGAAGAACTGGCAGCGGCCGAAGAATGGCTGGAAGAGCTGCCGGATGATTTCGATCCGTTGCAATTCCTTGATGGGGCAGGAGGGGCATAAGCCATGGCGTTGGAGCAGACACCGGATTCAGCCCCTCATATTCCCGTTCTTCTGCGGCCGCTTCTTGAAGCGGTCGCTCCTGTCTCTGGCCAATGGTTGGATGGCACCTTCGGGGCCGGGGGCTATACAAAAGGGCTGCTGGCTGCCGGGGCCGACCGTGTCATCGGTGTGGACCGGGACCCGCTGGCGTTCGAAATGGCCAGCGACTGGGCCGCAGACTACGGCGATCGTCTGGTGCTGCAGCCCGGCGTTTTCTCGCGGATGGACGAATACGCCTCGGACCTGGATGGCGTCGTGCTGGATCTGGGCGTGTCTTCGATGCAGCTGGACCTTGCCGAGCGGGGCTTCTCCTTCATGAAGGAGGGGCCGCTGGACATGCGCATGTCTCAGGACGGGCCCTCGGCGGCCGATCTGGTGGCAGAGCTGGGCGAGGTCGAGCTGGCTGACATCCTGTTCACCTTCGGGGAAGAGCGCGCCAGCCGCCGGATTGCCAAGGCGATCGTCAAGGCACGGGCCGAGGCGCCGATCACCACGACGCTGGCTTTGGCCGAGATCGTCGAGGGATGCCTGCCGCGGGCCAAACCGGGACAGTCGCATCCCGCCACGCGGTCCTTCCAGGCGCTGCGGATTGCCGTGAACGCGGAATATGATGAGCTGTTCGAGGGGCTGCTGGCGGCCGAGCGGGCGTTGAAGCCCGGCGGCCTGCTGGCGGTTGTGACCTTCCATTCCATCGAAGACCGCATGGTCAAGCGGTTCTTCCAGCACCGCGCGGGCAAGACCGGTCGCGCCAACCGCTGGGCGCCGGAGACCGAAGAAGTGCCCAGCCAGTTCGAGCTGGTCACCCGCAAGGCCGTTGGGCCGGACGATCGCGAGCTGGAGGAAAACCCCCGCGCACGGTCGGCACGCCTGCGGGTCGGGCGCAGGACGTCTGCACCGGCCACACCCATTTCAGCACGTGATATTGGCATGCCGCAACTCAGGGGGGCACACCGATGAGAACCCTTTTCTATGTCGTGACTGCATTGGCGGTGCTCGGACTGGCGTTCTGGGCATACCGTGAGAATTACCAGACCCAGCAGGTTCTGAAGGAAACCCGGTCGTTGCAACGTCAGATCGGCGATGCGCAGGTGCGGCTGAGCGTCCTGCGGGCCGAATGGGCTTATCTGAACCGTCCCGACCGGCTGCGCGATCTGGCAGAGTTGAATTTCAACCGGCTGGGTCTGCTGCCGCTGCGGCCGGATCAGTTCGGCCGCGTGGATGAGGTGGGCTATCCGGCGCAGGAGCTTGAGTTCTCCAACGGGGTGGACGTCTCCAGCAGCGCCGCCGAGGACGGGGAGGAACGGCCATGATCCGGATCCCGCTGCGCCCGCTGGCCCGCATTCTGGACGCCCGCGCCAAAGGGGAAAACCCCGACCGGATCGAGCGTGAGAACATCCGCCGCCGTCATGAGGAAATGCAGGACCGGGCCCGGCAGCGTGCCGAGGGCCGGTTGCTTGTTCTGGGGGGGCTGTTCCTGATGGCCTATGTGGTGATCGGGGCGCGGATGGGCATGATGGCCAATTCCGAACCGGTGGAGCCGCTGGCCTCTGCACCGGGTGCGTCGATTGCCATGCAGCGTGCCGACATCGTGGACCGGCAGGGCCGGATACTGGCGACCAATTTCGAAACCCATTCGCTTTATGCGCAGCCGCCGCAGATGGTGGATCCGGTGGCCGCAGCCGAAGGGCTGATCAAGATCTTTCCGGATCTGGACAAGGAGCGCCTGGTCAAGGATTTCACCGGCAAGCGCAAGTTCCTGTGGATCAAGAAACGCATCTCGCCCGAGCAGAAACAGGCGGTGCATGATCTTGGCGATCCCGGCCTGTTGTTCGGCCCGCGCGAAATGCGCCTCTATCCCAATGGTCGTCTGGCCTCGCACATCCTGGGCGGCGCGGGCTTCGGCAAGGAAGGCGTGAACGCGGCCGAGGTGATCGGTGTTGCGGGCATCGAGAAGCAATTCGACGGCTATCTGCGCGATCCGGCAAACGGCGCAAAGCCTCTGGAACTCTCCATCGATCTGACGGTGCAGGCCGCGGCCGAGCGTGTGCTGCTGGGCGGCATGAAACTGATGAACGCCAAGGGTGCAAGCTCTGTCCTGATGGATGTCCACACCGGTGAAGTTGTCTCCATGGTCTCGCTGCCGGACTTCGATCCCAATGACCGGCCCCGCCCGCTGACCGAAGGCGATGCCTCTGACAGCCCGCTGTTCAACCGGGCGGTGCAGGGGGTGTATGAGCTGGGCTCCACCTTCAAGATTTTTGCGGCAGCGCAGGCGGTTGACCTGGGGCTGGTGCATTCCGAAACCATCGTGGACACCTCTGGTCCGATGCGGATCGGCGGCCGACCCATCGGGGAGTTCAAGAACAAGAACTACGGCAAGATCAGCGTCGCCGACATCATCGTCAAAAGCTCCAACCGGGGGACGGGGCGTCTGGCTTTGCAGATCGGCACCGCGCGTCAGCGCGCCTTCCTGGGGTCGCTGGGCATGTTCGATCCCACCCCGTTCGAGATTGTCGAAGCAAAGGGCGGTCAGCCTCTGATCCCGCAGCGCTGGACCGATCTGAGCGCGGTGACGATTTCCTATGGTCACGGTATTTCCACCAGCCCGATGCATCTGGCGGCGGGCTATGCCGCGCTGGCCAACGGCGGGCATTATGTCAGCCCCACGGTGCTGCGCCAGAAAGAGCCGCAATATGGTCCGCGTGTCCTGTCCCCCCAGGCGGCAGAAGCGGCCCGGATGATGCTGCGCAAGGTTGTAACCAGCGGCACCGCCAGCTTTGGCGAGGTGCCGGGCTATGAGGTCGCGGGCAAGACCGGCACCGCCGACAAGCCCAACCCGCAGGGCGGCTATTACAAGGACAAGGTGATTGCCACCTTCGCGTCGCTCTTCCCGGCCTCGGATCCGAAGTATGTTCTGGTTGTCACGCTGGATGAACCCTCGGTTCTGGCTTATGGCGAAGAGCGCCGGACCGCCGGCTGGACGGCTGTACCGGTGGCGGCCGAGCTGATCGGGCGCGTTGCTCCGCTGCTGGGCCTGCGTCCAAAGGTTGAGCCCGGGCAATTGGCTGGTATAACCCTGACCTCGAACTGAGGGGCAGCCACATGACAGAAGAACCCAGACCGCTGAGCCAGTTGGCACTGACTGCAAGAGGCGGTGTCGATCCCATGATCACTGGCTTGTCGGTGGACAGCCGCACCGTCGCACCGGGAGAGCTGTTTGCCGCGCTGCCCGGCAGCCAGGTCCACGGGGCCAAATTCATTCCCATGGCGCTGGCAAACGGGGCTGCGGCCATTCTGACCGATGCAGATGGGGCCAAGATCGCCGCCACCGCCCTGTCGGAGAGCCGCGCCGCGCTGGTGGTGGCCGAAGACCCCCGTCAGACGCTGGCCATGACGGCGGCGCTGTGGTTCGGAAAACAGCCCGAAACCGTTGTCGCGGTGACCGGGACCAATGGCAAAACCTCCGTGGCGTCTTTCGTGCGCCAGATCTGGACCGGAATGGGCCGGGAGGCGGTGAACCTTGGCACCACCGGGGTTGAGGGCGCGTGGAGCTTTCCGCTGGCCCACACCACGCCGGAGCCGATCACCTTGCACCGGGCGCTGGCCGCTGCGGCCACCCACGGTGTGACCCATGCTGCGATGGAGGCGTCTTCGCACGGGTTGGAGCAGCGCCGTCTGGACGGTGTGCAACTGGCCGCGGCCGGCTTTACCAATTTCACCCAGGACCACCTAGACTATCACGAAACCTTCGACGCCTACTTCGCGGCCAAGGCGGGCCTGTTCCGGCGTGTGCTGCCCGAAGATGGCGTTGCAGTGATCAACCTTGATGACCCGCGCGGGGCAGAAATGCGCGCGATTGCAGCGGCCCGTGGACAGGAAGTCATCACGGTGGGGCGCGGTGTCGGCGATCTGCAGCTGATGGCGCAGCGCTATGACGGAACCGGGCAGGAGCTGCGTTTTCTGTGGCATGACCAGCCGTTCACCACCCGCTTGAACCTGATTGGCGGTTTCCAGGCGGAAAACGTTCTGGTGGCCTGCGGGTTGGTGATCGCCGGCGGCGAAGACCCCGAGCAGGTCTTTGCCACTTTGCCCGAGCTGACCACGGTGCGGGGCCGGATGCAGCTGGCCGCGACCCGTGACAATGGGGCCGCGGTCTATGTGGATTACGCCCATACGCCGGATGCGGTGGCGACCGCACTCAAGGCGATGCGCCCGCATGTGCTGGGCCGGCTGGTGGCGATTGTGGGTGCCGGTGGCGATCGGGACCCCGGCAAACGCCCGCTGATGGGGGAGGCCGCACATCGCAATGCCGACGTGGTGATTGTCACCGATGATAACCCGCGCTCCGAAGATCCGGCGCTGATCCGCGCTGCGGTGAAATCCGGCGCGCCTGACGCCATCGAAGTTGGGGATCGGGCCGAGGCCATCCTGCGCGGTGTCGACGCGCTGCAACCCGGGGATGCCCTGCTGGTGTGCGGCAAGGGACACGAAACGGGGCAGATCGTCGGCGATGACGTGCTGCCCTTTGATGATGTTGAGCAGGCCAGCATGGCCGTCGCGGCACTGGACGGAAAAATCGTATGACATTGTGGACTGCACAAGAGGCCGCAGCGGCCACGGGCGGAGAAGCGCGCGGCGATTGGGCCGTCTCAGGCATTTCCATCGACACGCGGACCTTGCAGCCGGGCGACCTCTTCGTGGCGCTCAAGGCGGCGCGGGATGGACATGACTTTGTGGCCCAGGCGCTGGAAAAGGGTGCGGGGGCGGCGCTGGTCTCCCGCATTCCGGAAGGTGTTTCCGCGGATGCGCCGCTGTTGCTGGTGGATGACGTGCAAAGCGGGCTTGAGGCGCTGGGGCGTGCTTCGCGCGACAGATGCGCGGCCCGCGTGGTGGCGGTCACGGGCTCTGTCGGCAAGACCTCGACCAAGGAAATGCTGGCGCGGATGTTGACCGATCAGGGCCGCACCCATGCTGCGGTGGCCAGCTACAACAACCATTGGGGCGTGCCGCTGACCCTGGCGCGGATGCCGCGCGACACCGAATATGCGGTGATCGAGATCGGCATGAACCACCCCGGGGAGATTGCGCCGCTGGCGATACAGGCACGTCCCCATGTGGCGATGGTGACCACCGTGGCCGCCGTGCATCTGGAGGCGTTTGACGACGTGGCCGGGATTGCGCGGGAAAAGGCCTCGATCATGGAAGGGCTGGAACCGGGCGGTCTGGCCGTGCTGAACGCGGACATCGCAGAGGCCGATGTGGTGCGCCAGGTGGCGCAGGACCTGTCGGTGGATTTCGTGGAATTCGGCAGGACCGCCAGCGCCTACAGGCTGCAAGAGGTGGCGATGCAGGGCGATGAAACCGTGGCGCAGGCGGATCTGTCCGGTACGTCCGCGACGTTGCACATCCAATCCCTTGGTCCGCATTTCGCGATGAACGCGTTGGGGGCGCTGGCCTGTATTGATGCGCTGGGGGCGGACCGGGCGCGGGCGGTGCAAAGCCTGTCACTCTGGTCCCCGGTCAAAGGGCGCGGACAGCGCGAAGTCGTCGCGATCCCCGGTGGTGAGGTGATCCTGCTGGATGACAGCTATAACGCCAACCCCACCTCGATGGGGGCGGCGCTGTCGGTGTTGGCCGCAACGCCAACCACCGCAGAAGGGCGGCGCATTGCCTTTCTGGGCGACATGAAGGAACTGGGCCCGCAGGAGCTGGATCTGCACGCGGCGATGGCTGTGCATCCGGCGATGGCCGGGGTCGACAGCGTGATCTGCATCGGGCCGCTGATGCAGGCGATGCATGAGGCGCTGCCCGATGACAAGCGCGGTGGCTGGTATGAAACCAGCGCTGACGCCTTGCAGGGGCTGGCCGGGCGCCTGAGCGCTGGCGATATCGTGCTGGCCAAAGGCTCGCTCAGCATGGCGCTGGCAAAGATCGTTGACGCCATCCGTGATATGGGTCATGGCCTGCGCCGTCACACTGACACGAGTAACGAATAGGACGGGTCCAGATGCTCTACTGGCTGACAGCGCTTTCGGATGGGGGGGATTTCTTCAACCTGTTCCGCTATATCACGTTCCGCGCAGGCGGGGCCTTCATGACGGCGCTGTTGTTCGGGTTCCTGTTCGGCAAGCCGCTGATCAACGTGCTGCGCCGCAAGCAGGGCAAGGGGCAGCCGATCCGCGACGACGGCCCCGAGGGCCATCTGGCCAAGGCCGGGACCCCCACGATGGGCGGGCTGCTGATTGTTGGCGCGCTGGTGACTGCGACGCTGATGTGGGGACGCTGGGACAATCCGTTCATCTGGCTGGTGCTGTTTGTGACGCTGGCCTATGCGGCCATCGGTTTTGCCGATGACTATGCCAAAGTGTCCAAGCAGAACACCAAGGGTGTTCCGGGCAAGCTGCGTCTGGGGCTGGGGATCATCATCGCTGTGATCGCTGCCCTCTGGGCCAGCTACAACCACCCCGAAGCGCTGCAGAACCAATTGGCGCTGCCGGTGTTCAAGGACACGCTGATCAATCTGGGGCTTCTGTATGTGCCGTTTTCGATCTGTGTGATCGTCGGCTCGGCCAACGCGGTCAACCTGACCGACGGGCTGGACGGGCTGGCCATCATGCCGGCGATGATCGCGGCTTCCACGCTTGGGGTGATTGCCTATGCGGTGGGTCGGGTCGACTTCACCGAATATCTGGACGTCCACTATGTTCCAGGCACGGGTGAGATCCTGATCTTCACCGCAGCGCTCTTTGGCGCGGGGCTTGGCTTCCTGTGGTACAACGCACCGCCGGCGGCGGTCTTCATGGGGGACACCGGGTCGCTGGCTCTGGGCGGCGCCTTGGGGGCCATCGCCGTGGCCACCAAGCATGAGCTGGTGCTGGCAATCGTTGGCGGCCTTTTCGTGGTCGAAGCGCTGAGCGTGATCATTCAGGTGCTCTACTACAAGCGCACCGGCAAGCGCGTCTTCCTGATGGCGCCGATCCACCACCATTATGAAAAGAAGGGCTGGGCAGAACCGCAGATCGTGATCCGCTTCTGGATCATCTCGCTGATCCTGGCGATGATCGGCCTGGCCACCCTCAAGGTCCGCTGATGTCGCGCGAACCGGTCAAGGACACACAGGCGATGATCCGGGGGATGTCGCCCGTGCTGGATCCGGTTCCCTATCATTTCTGCACCAGCCCGGCCGGGGCAACGGATCCCGGCTTGCTGGCGCAGGCGCTTGCCAGCTTTGTCGAAGAGGAGGGCCTGTCCCTGATCCTGACCGACGCGCTGGCGCGGGCGCATGGCTTTGCCACCGATATGCCGATGCAGCGGATCACGCTGAATGTCTATTCCGCGCTGGATGGGGTCGGGTTGACCGCGGCCGTTGCAGTGGCGCTGGCCGAGCATGACATCCCCTGTAACATGGTGGCGGGCTATCACCATGATCACGCCTTTGTCCCCGCCGCGCAGGCCGATCAGGCGCTTGAGGTTCTGCTGCGGCTGGCCGGGCCCGCGGCCTGAGGCCATTTTCCCGCAGGGTTCGCCCGTGTCCGGTGCTTTGAGGCGCTGGTCAAATCCCAAATCTTGCAGTAGCCAGTTTCAAAGACCAGAAGGTTTGGGGGCAGGTCATGATACCAGTACGCGGGTTTGAAGGTGCCGAGGTAGCGGTGCTCGGGTTGGGCCGGTCCGGCCTTGCAACGGCCAGGGCACTGCGCGCAGGCGGCGCGGTCCCGATCTGCTGGGACGACAACCCGGCAGCGCGGGACGCGGCCGAGGCCGAAGGTTTCGACTGTCGCGACCTGCACAAATCCGCCGCCTGGGATGGCCTGAACGCGCTGATCGTCTCGCCGGGGATCCCGCATCTGTACCCGACCCCGAACCCGATCATCCGCCGGGCGCTGGAACATGGCACTCCGGTCGACAATGACATCGGCCTGTTCTTCCGGTCGTTCGCCACGCGGGAATGGGACAGTTTCGACCGGCCGCCGCGCGTGGTGGCGGTGACCGGATCCAACGGCAAATCGACCACCGTTGCCCTGATCCACCACATCCTGAACGAAGCGGGACAGGATTCGCAGCTGGCGGGCAATATCGGCCGGGGCGTTCTGGACATCGACCCGCCGGGGGATGGCGGTGTCGTGGTACTGGAGCTCAGCTCGTATCAGACCGATCTGGCGCGGGCGCTGACGCCGGATGTGGCGGTGTTCACCAATCTCAGCCCCGATCATCTGGACCGCCACGCGGGCATGGGGGGCTATTTCGCGGCCAAGCGTCGGCTGTTCGCCGAAGGGGGGCCGGACCGCGCCATCATCGGTGTGGATGAAGACGAAGGGCTGTATCTGGCCGGGCAGATGTCCGAAGCGCCCTCTGACGACCGCGTCATCCGTATTTCATCCGGGCAGAAGCTGACAGGGTCGGGGTGGAACGTCTTTGCCCGCAAGGGGTTCCTGTCCGAATACCGCAAGGGGCGTCAGGCCGCAGCGATCGACCTGCGCCAGATGGCGGGGCTGCCGGGGGCGCACAACCACCAGAACGCCTGCGCGGCCTATGCCTCCTGCCGTGCGCTGGGGCTGGCCCCTCGGGTGATCGAGGCCGGGTTGGCCTCATATCCCGGTCTGCCGCATCGCAGCCAGACCATCGCCGAAGCGGCGGGCGTGCGTTTCGTCAATGACAGCAAGGCCACCAATGTCGACAGCGCGATCAAGGCGCTGCAGGCGTTTGACCGTATCCGCTGGATCTGTGGCGGGCTGGAAAAGGAAGGCGGCCTCGACGCGCTGAAGGGGCACACCGGCCGGGTGCTGAAGGCCTATGTGATTGGGCGTGAAGCGGCGAATTTCGCCATGCAGCTGGATGTCGAGGCAGAGGTCTGCACCACCATGTCCGCCGCAGTGGAGCGCGCGGTGGCCGAGGCCGAAGCAGGGGAAACCGTTCTGCTGGCCCCCGCAGCGGCCAGTTTCGACCAATATGATTCCTTCGAAAAACGGGGCGAGGATTTCGCCGCGCAGGTTGCCGCGCATCTTTGATCCGTTGCGGCAGGGCTGATACCGGGTCAGCCCTTTGCCGCGATGGCGGTGCCCGCGGCATAGGCCGAAGACCAGGCCCATTGGAAGTTGTAACCGCCCAGCCAGCCGGTCACATCCACCGCTTCACCAATCGCATAGAGGCCCGGAACCGATTTGGCCTGCATGGTCTTCGACGACAGTCCGTCGGTATCAATCCCGCCAAGCGTGACCTCGGCGGTGCGGTAGCCTTCGCTGCCCGAGGGCAGGAGGTGCCAGTCGGCCAGCCGGTCACAAAGCGCGTCCAGCCGGGCGTCGGATTGATCCGCCAGCCGCCCGGTGATGCCGAATTCAGGGGCCAGAAACTCCACCAGCCGCGCGGGCAGGTGGCGGCCAAGTTCGGTTTTCAGATCATGCCGTCCTGCGGCCTGGCGCTGCGCCTTCAGCTTGCCGGCCAGACCCAGCTCGGGAATCAGGTTCACCCGGATCTCTTCCCCTTCCTGCCAGTAGGAGGACAGCTGCAGCACCGAAGGCCCCGACAGGCCCCGATGGGTGAACAGCAGTGCCTCATCAAAACTGGTCCGGTCGTTTGACAGGCGGGCGGGCACAGAGACGCCTGCCAGCGCCTTGAACCGGCCGTCGGAGAAGGTGAAGGGCACCAGACCCGGACGCGTCGGGCGCAGGGTCAGGCCAAACCGCGCCGCAATGTCATAGGCCAGCCCGGTCGCGCCCATCTTGGGGATGGATTTGCCGCCTGTCGCCAGCACCAGATTGCGGCAGGTGACGCGCTGCCGCTGGCCTTCCCGGTCCAGATCCAGCGTGAAGCGCCCATCCGAATGCTGCAGGTCGGTCAGCGCGGTCTGCAGCCACAGGTCTGCACCGGCGCGGCTCAGTTCTTCGGTCAGCATCGAAACGATCTGCCGGGCGGATCCGTCACAGAACAGCTGACCCAGCGTCTTTTCGTGCCAGGCGATGTTGTGGCGGTTCACCAGATCGACAAAATCCCACTGCGTGTAGCGCGCCAGCGCCGATTTGCAGAAATGCGGATTGCCGGACAGATAGTTTTCCGGCCCCGCCCACATGTTGGTGAAGTTGCAGCGACCGCCGCCCGAGATGCGGATCTTTTCGCCGGGGTTGCGCGCATGATCGATCAACAGCACACCCGGACCGGCATGGGCGGCGCACATCAGGCCGGCAGCTCCGGCCCCCAGAATGACGGTTTCATATTGCATGTTGCCAATGAACCGGAACCCGTCCGATTTGCAAGGGGCAGCAAGCCGCCGGTGAAATGTAAAGAGACTGGAACGAAAACCCGTTTTAAAGTACCCTTTGTTCAGCACGTGCGCAGACACGGGCATAGACCCCGAGAACGGGGCGGTAACGAGGCAGAAAGTGGCAGTGATCTCATGACTGAGATGGTATACGGTGCGGTCCCGCAGCGGGCCGGTGAACCCATTCTTCCCAAATGGTGGCGAACCCTGGACAAGTGGTCGATGACCTGCGTCCTGTTGTTGTTTGTTGTCGGGCTTCTTCTGGGGCTGGCGGCCTCTGTTCCGCTGGCGGAACGCAACGGGTTTGGCAATTTTCATTACGTCGGACGACAGGCCGTCTTTGGTGGTGCAGCGCTGACGGCGATGTGGCTGACGTCGATGATGTCACCCACGCTGGTGCGCAGGTTGGCGGTTGTCGGCTTTATCGGTGCCTTCATCGCGCTGGCGCTGCTTCCGGTCTTTGGCACCGATTTCGGCAAGGGCGCGGTGCGCTGGTATTCGCTGGGCTTTGCCTCGGTGCAGCCGTCGGAGTTTCTGAAACCGGGCTTTGTCATCGTTGCGGCCTGGCTGATCGCGGCCAGCCAGCAGATCAACGGCCCGCCGGGCAAGATGTGGTCCTTTCTGCTGTGCGTGACCGTGGTTCTGATGCTGGTGATGCAGCCCGACTTCGGGCAGGCCAGCCTGATTCTGTTCGGCTGGGGCGTGATGTATTTCGTCGCCGGGGCGCCGATCGTGCTGCTGGTGGCCATGGCGGCTTTCGTGGTGCTGGGCGGCATGGTGGCCTATTCCAGCTCGGAACACTTCGCCCGCCGCATTGACGGCTACCTGAACCCTGATGTCGACCCGACCACGCAGCTTGGCTATGCAACCAACGCCATCCGCGAAGGCGGGCTCTTTGGCGTCGGTGTTGGCGAGGGGCGGGTGAAATGGTCTCTGCCGGATGCGCACACCGACTTCATCATTGCGGTCGCCGCAGAAGAATACGGTCTGGTACTGGTGCTCATCATCATCCTGCTTTATGCGCTGATCGTCGTTCGGTCGCTGCTGCGCCTGATGCGGGAACGCGATCCGTTCATCCGGCTTGCGGGAACCGGTCTGGCCTGCATGTTCGGTGTTCAGGCGATGATCAACATGGGTGTGGCCGTGCGTCTGCTGCCTGCCAAGGGCATGACCTTGCCCTTTGTCAGCTATGGCGGTTCGTCGCTTATTGCCGGCGGTATCGCGCTGGGCATGCTGCTGGCGTTCACCCGGACCCGCCCCCAGGGCGAGATTGCGGATTTCCTGCGCGGGCGTCACTGACCCGCCTTTGATGAGACGAGAGGGAATGACCCAGAAACTGCTTCTGATGGCCGCAGGGGGCACGGGCGGACACATGTTTCCGGCCCAGGCCTTGGCCGAAGAGATGCTGCGCCGGGGATGGCGCGTCAAGCTGAGCACCGACGCCCGCGGGGCGCGTTATACCGGGGGGTTCCCCCACACCACGGAAATCACCCAGGTCTCCAGCGCGACCTTCGCGCGGGGCGGCCTGCTGGCCAAGGCCATGGTAGCGCCCAAGATCGCAGTGGGCGTCATGGGCATGGCATTGCAGATGCGACGGGAACGTCCGGATGCGGTTGTGGGCTTTGGTGGCTACCCGTCGATCCCTGCTTTGGGCGCGGCGACCTTGTTGAAGGTGCCGCGGATGATCCATGAGCAGAATGGCATCCTGGGACGGGTCAACCAGCTGTTCGCCACGCGGGTGGCCGGTATCGCCTGTGGCAGCTGGCCCACCGAGCTGCCGGAGAACGTGGCGCATGAACATGTCGGCAACCCGGTACGTCGCGCCGTCGCGGAGCGCGCGGGGGCGGGCTATATTCCGCCGGGGGACTACCCGATGTCCATTCTGGTGATGGGCGGCAGCCAGGGCGCGCGCATCCTGTCTGATGTGGTGCCTGCGGCCATTGCCGCCTTGCCCGAGGCGCAGCGCCAGTACCTGCGCGTCAGCCATCAGGCCCGCGAAGAAGACGTCGACCGCGTTGTCGCCTTCTATGCCGAACATGGCATTGATGCCGAGGTGAAGCCGTTCTTTCACGATGTTCCGGCCCGCATGTCCGAGGCCCAGCTGGTGATTTCGCGGGCGGGGGCTTCCTCGATCGCGGACCTGAGCGTGATCGGTCGTCCCTCCATCCTGATCCCCTTTGCGGCGGCGGCCGGGGATCACCAGACCGCCAATGCGCGCGGCCTGGTGGACGCAGGCGGCGCCATCATGATCCCGGAACGTGCTTTGACGCCCGAGTCGCTGGGCGAACAGATCGCCACCGTTCTGGGGCATCCGCAAGGCGCGGAACAGATGGCGCAGGCGGCCCTGTCCGCCGGCATTCCCGACGCAACCGACCGGCTGGCCGCGCTGGTCGAACAACTGGCAGAAGAAGGATAAGAAGATCATGACGCCAGCCACCAAACTTCCCGGTGATGTCGGGCCCATCCATTTCGTCGGCATCGGCGGCATCGGCATGTCCGGCATCGCCGAAGTGCTGCTGAACCTTGGTTATGCGGTGCAGGGGTCGGATCTGAAATCTTCGCGCATCACCGACCGGCTGGCCGAACTGGGCGCCGAAATCTTTATTGGCCAGAAGGCGGAAAACCTGGACGGTGCGGCGGTGGTCGTGGTGTCGACGGCGATCAAGCCCGGCAATCCGGAACTGGACGGCGCCCGCGACCGGGGGCTGCCGGTGGTGCGCCGGGCCGATATGCTGGCCGAGCTGATGCGCCTGAAGTCGAACATTGCGATTGGCGGCACCCACGGCAAGACCACCACCACCACCATGATGGCCGAACTGATGGTTGCCGGCGGGTTCGATCCCACCGTGATCAACGGCGGCATCATCCATGCCTATGGCTCGAATGCGCGTATGGGGCAGGGCGAATGGATGGTGGTCGAGGCCGATGAATCGGATGGTTCGTTCAACCGTCTGCCGGCCACCATCGCCATCGTGACCAATATCGACCCCGAGCATATGGAGCACTGGGGCGACTTTGACACCCTGCGCAAGGGGTTTCAGGATTTCGTCACCAATATCCCGTTCTACGGGATCGCGGTCTGCTGCACCGACCATGCCGAGGTTCAGGCGTTGGTGGGCCGCATCACCGACCGCCGCATCGTTACTTACGGGTTCAACGCCCAGGCCGATGTGCGCGCCACCAACCTGACCTACAAGGCGGGCGTGGCGCATTTTGACATCGTGCTGCAGAACGAAGACATGGTGATCGAAGGCTGCACCTTGCCGATGCCTGGAGATCACAACGTTTCCAACGCGCTGAGCGCGGTTGCCGTGGCCCGGCATCTGGGCATGAAAGCGGATGAGATCCGCGCCGCGCTCGCGGCCTTTGGCGGCGTCAATAGGCGGTTCACCAAGGTGGGCGAGGTCGATGGTGTGACCATCATCGACGACTACGGCCACCACCCGGTCGAAATCGCCGCCGTGCTGAAAGCCGCGCGTCAGGCCAGCGAGGGCCGGGTGATCGCGGTTCACCAACCACACCGCTATACCCGCCTGTCGGATCTGTTTGATGATTTCTGCGGCTGTTTCAATGAGGCCGATGTGGTCGCCATTGCGGACGTCTTCTCGGCTGGTGAAGATCCGATTCCGGGCGCATCGCGCGATGATCTTGTGGCGGGTCTGATCCGTCATGGCCACCGCCACGCGCGGGCGCTGCTGGATGAGGCGGATCTGGAGCGGCTGGTGCGGGAACAGACCCGGCCGGGCGACATGGTTGTCTGCCTTGGCGCCGGTACGATCAGCGCCTGGGCCAATGCGCTGCCTGCCAGACTGGGCCAGGACGGCTGACGGGGTTTCAACACGTGAGGTAAGACAGGGAACATGACGCAAGCGCTGAACCGCAGGATCGGACTTGGACTGCTGACCGCCTATGGCGTCGGTGTCATGGTCGGCGCTGGCATCTATGTTCTGGTGGGGGCGGTTGCCGCGGATGCGGGCATCCATGCCCCCTTTGCCTTCCTGCTGGCCGGGATCATCGCCGCCCCGACCGCGCTCAGCTATTCCGAATTCTCCACCCGTCTGCCCGAAGCGGCAGGGGAGGCCGCTTATGTGGGGCAGGGGCTGAACAGTCAGCTGTTTGCGGTGATTGTCGGGCTGGCCATCGTGGCTGCGGGCACAGTGTCCGCGGGGGCCGTTCTGCGGGGCGGGGTTGGCTATCTGACCAACACCATTGCGATTGAGCCCTGGCTGGGTGTGCTGATGCTGGGCGTTCTGCTGACAATGGTGGCCATCTTCGGCGTGCTGGAAAGCCTGGCACTGGCGGCCATCTTCACGTTGATCGAGCTGATCGGCCTTCTGCTGGTGATCTGGGCCGGATTGTCGGCGCCCGCCAGTGCCGAGTGGGTGGCATCGACCAGCATCCCCTGGGCCGGGATCGGCCTGGGCGCGGTTCTGGCGTTTTTCGCTTTCATCGGCTTCGAAGACATCGTCAACATGGCCGAGGAAGTGTCCAATCCGGAACGCACGCTGCCGCGTGCCATCCTGATCTCGCTTGTTGTGACCTCCGGCCTCTATGCGCTTGTGGCCTGGGCGGCCGTGCGCTCCGTTCCGATAGAGGGTCTTGCGGCGTCGCGCAGTCCGCTGGCGCTGGTGTGGGAGACGACCCGCGGCGGCAATGCGGCTTTTCTGTCTGCCATCGCGGTCTTTGCGGCGCTCAATGGCGTGCTGGCGCAGATCGTCATGGCCAGTCGCGTGCTCTACGGTCTGGGCAAACGCAACGGCGCGCTGTCGGTGTTCCGGCAGGCCCATCCGCGTTTTGGAACGCCGGTTCTGGCGACCGGTCTGCTGGGCGCGGCGGTGATCCTGGCAGCGCTATTTGTACCCGTGGCCCAGTTGGCCGAGGTGACGTCCTCGATCCTGCTGTCTGTTTTCGTTCTGGTGAACCTGGCCTTGATCTTGCAGAAACGCCGCGCGCCCGAGGCCCCGTTCCGGGTGCCGATGGCGGTGCCTGTGGTGGGGCTGGTTCTGTCGCTGGCGGCGCTGGCCGGTGCCGTGTTCTGGGGCTGATGATGAAAGGGAGACCGCAATGACGCTGTCCTTGATGCTGGCCTGCCTGTGGGCCGTTGTGGCCAACGTGCTGGCGATGACGCCCAGCCGGGACAACCACTGGACCCGCGCTTATGTGCTGATTGCGGTGGGGATCCCGATCCTTGGCTTTGTCACCTATGAGAACGGGCCCTGGTGGGGCATGGCCATTCTAGCGGCGGGGATGAGCATGTTGCGCTGGCCGGTCATCTACCTGACCCGGTGGCTGCGCGGCCGGTTCGGCAAAGGCTAGGCCGGGATCATGGCATATCTGGTGATGGCTGTTTTTGCTGCCGTGGGCTGGGGTGTCGGGCATCTGATGTGCCGCAAGGGTCTTGCGCGGGTTGTGGCAGCTTTGGTGGTAGCCGATCTGCTGGTGTTCGGCCTGATCCTCTTTCAGGCGCGGGCCAAGGACGGTTGGGATGCGCTGGCGCATTTCCTGTTTGGCATGATGATCCTTGCACCGGTCGGGGCGGGGCTTCTGCTTGGCGCGCTGACCGCGTTTTGGGTGGGAAAGCGGCGCAAGGCCCGGCAACAGGACGGCTGATGGCATATGGTTGCTCAGACGTCCCGGCCAGAACTGGACAAGCCTGTGCCAGCGGGTCTAGAACGCGGCTGATATCCATTTATTACCCGGATCGGAGACCTGCATGGATCTGTTCACCACACTGACCCTCGGCCCTGTTGCGGCCGTAATCGTGGGCGCAATCGCGGGGCTGCTGGCCGGGAAGTTCCTGACCGGAAAGGCGCTGTGGATCCTGCCGGGCGTGCTGATCCTGGCCTCTCTCTACCTGATCATCCGTCTGGCCGCTGTCGAAGACGGCGCAGAAGAAGGGGCCTTTGCGCTGCTGGCATGGTTGACCGGCGGTGTGTTCCCGGCGCTGTTCGCGGTGGTGATGGGCACGCTGGGCGGGCGCGCCCTGAGCGGTCGCAAAACGCTGTGAGTGCCGTGGGGATGAACTGGGACCAGATCACTACGCGTGGTACTTTGACCGCCGGGCGGGACCTGTCCGGTCTGACATGGCTGCGGGTAGGCGGGCCGGCCGATGCGCTGTTTCAGCCCGCCGACGTGCAGGATCTGTGCGATGTGATGCGTCAGTTGGAGGCCGGTGTGACGGTGTTCCCGATGGGCGTAGGGTCGAACCTGATCGTGCGTGACGGGGGGATCCGGGCCTTGGTGGTTCGTTTGGGCCGTGGCTTCAACAGTATCGAGATCGAGGGCGATACCGTGGTGGCCGGCGCTGCGGCGTTGGATGCGCATGTGGCGCGCAAGGCTGCGGACGCGGGGATCGACCTGACCTTTCTGCGCACCATTCCGGGGTCCATCGGCGGCGCCGTTCGCATGAACGCGGGCTGCTACGGCAGCTATACCGCCGATGCTTTCCTGTCGGCGCAAATCGTGACGCGGTCCGGAGAACTGCGCGAAATCAGCGGTGATGAGCTGAACTTCCGCTATCGCCAGACGGACATGCCCGAGGGCGCGGTTCTGGTCTCGGCCCGCCTGCGCGGCCCGGCTGGCGATCCCGAAGACCTGCACGCGCGGATGCAGGCGCAACTGGCCAAGCGTGACGAAACCCAACCCACCAAAGAGCGCAGCGCGGGGTCGACCTTTCGCAATCCGGCGGGCTTTTCCTCAACAGGGCGCGCAGATGACGTGCACGACCTGAAGGCGTGGAAGGTCATCGACAATGCCGGGATGCGCGGGGCCCGCCGGGGGGGCGCTCAGATGAGCGAAAAACACTCGAATTTCATGATCAACGCCGGTGGCGCAACCGCCGCAGATCTGGAGGGTTTGGGGGAAGACGTGCGAAAAAAGGTTTACGAACAAAGCGGCATAACGCTAGAGTGGGAAATCATGCGGGTCGGTGATCCGCTGGCCGAATAATTCCCTAGAAGACGCCCAAGAACAGGCAGAACAGGGCGAAACTTCAGGGTCGGACGAAGAAATCGAACGGGTCGGCAGCGGCGCGATGCGCGAACGACTGTGACCGGTAATTGGTCAAGGTAGCCCGAAGAAATCGGGTCGAAAAACTGGGCTTTGAGCCTGGAAACAAGGGGTGAAAACGCCCCGATATATTGAGGCACTTGTTGTGGGTCAGTCGAGCAGCAGACTCCCCAAAGTGGCGGTACTAATGGGCGGCCCCTCTGCCGAACGCGAGGTGTCATTGTCCAGCGGGCGTGAATGCGCCGCCGCGCTGAGGGGCGAGGGGTATGACGTGGTGGAACTGGACGCGGGTCCGGATCTTTGTGCACGTCTTGTCGAAATCAAACCGGATGTGGTTTTCAACGCGCTCCACGGTCGTTGGGGTGAGGACGGATGCGTTCAGGGTCTCCTTGAATGGATGCGCATTCCCTATACCCATTCCGGGGTGCTGGCCTCTGCGCTGGCCATGGACAAACAGAAATCGAAAGAGGCCTACCGCAATGCCGGCCTGCCGGTTGTCGAAAGCCTGATCGCGCCCAAAGAGGCCGTGCAGGCCGAGCATCTTCTGGCCCCGCCCTATGTGGTGAAGCCGAACAACGAAGGATCCAGTGTCGGGATCTACATCGTTCAGGAAAGCGCCAACGGGCCGCTGAAGCTGGATGATGCGATGCCGGCCGAGGTGATGGTCGAGCAATATGTGCCGGGACGCGAGTTGACGACAACCGTGATCGGCGACCGCGCCGTGACAGTGACCGACATCATCACCGACGGCTGGTACGACTATGACGCAAAGTACAAGCCCGGTGGATCGCGGCACGAAATTCCGGCCAATATCCCGGCCGAGATTTTCGACCTCTGTCTTGAATATGCGCTGAAGGCGCATCAGGTGCTTGGCTGTCGCGGGGTTACCCGCACGGACTTCCGCTGGGACGAGGCAAAAGGGGCCGCGGGCCTCTTTCTGCTGGAAACGAACACCCAGCCGGGCATGACGCCCACGTCGTTGGTGCCTGAACAGGCGGGCGCGCTGGACATGACATTCGGTCAGCTCTGCGCCTGGATGGTGGAGGACGCGTCATGCGATCGCTGATCGGCAAGCTGGCCCCCCGAGCCCGCAAGCCGCAAGGGGTGGTGGATCCTGCACCGTCCCGCTTGAAGTACCGTATGCAACGCTGGATGCTGACGCCCGGCATTCGTCTGGGGCTGCGGATCGGTGTGCCGTTTTGCGTAACACTGGCCGCGGCCAGTGCCTTCTTTGCCAACGAGCAGCGCCGCGACGCGTTCAACCTGTTCGTGGATGAAATGCGGGCCTCGATTCAGGAGCGTCCCGAATTCATGGTCAACATGATGGCCATCGACGGGGCAGGGGAGCACCTGTCCGAAGATATCCGCGAAGTGGTGCCAATCGATTTCCCGGTCAGCTCCTTTGATCTGGACGTGGACCAGATCCGCGATGTGATCGTGGGGCTGGACCCGGTCAAGGTGGCCTCTGTCCGGATCCGTCCGGGCGGGGTTCTGCAAGTTGACGTCGAAGAGCGTATTCCCGCCGTGGTCTGGCGATCCCCCGATGGGGTCGAGCTGCTGGATCGGACCGGGACGCGGGTGGACGGTCTGCCGACCCGTCAGGAGCGGGCCGACCTGCCGGTGATTGCCGGGGCAGGGGCAAACGCGCATGTCGAAGAGGCCCTGACGCTGCTGGCAACGGCACAGCCGCTGTGGAGCCGGGTGCGTGGGCTGGAGCGGATCGGCGCGCGCCGCTGGGATCTGGTGTTGGACCGTGGGCAGCGGATCCATCTGCCGCCGGAACGGGCGGTTCAGGCGCTGGAGCGGGTGCTGGCCGTGAATGAGGTGCTGGACCTGCTGGAGCGGGATGTGGCCGCAGTGGACCTGCGGCTGGCACAAAGACCAACAATAAGAATGAACCCGAACGCCGTCGAAGAATGGTGGCGCATAAGACAAATAAACGGAAGCGGGCAGTAAGATGACAGATCTGTATCAGTCTCAGCGGGCGATGCGGCAGATGCGCAGGCAGGCGCTGCAACGTGGGGTGGTGGCAATTCTGGATGTCGGGAGTTCGAAGATCGCATGCCTTGTGCTGCGGTTTGACGGCACCGGGCGACTGAGCGACGACAATTCCATCGGATCCATGGCCGGCCAGACCGGGTTTCGCGTTGTGGGGGCGGCCACCACGCGGTCGCGCGGGGTCCAATTTGGTGAGATCAGCGCCATGCAGGAGACGGAGCGGGCCATCCGCACCGCGTTGCAGGCCGCACAGAAGATGGCCGAAGTCCGCGTCGACCACGTGATCGCCTGTTTTTCCGGTGCGAACCCGCGCTCCTATGGGCTGGACGCCACGGTCGAGCTGGAAGGCCAGCTGGTCACCGAAAGTGAGATTGCGCGCGTGATGTCGGCCTGTGATGTGCCGGACTACGGGGGCGGACGCGAAGTGCTGCACGCGCAGCCGGTCAATTTCGCCTTGGACAATCGCTCGGGCCTGGCCGATCCGCGGGGCCAGTTGGGTCAGTCCCTGGCGGTGGATATGCATATGCTGACCGTGGATGCGCCGACGGTGCAGAACCTGGTGCATTGTATCAAGCGCTGTGATCTGGAACTGGCGGGGATTGCGTCGTCGGCCTATGCCTCCGGCATTTCCGCGCTGGTCGAAGATGAACAGGAGCTTGGCGCGGCCTGTATCGATATGGGGGGCGGGGCCACTTCGATCTCGATCTTCATGAAGAAACACATGATCTATGCGGACAGTGTGCGCATGGGCGGCGATCACATTACTTCGGACATCTCCATGGGGCTGAGTGTCCCGATGGCAAATGCCGAACGGATCAAGACCTTCTGTGGTGGCGTCCATGCAACCGGCGCGGATGACCGGGACATGATCGACATTGGCGGGGACACCGGTGACTGGGAACATGACCGGCGCAGCGTCAGCCGGGCGGAGCTGATCGGCATCATGCGGCCACGGGTCGAAGAGATCCTGGAAGAGGTCCGCGCGCGTCTGGATGCCGCCGGGTTCGAACATCTGCCCAGCCAGCAGATCGTGCTGACCGGCGGATCGTCGCAGATCATGGGGCTCGACGGATTGGCCAGCCGCATTCTGGGGCATCAGGTGCGCCTGGGACGGCCTCTGCGGGTTCATGGGCTGCCGCAATCGGCGACCGGACCGGGCTTCGCCTCGGCCGTCGGGTTGAGCCTGTTTGCTGCCCACCCCCAGGACGAATGGTGGGATTTCGAAATTCCGGTTGATCGCTACCCGGCCAGATCGCTGCGCCGCGCGGTGAAATGGTTCCGCGACAACTGGTAAATCGCGTTGGCAATTCGCGGTGGCCCGGTGCTTTTTGGGATGACAGGGCCCCCGTTTGCTCCTAGATTGAAGGAAGACGCAAAAACAAAAACTGCGCATTCAGGGCCGGGCAGGACCTGCACAAGACAACAAAAGATTAGCCACGTGTTTGGCGAGTCTTTCATTTTATCCACAGCCCAAGGCAGTGGATTGCTCTTGTGCGTTGTGGATAATCTGGTCTAAACCCCAAAATCTGCTCAAATCGGCGAAATCCCGCGAAAAACTGGCCTTTGGGGGCCATATTTTGTGGGCAAATTCGCTTTTTTGGGTGACGGGAGTCCCGCTGCAAGGTAAGGTTGCTGTGGATAGGATTGAAAAAACGCCTGCTGTGACAGGTGAACAACGTTAAGCGGAAACAGGCGGACAGAGCATGACATTGAACCTTTCGATGCCCGGTCAGGATGACTTGAAACCCCGGATCACCGTATTCGGCGTCGGTGGGGCTGGCGGGAACGCTGTCAACAACATGATTGCCAAGGAACTGGACGGCGTCGATTTCGTCGTTGCCAACACGGATGCGCAGGCGCTGCAGCAAAGCTCGGCCCCCAGCCGTGTACAGCTTGGTGTCAAGGTGACCGAAGGCCTGGGTGCAGGTGCGCGCCCGTCGGTCGGTTCGGCAGCAGCAGAAGAAAGCATTGAGCAGATCGTGGACCATCTGGCCGGATCGCACATGTGCTTCATCACGGCCGGCATGGGCGGCGGTACCGGAACCGGTGCAGCGCCAATCATCGCACAGGCTGCGCGTGAACTGGGTGTTCTGACGGTTGGTGTTGTCACCAAGCCGTTCCAGTTCGAAGGCGCCAAGCGCATGCGCCAGGCAGAAGACGGTGTTGAGGCTCTGCAGAAGGTGGTCGACACGCTGATCATCATCCCGAACCAAAACCTGTTCCGTCTGGCCAACGAAAAGACCACCTTCACCGAAGCCTTCAGCATGGCAGACGACGTGCTGTATCAGGGTGTGAAGGGTGTGACCGACCTGATGGTCCGTCCGGGCCTGATCAACCTCGACTTTGCGGACGTGCGCGCCGTGATGGATGAGATGGGCAAGGCGATGATGGGCACCGGCGAGGCCGAGGGCGAAGATCGCGCCATCCAGGCGGCCGAGAAGGCCATCGCCAACCCGCTGCTGGATGAGATCAGCCTGCGCGGTGCGAAGGGCGTCCTGATCAACATCACCGGTGGTCACGACCTGACCCTGTTCGAACTGGACGAAGCTGCGAACTGCATTCGCGAGCAGGTCGATCCGGATGCGAACATCATCGTGGGTTCGACCCTGGACACCGCCATGGAAGGCGGCATGCGGGTTTCCGTTGTTGCAACCGGCATCGACGCCACCGACGTGCAGACCGATATCCCGGTTCCGCGCCGCCCGATGGCTGCGCCGCTGAAGAAGACCATTGCCGCAGAAGAGCGTCCGGCCCCGCTGGAGCTGAACGAGCCGGTTGTCGCCAGCGCGCCTGAGGCCGCTCCTGTTGCCCCCGCCGCTGCGGCCCCCGCTGCTGAGCAGGTTCAGGAGCCGTCGCTGTTTGAAGGCATGGGGATCGAGGATGTGGCCGCGCAAGAGCAGGCCGAGGACATCTTTGAAGAGCCGGAACTGCTGGACGATGATGGCCTGCCGCCGCCGGCCTATCAGCCCGCCGTTCCCGCGTTCGAGCCGCAGGCAGACGCCGTAGAGGATGCACCGGCCGCCTTTGTTGCGCCGAAGCCGCCCGCACCGGGCACGCCGTCTCCGGAAGCCATCGTGCGCCTGCAGGCCGCAGCGCAGCGCGCAGCCCCGGCACCGCAGCGTGGTCAGGCCGCACCGCAGCCGGTGCGCGCGCCTGAACCGCCGCAGCAACAGCAACAGCAGCCCGCAGCGGCACAGGGTGGCGGTGGGCGTTTCGGCCTGAATTCGCTGATCCACCGTATGACTGGCCATGCTGGCGACACGCCCGCGCAGCAGTCCGCACCTCAGCAGATGCCGCAAAGTGACGTCGCGGCACAGCCGCAGCAGGCGCAGAACCCGGACCAGGACCGGATCGAAATTCCCGCTTTCCTGCGTCGTCAGGCGAACTGATATAGTCACAATGTGACGTGAAAGAGCCGCCTTCGGGCGGCTCTTTTTCGTTTAAGATCAGCTATGTAACAGGTAATAGGCGATGTTTTGCCGATCTGTTACATGTATGTTTCATTGCGTTGCAAAGATTGAGTTGAGCCGAGCCGCTTCCATCGTTACCTCTTGCGCCAACACGGTGCTGGGGATGCCGGACATTGGGGAACGAGGCTCATCTTGCAAAATACGCTTAAAGGTTCGATCGTATTCGACGGCGTTGGCCTGCACTCGGGCAAACCGGTTCGGATGGTGCTCCGTCCCGCTGCTGCCAATTTCGGGATTGTCTTTCGTCGGACCGACATCGCCTTGGGCGACACGCTGGTTCCCGCACGCTGGGACCTGGTAGAGCGCACCCCTCTGTGCACCCGACTGATCAACCGCATGGGCGTCTCTGTTTCGACAGTTGAACATATCATGGCTGCGCTGGCCGGCTGTGGTGTGCACAACGCTCTGATCGAAATCGACGGCCCCGAAGTGCCGATCGTAGATGGATCTTCGGTTCCGTTTGTACGGGCGATCATGGCGCGTGGACTGCGCCGCCTGTCCACCCCGGTCAAGGCCCTGAAGGTGCTGAAGACCGTGACTGTTGAAAATGGCGACGCCAAGGCCACCATCGGCCCGGCGGACCGGTTGGAGATCGAGTTCCATATCGATTTCGCCGACGCCGCAATCGGTAAGCAGAGCAAGACGCTGGACATGCGCAATGGCACCTTTGCCCGTGAGCTTTGCGATAGCCGCACCTTCTGCCGTCAGGCGGATGTGGATCACATGCGTGCCAACGGGCTGGCCCTGGGCGGGACCCTTGAAAATGCGGTTGTCGTGGATGGCGAAGAGGTGCTGAGCCCCGGTGGTCTGCGTCATGCAGATGAAGCCGTCCGTCACAAGATGCTGGACGCGCTGGGGGATCTGGCCTTGGCTGGTTGTCCGATCCTGGGGCACTACGTGGGCGAACGCGCGGGTCATGCGCTGACCAATACATTGCTGCGCGCTCTCTTTGATACACCGGGCGCGGTTGAACTGGTGGAATGCGACTCGGAAACAGCAGCGCTGCTGCCGGGCGAGGGGCTGGTCTGGTCCGAAATCCCGGCCGAAGCACGGCACGTGGCCTGAGCGACTTCGAAGGCGCATGAGGGAAAGACGCTCATCTGAGCTTTCTAGGTCGTTAAAGCGTTTTGCACCGGAAATGAATGTGCTAGACCGACTGCATCCGTGTTTAACTTCCGGTGCAAGGTGAGGATATTCGATCATGGTCCGCAGTAGATCTGGCGCGAAAGCACTTGGCGTTCTTCTTCTGACGGCTGCCCTGGCCGGGTGCAGCGGGGGGTCTTCCAACGTTGACCGGTCCATTGCGCTGGAACAGTACACGGCGGAGCAGATTTTCGAACGTGGCGAGTTTGAACTGTCGCGGTCGCAAACTGAGGAAGCGGCCTTCTATTTCTCTGAAATCGAACGCCTTTACCCCTATTCCAGCTGGGCCAAGCGCGCGTTGATCATGCAGGCCTATGCCTTCCATGCCGGGTCGGACTATGAAAACAGCCGCGCTGCCGCGCAGCGTTTCATCGATTTCTACCCGACCGACGAAGACGCGGCTTATGCGCAATACCTTCTGGCGCTCAGCTACTATGACCAGATTGACGAAGTCGGCCGCGATCAGGGGCTGACGTTCCAGGCACTGCAATCGCTGCGCAAGGTGATCGAGATCTATCCGGACAGCGAATATGCCAGCTCTGCGATCCTGAAGTTTGACCTGGCGTTTGACCACCTGGCCGCCAAGGAAATGGAAATCGGCCGTTACTACCTGCGCCGGGAACACTACACCGCTGCGATCAACCGTTTCCGGGTGGTTGTCGAAGATTTCCAGACGACCACCCACACAGCCGAAGCGCTGCACCGTCTGGTCGAAGCGTATCTGTCGCTTGGCCTGACCGATGAGGCACAGACCGCAGGCGCAATTCTGGGCTATAACTTCCAGTCCACAGAATGGTACGAAGACAGCTACAAACTGCTGACCAGCCAGGGGCTGAAGCTCAAGGATCGTGGCAACAACTGGCTGAGCAAAATTTACCGTCAGATGGTCAAGGGCAAGTGGCTCTGACGATGGACGGCGTTCAAACGCGCGACTGACGGAAACTGCTATGCTTCTGGCTCTGGAAATCCGGGATCTGCTGATCATCGATCATCTGGAATTGAGCTTTCAGCCCGGGCTGAATGTTCTGACCGGCGAAACCGGCGCGGGCAAATCGATCCTGCTGGACAGTCTGGGGTTTGTCCTGGGCTGGCGGGGCAGGGCCGATCTGGTCCGTCAGGGCGCAGCCCAGGGTGAGGTCACCGCCGAATTCGACTTGCCTGCCGATCACCCCGCGCATCTGGTGTTGGAAGAGGCCGGCCTGCCGCAGGCCGACACGCTGTTGCTGCGGCGGGTCAATACTGCCGAGGGCCGTAAAACCGCATGGGTCAATGACCGGCGGTGTTCCGGTGAAGTGCTGCGCCAGCTGTCCGAAACACTGATCGAGCTGCACGGCCAGCATGATGATCGCGGTCTGCTGGACCCCAAGGGGCACCGCATCCTGCTGGACAGTTTTGCCGAAACCCAAGCCGAACTGGAGGCCGTCAAAGCGGCCTGGCGGGCGCAGTCCGCGCTGCGGCGAGAGGTCGAGCGCACCCGCGACGCGCTGGAGGCGATCCGCACCGAGGAGGAATTCCTGCGTCACGCGGTGGCAGAGCTGGACAAGCTCAGCCCCGAGCCGGGGGAAGACGCCGCATTGGACGCACGCCGTCGGCAGATGCAGGCGGCCGAGAAAATTCGCGATGACGTAGCCCGCGCGCTGGAACTGCTGGGTGGCCAGGCCGCCGAAGGCGCGATGAGCGAAGCGGTGCGTTGGCTGGATGGCGTCAGCGACCAGGCGGACGACATGCTGACCGAACCGCTGGAAGCCCTGAACCGGGCACAGATCGAGCTGGGCGAGGCGCAGGATGGCGTGGCCCGTTGTCTGGACGCGCTGGAGTTCAACCCGGCCGAGCTGGAAGCGACCGAGGAACGCCTGTTCGCCATTCGCGCGCTGGCCCGCAAACATGATGTTCTGGCCGATGATCTGGCCGGTCTGGCGGACCGCCTGCGCGAGCGTCTGGCCTCCTTGGATGCAGGGGACGCGAATCTGGCGCAGCTAGAGGCGGACCTGAAAGCCGCAGGTGCCGAGTTCGAGGCTGCGGCCGCGGTGTTGAGTGCGAAGCGTCGCACCGCTGCGGAGCGGTTGGATCAGGCGGTGATGAAAGAGCTTGCGCCGCTGAAGATGGAGCGCGCGGTTTTCTGCACCGAGATCACCGATGCCGAGCCGGGACCGGAGGGTACGGATCAGGTGGCCTTTACGGTCGCCACCAACCCGGGCGCCCCGTCGGGGCCGTTGAACAAGATCGCGTCCGGCGGCGAGCTGAGCCGTTTCCTGCTGGCGCTCAAAGTGTGCCTGCGGGGCGATGAGCGCGGCAAAACGCTGATTTTCGACGAGATCGACCGGGGTGTTGGCGGGGCGACAGCAGACGCGGTTGGCCGTCGTTTGGCGGCGCTGTCCAATGGCGGGCAAGTGCTGGTGGTCACGCATTCACCGCAGGTTGCGGCGCGTGGGGCCCACCACTGGCGGGTGCAGAAGGCCGTGGTGAATGAGATCACGCTGTCCTCTGTCGTGCCCCTGGACCTGGCCGAACGCGTGGATGAGATCGCCCGCATGGTGTCGGGGGACACGATCACCGAAGAGGCCCGCGCTGCGGCGCGCTCACTGTTGGATGGGTGAGCGCATTGGGAAAGGACCCGTCCTTCCCGCCAAATTTGCGTGATCTCCGGGCAAATCGGTTTTCCTGTCTGTGCCAAAGGGCATAAGAAGGAAGAAAGAGCTTCGGACCCATAGATGGCAAATTCAACGCGGCAATTCCTTGCAACCCAGCTGGCGCAGGCCTCAACCCAGCTTCGCGATGCATGGCGCGTGCTGCTGCACCGTGGCCCAAGCCAGATCCAGTTCTGGTTCATCGCGCTGGCCATTGGCATCGGCGCCGGGTTCGCGGCGCTGTTTTTCCGCATGGGGATCACCGCGTTGCAGGCCTGGGCCTATGGGGTTCATGACGTCCATTTCCTGCATTCGCTGGTCGACTCGCTCAGCTGGTACTGGTTCCTGATCATTCCGACGGTGGGCGGGCTGATCGTGGGCCTGATCCTGGACCGCTTTACCCCGGACGGGCGCGTGCGCTCTGTTGCTGACGTGATCGAGGGGGCGGCGTTGACCGATGGCCGGGTTGAGGTAAAGGAGGGGCTGGCCTCTGCCGCGGCGTCCTTCCTGACATTGTCGCTGGGCGGGTCCACCGGGCGCGAAGGACCTGTTGTGCATATGGCCGGGGTGATCTCGACCTGGGTGTCCAACCGGATCCACGCCGACGGGATCACTGGGCGGGACCTGTTGGGCTGCGCCGTGGCGGCGGCGGTGTCGGCCTCATTCAACGCGCCGATTGCCGGGGCGCTTTTTGCGCTGGAGGTGGTGTTGCGCCACTTCGCGGTGCACGCCTTTGCGCCCATTGTTGTGGCCTCGGTTGCAGGCACCGTGATCAACCGTCTGGCCTATGGCGATGTCACCGAGTTCACCCTGACCACCCCCGGTGCGCTGCAATTCTATGTGGAACTTCCGGCCTTTCTGTTGCTGGGCGTGATCTGTGGTCTTGTTGCGGTGATCTGGATGAAGTCGATCTTCTGGGCGGATGCCTTTGGCACCCATGTGCAGAACACGCTGTCGATGCCCAGGTGGAGCCGTCCGGCCGTGGCGGGATTTCTGCTGGGCTGCATTGCCATCCCGTTCCCCCATATCATCGGGGTTGGTTATGAGACGACGCTTCTGGCGCTGTCGGGCACGCTGGTGCTGTCGCAGGCGATCCTGTTTGCCATCGTCAAGACCGCTGCCGGGGCCATCACCATGGGCGGACGCATGGGGGGCGGGGTCTTTTCCCCGTCGCTGATGATCGGCGCGCTGACCGGGCTGGCCTTCGGCTGGATCGCCACGGGTGTGCTGCCGGATGTGTCGGGCACCCATACGCTTTACGCCTTTGCCGGGATGGGGGCGGTGGCCGCCGCAGTGCTGGGCGCGCCGATCTCCACAACGTTGATCGTGTTTGAGCTGACGGGGGATTGGCAGATCGGCCTGGCCGTCATGGTGTCGGTCTCCATCTCAACCGCGTTGGCATCCCGCCTTGTGGATCGCTCGTTCTTCCTGACACAGCTGGAAAAACGTGACATCCACTGCGCCGCCGGACCGCAGGCTTATCTGCTGGCCATGCTGCGGGCAGGGGCGGTGATGCGTCCGCTTGGGACCCCCCGGTGTGCGCCGGTCGAAGAGTGCGAGCCGCTGGTCGAGGACGGCTTGTGCATTCAGGCGTCCTCAACCCTGGAGGCGGCAATGCCGATCTTCGACAGGGCCGACCTGCCGTTCCTGCCGGTTGTCATTCACGAAGACGGGGCAGACACGCCCGAGGTGATCGGGGCGCTCTACCATGTGGATGCGCTCAAAGCCTACAACCGCGCCCTTGCCGCAACCGCTGCCGAGGAGCACAGCTGATCAGCGGCGCAGCCTGGTGTTGAAGATGTGAATGGCGCAGCCTGCCAGCAGGCCCCAGACCGCGCCGCCCATGCCCAGAATGGTCACACCCGACGCGGTGATCAGAAACGTCATGACTGCGGCTTCGCGATCCTGAGGCTGTTCAAAGGCGGCAGCAGCGGAATTGCCCAGCACCCCCAGCAGTGCAACACCGGCCAGCGTGCCCACAACTAACGGCGGGGCAAAGGCGACAAAGCCGGTGATTACCGCTGAAAACAACCCCAGCAGGCAGTAGAACCCACCGGCAAAGACGGCGGTCCAATACCGCTGACGCGGGTCGGGGTGGGAGTCTTCATTGGCGCACATCGCGGCGGTGATGGCCGCCAGACAGGTGGCAGGGGCCCCCAGGGGCGCGCTCAACACGCTGAAACCGCCAACCGCAGCGACCAGCGGGCCGGAGCGTTCGCCATAGCCATAGCTGCGCATCACCGCGACGCCGGGAATGTTCTGTGTTGCCATGGTGACGATGAAGAGCGGCACGCCGATGCCCACAAGGGTGCTCAGCGAAAAGCTGGGTGTGACCCAGACCGGGGGGCTGATCCATTGAGGGCTGCCTTGCAGCTGGGACCCGGCATCGACATAGATCACGATGGCCGCCGCGATGACGGCGGCTGGAACGGCGGCCAGACGGTTGACCCGACCGGCGATGAACCAGGTCAGGATGATCGGTGCTGCCTGCGCAGGGGCTTCGGCCAGCGCCCGGAACGGCACCAGACAGAGCGACAGCAGCACCCCCGCAAGCATGGCCTGGGCGATGCTGGCCGGAATGGCCGCGGCCAGACGGCTGAGCGGTTTCCAGAGCCCGGCAATCACCGTCAGCAGCCCGGCAAACAGGAACGCGCCGACCGCCCCGGCAAAGCCGCTTTCCGGGGCTGCGCTGACCGCAAGCAGGGCCACACCCGGTGTGGACCAGGCCACGCTGACCGGTTCCCGCCGCCAAAGGCTGAGCACGATCCCGGCCAGCCCCATGGAGATTGCAGCGGCCATCAGCCCCGCCGCCGATTGGGCGGCATCGGCCTGCATGGCGTTCAGCCCCTGCAGCAAGATCGGAAAAGAGCTGAAGAAGCCGACAACGGCCACGACAAGCCCGGTTGTAACGGTCTGGAACGGGGGCAGAGATTTGGACACGGTCGATCAGTCTCCTTGCGGGCTCGGCGCAGATTGGCCGAGCCGTCCACCGTTCGCAAGCGCGGGCAAGAGTGTTGGTACAAAAGAAAACGGGAGGGCACTTGCCCTCCCGCCACACCTCCAAATCGGGGAGGCTCAGATCTGTTCGACCTTGACCGACTCGCTGAGCACAAAGGCCAGGTGGTCCTTGATTTCGGCCACGGCCTCCAGCGGGTTTTCGTAGCTCCAGACCGCGTTTTCGGTCACCGAAGACTTGTTCACGATGGAGAAATAGCTGGCATCGCCCTTGTGCGGGCAATGGGTGGTCTTGTCGGTGCGGTCCAGCAGGGCCGTCGCGATGTCTTCGCGCGGGAAATAGATCACCGGCGGCAGGTCCCCTTCGCTCAGTTCCAAGGCGTTTCTGCTTTCACCCAGCACTGCACCGCCCGAACGGACGGACCAGACACCGGTAGCCTTGCGGATGCGAATGTGGTCGCTCATGTCTCGATTCCCCTATCAATTCTCTTCTGTCGCGTGGTGCTTGACCTCCACATGTAACAGCCCCGTGTCAAAACGGGGCTGTTGCGGCATCCAACCACAGTTTCGCCTCTTTGCCCAGTCGCGGACCGATTTTTTCCGCGACCTCCGCATGATAGGCGTTCAGCCAGTCGCGTTCGGCCTGAGTCAGCATCTCAGCCACGACCAGCCGCCGGTCGATCGGGGCAAAGGTCAGGGTGCGCCAGCTCAGCATGTCGCGCTCGGGATCTGCGGTGTCCAGATCCGGTGCTGGAATGACCACCAGCAGGTTCTCGATCCGGATGCCAAAGGCCCCTTCGCGGTAATAGCCCGGTTCATTGGACAGGATCATGCCGGGTTCCAAAGGCACGTCCGACATCCGGCTCAGCCGTTGGGGACCTTCATGAACGCTCAGATATGCGCCCACGCCGTGGCCCAGCCCGTGGTTGAAGTCCTGTCCGGCCAGCCACAGGGGCATGCGCCCGATGGCTTCGATATCGCGACCGGCCAGCCCCTTGGGCCAACGCAGACGGGACATGGCGATCATCCCCTGCAACACGCGGGTGAAGGCGTCGCGCTCCTGTTGGCCGGGGGTGCCGATGGCGATGGTTCGGGTGATGTCGGTGGTTCCATCCAGATACTGCCCGCCGCTGTCCAGCACCAGAAGGTGGCCATCCTCCAGCGTGGTGTCGCTTTCTTCGGTCACGCGGTAATGCATGACCGCGCCATTGGGGCCGGTGCCCGAGATGGTTTCGAAGCTGATGTCGCGCAGCGCGGGGTCCTGCGCGCGGAAGGCCTCCAGCTGTTTCACCACGTCAATCTCGGTCACCGTGCCTGCGGGCTGTGCGTCCAGCCAGGCCAGCGTTTCACAGACGGCGGCCCCGTCGCGCAGATGGGCGGCGGCGCTGCCCTTGATCTCGGCCGGGTTCTTGCGCGCCTTGGGCAGCGAACAGGGATCGGCCCCATTGACCGCACGGTCGCCCAGCAGTTCGGCCAGACGATAGGGCGCGCTGCTGTGATCCAGCCGCACAGGGCCCGGCAGCGCGGCGACGTGATCCAGAAAGTGTTCGGGCGCGTGCAGGGAAACCGTTTCGCCCAGCGGTCCGTCCAGCCCGTTCAACTTGCGCGCATCCATGAACAGGTCCACCGCACCGCTGTCATGCAGGATGGCAAAACCCTGGGCGATGGGATTGCGCGGGATGTCCGCGCCCCGGATGTTCAGCAGCCACATGACGGAATCGGGCAGGGTGATCACGGCCGAGCTTTGCCCGGCCTCGCGCAGGTCTTCGGCCAGCCGGGCGCATTTCGCCGCCGCCGCCTCGCCAGCGTAGTCCGCTGGATGCGATTGCACGGGGTTCAGGGGCGCGGCGGGCTGATCGGTCCAGACCCGGTCCACCAGATTGTCCGAAGGCCGCAGCTCAATCCCGGACCCATCCAGCGCGGCCCGCGCCTGCCGGATCTGCGCCACCGTATGCAACAGGGGATCAAAACCGACGCGCCCTCCGTCAGGCAGCTCGGACCGCAGCCAGTCCGCCAGCCCTGTTTCGGGCCAGGGCACCGGCGTGTAGACATCCGCGACCTGCCGTTTGACCTGGGTGCGATAGCGCCCGTCGATAAAAACGCCTGCCTTGTCCTGAAGCACCACGCAGAACCCGGCAGAACCGGTAAACCCGGTCAGCCAGCTCAGCCGTTCATCGCGGGCGGCCACATACTCCCCCTGGTGGACATCTGCGCGCGGGACCAGGAACCCGTCCAGCCCCTCGCGGGTCAGTTCGCCCCGCAAGGCGTGCAGCCGCGGTGGCCCCTGATCGGGGCGCGCGGTCACGTCAAAGGTCTGATACATGCTCTTTCTCCTGATCCCTCGCCTGTTTGGCGCACAGACAAGCGTGAAGGCGCCCGGGACGCAAGCGGGATTCTGGGGCGCGTTCGTGTTATTCTTACCGCAAAGGGGGGAACGGGGATGCCAAGAACGACCTATAGGGAATTCGCCGAGATGGAGCGGCAGGGCTGGGCCGATGCCGATGTCGCACGCAACTATGCCGACGGCTTCGCCGCGGCGTCCGAACAAGCTGTGCCCGCGATGGTGCAGGCGGTCGGCGCGGGGCCGGACACGCAGGCGCTGGACCTCTGCTGCGGGCAGGGCATCGTGGCCGCAGGACTGCGAACGGCAGGGGCCAAGGTGATCGGTCTGGATTTTTCTCCGGCGATGCTGGAGCTGGCCCGTGCCCGCGCGCCGGGGGTGGAGTTTGTCGAAGGCGACGCGATGGAGCTGCGTTTTGATGCGGCCCGTTTTGATGCGGTGACCATCGGGTTTGGGCTGCTGCATGTGCCCGATGCGGTGCAGGTGCTGACCGAGGTCGCCCGGGTGCTGCGTCCGGGGGGCAGGCTGGCGTTTTCCATCTGGCATGCGCCAACCCGCCCGACGGCCCTGGGCTATGTGTTCGAAGCGGTGGCACGCTGCGGCGATCCACGGGTGCAGCTGCCGCCCGGGCCGGGACTGCATGACTATGCCGACCCGCTGATCGTGGGCCCGGTGCTGGAACGGACGGGCTTTACCCGGATGGCGCAGCAGGTGGTCGACAGCACCTGGACCATTGAGACCCCGGATGCCCCGGTCACGCTCTTTGCTGAAGGGACAGTGCGCGGCCGGGCGCTGTTGCAGGGCCAGCCCCCGGCGGCGCTGGAGGCGATCCGCAGCGACGTTGCGCAGCGGGTGCGCACCGCGCATGGACCCGAAGGTCCCTGGCAGGTGCCCATTCCGGCGGTCATCACCTCGGCCACCGTGGTCTAGCGGAAACAGAGGGCTCCCGCCCGATCCCACTGCATTCTGCGAATGCCCTGTGATCCGTTGGGCCCGG